>NZ_JAVDYB010000001.1:4142272-4448636 GCF_031458235.1 Catenuloplanes atrovinosus | reverse complement strand
ACACCTCCGGCTCCACCGGCCGCCCGAAGGGCGTCGTCGTCTCGCACTCCGGCGTGGCGAAGCTGCTGGCCACCGCCGTCGAACGGCTCGGGGTCGGCCCGCACAGCCGGGTCCTGCAGTTCGCCTCGCCCAGCTTCGACGTGGCCTTCTTCGACCTGTGCAACGGCCTGCTCACCGGCGGGCGGCTGATCGTCGTGCCCGCGGACCGCCGGGTGCCCGGCGCGCCGCTGGCCGACTACGCCCACGAGCACGGCGCCACGTTCATGATCCTTCCGCCCGCGCTGCTGGCCGCCATGCCGGCCGACTGCACGCTCCCGGCCGGCGCCACGCTGCTGGCCGGCACCGAGCGGGTGTCGGCCGAACTGGTCAACCGCTGGGCGGCCGACCGGCCGATGTTCAACGCGTACGGGCCGACCGAGGCGACGGTCAACTCCACCCTTGGCCGCTGCGACCCGGCCACCCCGCCCGGCGCCGTCGTGCCGATCGGCGTGGCCGACCCGGACACCCGCTGCCACGTGCTCGACGCCGCCCTGCGCCCCACCCCGGCCGGCGCGGTCGGCGAGCTGTACCTCGGCGGGCCCGGCCTGGCCCGCGGCTACCTGGGCCGGCCGGCACTGACCGCCGAACGCTTCGTCGCCGACCCGTACGGCCCGGCGGGCGGGCGCCTCTACCGCACCGGCGACCTCGTGCGCCTGCGCGAGGACGGGCAGCTGGAGTTCGTGGGCCGCGCCGACGACCAGGTGAAGGTCCGCGGCTACCGGATCGAGCCGGGCGAGATCGAGACGGTGATCGGCCAGCACCCGGCGGTGGCCCAGGTCGCCGTGGTGGCCCGCGAGGACCGGCCCGGCGAGGTGCGACTCGCCGCCTACGTGGTGCCCCGGCTGGACGGCCCGGCCGTCACCGAGGACCTGGCCGCAGCCCAGGTCGGGCAGTGGAAACAGCTGCACGAACTGCTCTACACCGCCGGCCGCACCGAGTCCTACACGGAGAACTTCACCGGCTGGAACAGCAGCTACGACGGACTGCCGATCCCGGTCGCGCAGATGCGCGAATGGCGCGACGCCACCGTCGACGCCATCCTCGCGCTGCGCCCCCGCCGGGTGCTGGAGATCGGCGTCGGCAGCGGCCTGCTGCTCTCCCGGATCGCGCCCCAGGTGGAGGAGTACTGGGGAACCGACCTCTCCGAGGAGGCGATCCACACCCTGCGCGGGCACTTCCCCGACCTGGAACTGTCGGCCCGGCCCGCCGACGACGTGGACGGGCTGCCCACCGCGTTCTTCGACACCGTCGTGATCAACTCGGTCGCCCAGTACTTCCCCGGCCTCGACTACCTGACCGACGTGCTCACCAAGGCGCTCGGTCTGCTCGCGCCCGGTGGGTCGGTGTTCCTCGGCGACGTGCGGCATCTGCCGACGCTGCCGGCGCTGCGGGCCGGCATCGAGGCGCAGCGCCACCCCGGCGCCGACCCGGCCGTCGCCTGGCCCGCGGTGCGGCGCGCGGTGCAGTGGGAGGGCGAGCTGCTCGTCGACCCCGACCTGTTCGCCACCCTGCCCGGTGTGACCGCCGCCGACGTGCGGGTCAAGCGCGGACACTTCCACAACGAACTCACTCGCTACCGCTACGACGTGGTGCTGCGCACCGGCCCGGTGCCGCAGGCGACGCCGGCCGAGGAGACCACCTGGGAGGCGCTGCGGCTCACCGGCGACCGTCCGCTGCGGGTCTCCGGCCTGCCCAACGCCCGGGTCAGCGCCGACGTCGCCGTGCTGCACACCCTCGACCCGCTGCCGGAGCTCCCGGCCGGGGAGCCCGTCGACCCGGAGGAGCTGTACCGGCTCGCCGAGCGGCACGGCTGGCAGGCCGAGGTCACCTTCACCGCCGGCGCGCGCGACGGCCGACTCGACGCCGTCTTCACCCCGCCCGGCATGCAACCGCCAGCGGCCTACCGGCCCGGAACCACGACCCGGTACGCCAACCGGCCGGCCCCGTTCCGCGACGCCAACGCGCTGATGGCGGTGCTGCGCGCGCACGCCCGGAGCTGGCTGCCCGACTACATGGTGCCGTCGTCGTTCGTGCCGCTGGACCGGATCCCGATGACCACCGCGGGCAAGGTGGACCGGGCCGCGCTGCCGGCCCCCGACTTCGCCGCCCTCACCACCGGCGGCGCCGCCCGCGACGCCCGGGAGGAGGTGCTCTGCGCGCTCTACGCCGAGGTGCTCGGCCTGCCCGAGGTCGGCGTGGACGACGACTTCTTCGCGCTCGGCGGCGACAGCATCGTGTCGATCCAGTTGGTGATCCGGGCGCGCCAGGCCGGCCTGGTCGTCACCCCGCGGCAGGTGTTCCAGCACCGTACCGTGGCGGCGCTGGCCCCGATGCTGTCCACAGTCGACGCCGAGGTGGCCGACGCACCGGACGCCGGTGTGGGCGAGATGCCGTTGCTGCCGATCATGGTGTGGCTGGACGAGTGCGGCGGGGACTTCCGTGCGTTCAACCAGTGGCTGCTGGTCCGGCTGCCGTCCGGTGCCGGCCACGACGGCCTGGTCGCGACGTTGCAGGCGGTCGCCGACCGGCACGACGCGCTGCGCTCCCGGCTGGTGCGGGCCACCGCCACCGCGCCGGGCCGGCTCGTGATCGCCGCGCCCGGCACCGTGGACGCCGCACGGTGGCTGCACCGCGTCGACGCGTCCGGGCTGCCGGACAGCCGGCTCCGCGAGCTGGCCGACGAGGCGGCGCGGCAGGCGGGCGCCCGGCTCGACCCCGAGGCCGGCGTCATGGTCCAGGCGGTGTGGCTCGACGCCGGTCCGGGCCGGCCGGGCCACCTGGTGCTGGCCGTGCACCACATCGTGGTCGACGGCGTGAGCTGGCGAATCCTGCTGCCCGACCTGGCCGAGGCCGGCGCGGCGGTGGCCGCCGACCGCCCGGCCGCGCTCGCGCCGGTCGGCACCCCGCTGCGGCGCTGGGCGGAGATCACCACCGCCGACGCCCACCGCCCCGGCCGGATCGCCGAGCTGCCGCACTGGACCGCCCAGCTCACCGGCGACGACCCGGCGTTCGGGCGCCGGCCGCTGGACATGGTCGGCGATCTGGAGAGCGTCCGGCGGCTCACCCTGCGTCTGCCGGCCGACCGCACCGCCGAGCTGCTGACCAGCGTGCCGGCCGCGTTCCACGCCGGGGTCAACGACGTGCTGCTCACCGCGCTGGCGCTGGCGATCACCGACTGGCGCCGGCGCCGGCGGACCGCCACACCGCCGGTGCTGATCGCGCTCGAGGGGCACGGCCGCGAGGAGCAGATCGACGCCGAGGCGCGCCTGTCCCGCACGTTCGGCTGGTTCACCAGCGTCTTCCCGGTCCGGCTCGATCTCGGCGACGTGGACGTCACCGACGCGCTGGCCGGCGGGCCGGACGCGGGCGCGGCCCTCAAGCGGGTCAAGGAACAGCTGCACGCGGTGCCCGACCACGGCCTCGGATACGGGCTGCTGCGCTACCTCAACCCGGAGACCGCGGCCGTGCTCGGCGCGCTGCCCGTCCCGCAGATCAGCTTCAACTACCTGGGCCGGTTCGCGGTCGCGGCCGGTCAGGACGCCCCGTGGACGCCGGTACCGGGCGCCGGCGTGCTGGCCGGCGGCTACGACGCCGAGATGCCGGTGGCGCCGTACACGCTGGAGGTCAACGCCTTCACCGAGGACTGGCCGGACGGGCCGCGACTCGGTGTGACCTGGGCGTACCCGCAGACCCTGATCGACGACGCGAGCGTGGCCGAACTGGCCGAGGCCTGGTTCGCCGCGCTCGGCGCGCTCGCCGACCACACGGCGGCGCCCGGCGCCGGCGGGCACACCCCGTCGGACTTCCCGCTCGTGGCGCTGACCACCGACGACGTCGACGCCCTGGCGGCCGCGCACCCGGGGCTGGCCGACGTGCTCCCGGCGACTCCGCTGCAGCTCGGGTTCTACTTCCACGCGCACACCGGTGACGACGACCGGTACGTGGTGCAGCAGCTCGTCGCGCTGGACGGGCCACTGGACGCCGGCGCGCTGCGCCGCTCCGTGCAGGCGGTGCTCGACCGGCACGCCCCGCTGCGGGCCGGCTTCCGGGAACTGGCCGACGGTCGCGTCGTCCAGGTGATCGTGGACGGCGTCACGGCGCCATGGCGGGAGGCGGACGATCTGTCCGGGCTGGAGGAGGAACGGGCCGCCGGGTTCGACCTCGCCGCCCCGCCGCTGCTGCGCTGCCTGCTGATCCGGCACGCCGCCGACCGGCACACCCTGGTGCTCACCCACCACCACATCGTCACCGACGGCTGGTCGGTGGCGGTGTTCCTGCGCGACCTGCTCGCCGGGTACGCCCCGCACGGCGAACCGCCCCGGCTCGCCTCGGTCACCCCGTACCGCCGGTATCTGCGGTGGCTGGCCGGGCGCGACCAGCGGGCCGCCGTCGACGCCTGGAAGACCGCGCTGGCCGGATTCGACACGCCGACCCTGCTCGCCGAGAGCGCGGGCGCGCCGGAGCCGGCCCGGCAGGTCGCCGTGGAGCTGCCGGACGACGTCGTCACCGCGCTGCCGCAGCGGCTCCGGGCGCACGGGCTCACCCTCGGCACGGCCCTGCACGGCGTCTGGGGCCTGCTGCTCGGCCGGCTCACCGGGCGGCGCGACGTGGCCTTCGGCAGCACCGTCTCCGGCCGGCAGGCCGACGTCGCCGGCATCGAGTCGATGGTCGGCCTGTTCATCAACACGGTGCCGGTGCGGTTGCGCTGGCACCCGGCCGAGCCGCTGGCCGGCCTGCTGACCCGGCTCGCCGAGGAGCAGGCGGCCCTGCTGGACCACCAGCACCTCGGGCTCGCCGCGATCCAGCGGCTGGCCGGCGCCGGCGGCGGTGACCTGTTCGACTCGCTCGTGGTCATGGAGAACTACCCCGACCACGCGGGCCTGAGCGACGCCGACGGCACGCTGCGGGTGCGCGACGTCTCCTTCCGCGAGGCGACCCACTACCCGGTCTCCCTGCTGGTGGCGCCCGGCCCCCGCCTCGCGCTCACCGTCGAGTACGACCCGGCCCGGATCACGCCGGCCACGGTGGACCGCCTGCGCACCGGGCTCGCCCGGCTGCTGGCCGCCGTCGTGCACGCACCCGACGAGCCGGTGGGCCGGATCGCGCCGCATCCGTCCGCCCCGCCCGCGCTGGACGGACCGCGCCACGACGTCCCGGACACGACGCTGCCCGCCGCGATCGCCGCGCGGGCCGCCCGGACACCCGACGCGGTCGCGGTCCTGGCGGGGGAGCGCAGTCTCACCTACCGCGAACTCGACGACCGGGCCGCGGAGCTGGCCGAGCGGCTGATCGCCCGGGGCGCCGGCCCCGAGCGGATCGTGGCCGTGCTCGTCCCGCACCGGGTGGAGTTGCTCGTCGCGCTGCTCGGGGTGCTGAGGTCGGGCGCCGCGTACCTGCCGCTCGACCCGGCCCAGCCCGCGGAGCGGCTGACCGGCGCGCTCGCCGAGGCCGGCGCGCGGATCGTGGTGACCACCGCCGACCTGATCGGCGGGCTGCCGCGTACCGACGCGCTGTCCTTCGTGCTGGTCGGGGACCGGCCGGTGACCGCCGCGGTCGCGACGCCACCGGTCACCGTGGCACCGGACCACGCCGCCTATCTGATCTTCACCTCCGGGTCGACCGGGCGGCCCAAGGGGGTGCTGGTCAGCCACCGGGCGATCATCAACCAACTGGAGTGGTCGCGGCGGCAGTTCCCGCTCGGCACCGGCGACCGGATGCTGCAACTCGCCCCGATCGGCTTCGACACCTCGGTGTGGGAGCTGTTCTGGCCGCTGTACACCGGCGCCGCCGTGGTGCTGCCGGAGGCCGGCGCGGCCCAGGACCCGGCCGACCTGGCCGCGCTGATCCGCCGGCACCAGGTCACCGCCCTCACCCTGGTCCCGTCGCTGGTCTCCGCATTCCTGCTGTCCGATCGGGTCCGCGAGGACACCGGCTGGGCGCGCACGCTGCGCTGGGTGTCCAGCGGCGGGGAGGCGCTCTCCGGCGACCTCGCCCGGCGGTGGCACGCGCTGACCGGCACCCGGCTCGACAACTTCTACGGGCCGACCGAGACCGCGGTGCAGGTCACCTGGTGGCCCAACGACGGCACGCACGGCGCCGACGTGCCGATCGGCGGCCCGGTCGGCAACACGCGCCTCTACGTCCTGGACGACCACCTGCAACCGGTGCCGGCCGACGTGCCCGGCGAGTTGTACGTGGCCGGCGTCCAACTGGCCCGCGGCTACCTCGGCCGTACCGCCGAGACGGCACTGCGGTTCGTCGCCGACCCGTTCGGGGCGCCGGGGGAGCGGATGTACCGCACCGGCGACGTCGTGCGCCGCCACGCCGACGGCACTCTCACCTACGCCGGCCGTGCCGACGACGAGATCAAGGTGCGCGGCACCCGGATCGACCCGGCCGAGATCGAGTCCTGGCTGGCCGCCCGCCCCGGCGTCGGCCACGCCGCGGTCGCGGCCCGGCCCACCGGCACCGGCGGGGTCCGCGTGATCGCCGCCGTGGTGCCCGCGCCCGGCCGGCCACGACCGGACGGCCCGGCCCTGATCGCGGAGGCGGCGGCCACCCTGCCGGCCGCGCTCGTACCGTCCGTGGTGCTGGTCGTCGACGCGCTGCCGCTGACCCCGAACGGCAAGATCGACCGGGCCGCGATCGCCGCCCTGGCGCCCTCCGCCCCGGCCGCCGGCCCGGAGCCGGGCCGGGACGTGCCCCGCGACGACCGGGAACGGGCGCTGACCGAGGTGTTCGCCGCCGTCCTCGGCCTGCCCCGGGCCGAGCCCGAGGACGACTTCTTCGCCCTGGGCGGGGACAGCATCCTGTCCATCTCCGTCTCCAGCCGGGCCCGGCGCCTCGGCCTGCCGGTCGCACCGCGCGACGTGCTCACCCTGCGCACCCCCCGCGCCCTGGCGGCGGCCCTTCCCGCCGTCGCGGAGCAGGCCGTCGCCGAGCCCGCGCCGGCCGAGTCGGACGGCGTCGGCGACGTGCCGCTGCTGCCGATCGTGGCCTGGCTGCGCGACACCGGCGCCCCGATCGACCGGTTCACCCTGCCGGTGCTGCTCGCCGTGCCACCCCACGCCGACGTGACCGGGGCGCTGCAGGCGGTGCTCGACCGGCACGACGGACTGCGGCTGCGACTGCGCCGCGTCGCCTCGGTGCTGTGGACGACCGAGACCGCACCGGCCGCCGACGCGAGCGCGCTGATCCGCCGGGTGGACGTCGCCGCGCTGCCCCCGGCCGCGCTCACCGACCTGATCGCCGCGGAGACCACCGCCGCCACCGACCGGCTCGACCCCGACGAGGGCCGGATGCTGCAGGCGGTCTGGTTCGACGCCGGCGACCGCCCGGGCCACCTGCTGCTGATGGCCCATCACCTCGTCGTGGACGGCGTGTCCTGGCGAATCCTGCTCGACGACCTCGCCACCGCCGCCGCCGGAGCGCCGCTGCCGCCGGCCGGCACCTCACTGCGCCGCTACGCCCAGGCCGTGCAGACCCAGGCCCAGGCGCCGAAACGACTGGACGAACTGGAGCACTGGGTCCGGGTGCTCGCGCCCGGGGCCGACCTGCTGCCCGGTGCCGTCGTGCGGCCCGGCGCCGAGGCCCGGCGGCACACCACCCGGCTGACCGTCGCCGAGACCCGGGCGCTGCTGGCCGCCGTACCGGCCATGCCGTCGGCCGAGATCACCGACGTGCTGCTCGCCGCCCTGCACCACGGCATCGGCGCCTGGCGCGGCACGCCCGGCACGGACCTGCTGGTCGAGGTCGAGCGGCACGGCCGCGAGCAGCTCGAGCCGGGCCTGGACCTCGCCCGTACCGTCGGCTGGCTCACCGCGGTCCAACCGGTGCGTCTCGACGGGGGCGGCGGCGACCTGCGCGCCCTGGTCGCCCGCACCGGGGAGGCGCTGCGCGCCGCCCCCGACGGCGGCATCGGCTACGGCATGCTGCGCTACCTCAACGCACAGACCGCGCCCATCCTGGCCCGGATGGCCGTACCGCAGGTGCTGTTCAACTACTACGGCCGGTTCCCGGCCGGCACCGGGGCACCGTGGACCCCGGCCGCCGAGCCCCTGCCCACCGAGGTCAACGGCGGCCTGGACCTGGCCCACCTGCTCCAGGTCGACGTCGTGTGCGAGGAGACCGGCGCCGGCCCGCGGCTCGCCGCGACCTGGACCTGGGCCGACGGGCCACTGCGCCAGGACGACGTCACCGCGCTGGCCGACGGCTGGGCCGCGGCCCTGCGCACGCTCGCCGGCGGGACGACCCTGCTCGCCCTCACCGAGGACGAACTGACCCGGGTACGGCAGCTCAGCACCGCGCCCGTCGGTGACGTCTGGCCGCTGTCACCGTTGCAGGAGGGCCTGTACTTCCACGCCAGCTACGACGCCGGTGCCCTGGACGTCTACACCGGACAGGACGCGTTCGACCTCGGCTACCGCGTCGACCTGCCGCGGCTGCGCCGGGCCGGAGCGGCACTGCTGGCCCGCAACGACGGCATGCGCGCCGGGTTCGCCAGCCACGGGCTGAGCCGGCCGGTGCAGTTCGTCCCGGACGGACTGGCGTTGCCGATCGACGAGGTGGACCTGAGCGACCTCGACGGCCCGGACCGCGCCGCGGCCGTCGCCGAGGTGATGGCCGCGGACCGGGCCCGCCAGTTCGACCTCGCCGACCCGCCGCTGTGCCGGCTCACGCTGATCCGGCTGCCGGGCGGCCGGGACCGGCTCGTGGTCAGCCACCATCTGATCCTGTGGGACGGCTGGTCCGAGGAGCTCTTCGTCGAGCAGCTGTTCACCCTGTACGAGCGGGACGGCGACGCCGGCGGCCTGCCCGCCGCCGGCTCCTACCGCGATCACCTGGCCTGGCTCGCCGGGCAGGACACCGCGGCCGCGCTCGCGCACTGGCGGGACGCGCTGACCGGCCTGGCCGAGCCGACGATGATCGGGCCGGCCGACCGGAGCCTGCCACCGGCGCTGCCCGACCGGCACGCGGTCGAGCTGCCGGCGGAGCTGTCCGCGCGGCTGCGGGACGCCGCCCGTACCCACGGCCTGACCCTCAACACCGTGTTCAGCACCGCCTGGGGCCTGGTGCTGGGCGGCTTCGCCGGGCGCAGCGACGTCGTGTTCGGCATGACGGTGGCGGGCCGGCACGGCGACGTGCCGCTCGTCGACACCATCATCGGGCTGTTCCTGAACACCGTCCCGGTACGGGTGGCGCCCGACCCGCGCGAGTCCGTGCGCGACCTGCTGCGGCGCGTACAGGACCAGCGCCTCACGCTGATGGACTACGACCACGTGGGCCTGGCCGACATCCAGCGCGCGGCCGGGCACGGCCAGTTGTTCGACACGCTCTACGTGATGCAGAACTTCGTCGACGAGGGCGAGGCGGCCGACCTGCAACGCCGGCACGGCATCGAGGCCGTCGGCAGCGTGGACGCCACCCACTACCCGCTGACCCTGGTCGTCACCCCGGCCGCGCGGTTCCGGATCGCGCTCGACCACCGGCCCGAGGTCGTCGACGGCCCGGCCGCCCGGACGCTGCTGGACCGGCTGACCGACGTGCTCGACCGGATCGTCACCGACCCCGGCCGGCCGGTCGGCGCGCTGGAGCTGCTCACCGCCGACGACCGGCGGACGCTGCACGGCGACTGGGACCGCACCCGCAACCCGGTCAGCGCCGACACCGTGGCCGACCTGCTCGCCGACCAGGCGGCCCGGACACCGGACGCGGTCGCGCTGGTCGCCGGCGCGCACCGGCTCACCTACGCGGAGCTCGACGCCCGGGTCAACCGGATCGCCCGGCTGCTGCTGGCCCGCGGGGCCGGGCCGGAGCAGGTCGTCGCGCTGGCCCTGCCGCGGACCCCCGACATGGTGGCCGCGCTGTTCGCGGTGCTCCGGACCGGCGCCGCCTACCTGCCGCTGGAGCTGGACCTGCCGTCCGAACGGCTCGGGCTGCTGCTGGCCGACACCGCGCCGATGTGCGTGCTCACCGCCGAGTCGGTGGCCGCGCTGCTGCCCGCGACGACGGTGCCGGTGGTGGTGCTGGGCGAACTCGACCTGCCCGGCCACCCGCTGACCGCCGAGGAGACCCCGCGGTTCGTGCGCGGCGATGCGGACCGGCTGGAGCACCCGGCGTACATCATCTACACGTCCGGGTCGACCGGCCGGCCCAAGGGCGTCGTCACGCCGTACCGGGGGCTGACCAACATGCAGCTCAACCACCGGGAGGCGATCTTCGGCCCGGTGGTGGCCGCGGCCGGACGGCGGCTGCGGATCGCGCACACCGTCTCGTTCGCGTTCGACATGTCGTGGGAGGAACTGCTCTGGCTCGTCGAGGGCCACGAGGTGCACGTCTGCGACGAACAGCTGCGCCGGGACGCCGCGGGACTGGTCGCCTACTGCGACGCGCACCGCATCGACGTCGTCAACGTGACCCCGACCTACGCCCACCACCTGATCGAGCAGGGCCTGCTCGACGACGGCGACGGCCGGCACCGGCCCCCGCTGGTGCTGCTCGGCGGCGAGGCGGTACCCGACACCGTGTGGAGCAGGCTGCGCGACACCGACGGGGTGACCGGCTACAACCTGTACGGCCCGACCGAGTACACGATCAACACGCTCGGCGGCGGCACCGAGGACAGCGACACCCCGACCGTCGGCCGGGCCATCTGGAACACCCGCGCCTACATCCTCGACGCGTTCCTGCGCCCGGCCGCGCCCGGCGCCCCCGGCGAGCTCTACATCGCCGGGATCGGCCTGGCCCGCGGCTACCACCGGCAGGCCGGGCTGACCGCCGAGCGGTTCGTCGCCGACCCCTACGGCGCGCCGGGGGAGCGGATGTACCGCACCGGTGACCTCGTGCGGCGGCGCCCGGACGGCAACCTCGACTTCCTCGGCCGCACCGACGACCAGGTGAAGATCCGCGGCTACCGGGTGGAACTGGGCGAGATCGAGTCCGCGATCGCCGCGCACCCGATCGTCGGCCATGCGGCGGTGGTGGCGCAGTCCGCGGGCGCGGACGGCGCCAAGCGGCTGGCCGCCTACCTCGTCCGCGGTCCGGAGTGGACCTCCGCCGACGACGACGTGCTGCGTGACGTGCGCACACTGCTGAAGGAGCGGCTGCCCGACTACATGGTCCCGGCCGCGATGGTCGCGGTCGACCGGCTGCCGCTGACCGTCAACGGCAAGCTCGACGTCCGGGCCCTGCCCGCCGCCACCGTGCAGACCTCGGCCGCGACCCGGCCACCGTCGACGCCGGCCGAGACCGCGCTGTGCGAGATCTACGCCGACCTGCTCGGCGTTCCCGGGGTCGGCGTCGACGACAGCTTCTTCGACCTGGGTGGGCACTCGCTGCTCGCGATCCGCCTGGTCAGCCGGGCCCGGACGGCGCTCGGCGCGGAACTGTCCATCCGCGACCTGTTCGAGGCGCCGACCGTGGCAGAGCTGGCCGCGCGGACCGGAGGCGGCGCGACCGACCGGCCGGTGCTGCGGCCGATGGACCGCCCCGAACGGCTGCCGCTGTCGTTCGCGCAGCGCCGCCTGTGGTTCCTCGACCGCATGCAGGGCCCGTCGGCGGCCTACAACTTCCCGCTGACCCTGCGCCTGCGCGGCCCGCTGGACGTCGGCGCGCTGCACGACGCGCTGCACGCGGTGGCCGCGAAGCACGAGATCCTGCGGACCGTCATCGACGCCGAGGACGGCGAGCCGTACCAGCGGATTCTGCCGGTCGACGCGGCCCGCCCGCCGCTCGAGGTCGTCGACGACGCCGACGTGGCCGAGCTCGCCGCCCGGCCGTTCGACCTGGCCGCCGAGCTGCCGCTGCGGGCCACGCTCATCCGCCGCGGCCCCGGCGAGCACGTGCTCGTGCTGCTGCTGCACCACATCGTGACCGACGAGTGGTCCGACGGGCCGTTCCTGGCCGACCTCGCCGCCGCCTACGAGGGGCGGGAGCTCGCGCCGCTGCCCGTGCAGTACGCCGACTACGCCCAGTGGCAGCGGGAACTGCTCGCCCGGGTCGCCGAGGAGCAGTACGCGTTCTGGCGCACCACCCTCGACGGCGCCCCGGAGGAGATCCCGCTGCCGCTGGACCGCCCCCGCCCGGCCGAGGCGAGCGCGGACGGCGACGAGGTGAGCGTCGAGCTGCCCGCCGACGTGGTCCGTGGCCTGCGCCGGCTGGCGGCCGACGCCGGCGCCAGCCCGTTCATGGTGGCGCACGCGCTGACCGCGGCCCTGCTGCACCGCGTCGGCGCCGGCGACGACATCCCCCTCGGCGCGCCGATCGCCGGCCGCACCGAGGAGGCCCTGCACGACCTCGTCGGATTCTTCGTCAACACGCTCGTGCTGCGCACCGATCTGCGCGGGGAGCCCAGCTTCGCCACCCTGCTGGCCCGGGTCCGCGACGGTGACCTGGCCGCCTTCGCCCACCAGGACGTGCCGTTCGAGGCGGTCGTCGAGACGGTCAACCCGCCCCGGTCGGCGTCGCGGCACCCGCTGTTCCAGGTGATGGTGGTGCACCGGCACCACACGCCGGACACGTTCACCCTGGCCGGGATCGAGGTCGAGGACGAGCCACTGCACACCGGTACGGCCCGGTTCGACCTCGTCGTGGAGCTGGCCGAGCACGGCGGCGACGCGATGACCTGCCGGTTGATCTACCGCACCGCGCTGTTCGACCGGGCGACGGTCCGGCTGCTGGCCCGGCGGCTCGTCGCGCTGGCGACCGCCGCGGTGGCCGGCCCGCACACGCCGCTGATCGGGCTGGACGTGCTGGTCGACGACGAACGCGAGCGCGTGCTGCGCACGTTCAACCGCACCGCCCGTACCGTGGAGGAACTGAGCCTTTTCGATGCCTTCGCGGCCCGGGCGGCTGAGCGGCCGGACGCGGTGGCGGTCGTCGACGGCGACCGCACACTGACCTATGCCGCGCTCGCGGCGCGCGCCCACCGCCTGGCCGGGGTCCTGGCCGATCGGGGGGTACGGCCGGAGGACGTGGTCGCCGTGGCGCTGCCGCGCTCGCTGGAGACCATCGTGGCCGTGCTCGGCGTGCTCGAACTCGGCGCCGCGTTCCTGCCGCTGGACCTGCAGCACCCGGCCGACCGGCTGGCCCTCATGCTGACCGACTCCGGGACCCGGCACGTGATCACCAACGACGCGGTCGCCTGCACGCTGCCCGGCGTGGACGGCGTCGCGCGGGTGCCGGTCGACGCGGACGGGCCGGTCGCCACGGTGCTGCCGGCGCCGCCGGCCGGGATCGACCACGCCGCGTACGTCATCTACACCTCCGGATCGACGGGCCGGCCCAAGGGCGTCGCCGTCACGCACGAGGGCATCGGCAGCCTGGTCGAGACCGCGATCGACCCGATGGGCGTGACCGCCGCCAGCGGCATCCTGCAGTTCGCCTCGATCGGCTTCGACGTGTTCGCCTTCGAGGTGTCGATGGCGCTGGCCACCGGCGCCCGGCTGATCATCGCCCCCGACGACGCGCGTGCTCCCGGGCCGGCGCTCACCCGGCTGCTGACCCGCTACCAGGTCAGCCACGCGATCCTGCCGCCGTCGCTGGTGGCCGCGCTCCCGCCGGGCAGCGAATTGCCGGCCGGGCTCACCGTGCTGGTCGGCACCGAGCAGGTGCCACCCCAGGTGATCTCCCGCTGGGCCGCCACGCTGCGGTTGTTCGTCGCGTACGGACTGACCGAGGCGACGGTCAACTCGACGCTCTGGCGGGCCGTGCCGGGCTGGACGGACGCGGTGCCGATCGGCGTTCCCGACCCGAACACCGTCGCCTACGTGCTCGACCGCCGCCTGCAACCGGTGCCGCCCGGCGCGGTCGGCGAGCTCTACATCGGCGGGCGGGGACTGGCCCGCGGCTACCTCGGGCAGCCGGGCCTGACCGCCGCCCGGTTCGTCGCCGACCCGTACGGGCCGCCCGGCGCCCGGATGTACCGCACCGGTGACCGGGCCCGGTGGCGCGCCGACGGACTGATCGACTTCCTCGGCCGGGTCGACGACCAGGTCAAGATCCGCGGACATCGGATCGAGCCCGCCGAGGTGGAGACGGCCCTCACCGCCCACCCGGACGTCGCGCAGGCGGTCGTCGTCGTCGACGGCACCGGCGACACCACCCGGCTGATCGGCTACGTCGTCGCCGCGGCCGGGCACGTCGACCCCGCGGTGGTCCGCGCCGACCTGGCCGCCCGGTTGCCCAGCTACCTGGTGCCGGCGCTGATCGTCGCGGTCGACGGCGACCTGCCACGCACCCCGAACGGCAAGGTCGACCGGCGTCGGCTGCCCGCCCCGGACTGGGCGGCGCTGGCCGGGGACGCCGCACCGGTCACCGAGGCGCAGACCCGGCTGGCCGCGCTGTTCGCGGAGATCCTCGGCCTGCCCCGGGTGGGCGTGGACGACGACTTCTTCGCCCTCGGCGGGCACTCGATGTCCTGCATGCGGCTGATCGGCGCGGTCCGCACCGCGTTCGGCGCCGACCTGCGGGTCCGGGACGTCTTCGACTCGCCGACCGTGGCCGGGCTGGCCCGGCTCATCGACCGGCCCACGGCCACCGCCCGGCCGGCGCTCACCGCCCGCCCGGCCGGGGAGGAGCCCGACGGCCGGGCCGCACCGGTGCAGCGGCACCTGGCCCACGCGCCGGCCGGCGGCTGGGACCTGGCCTTCGCCTTCCACGGCCTGGACGGCGACACCTTCGCCGCGGCGCTCGACGCCGTGGTCACCCGCCACGCGCCGCTGCGCACCGGCTACCGCTGGGCCGCGGGCGAGCTGTGGCGGGTCGAGACCGACCGGCCCGTGCTGGAACGGGTGGACAGGACCGGCGAACCGCTGGACGCGCAACTGGCCCGGCTCAGCCGGGAACCGGTCGACCCGATCGGCCGGGCGCCACTGCGGGCCCGGATGCTCGGCGACGAGGCGATCCTGCTCACCGTGCACCATCTGGGCGTGGACGAATGGTCGGCGGTGCCGCTGATCCGCGACCTGGCCACCGCCTACCAGGGCCGTGCGCTGACGCCGCTGCCGGTCGACTACGCCGACTACACCCGCTGGCAGTACGCGCTGCTCGGCGACCCGGACGACCCGGCCTCGCTGCACGCCCGCCAGCTCGGCCGGTGGCGGTCGCTGCTGGCCGGCGCGCCCCGCCTGACGCTGCCCGGTGCCCAGGCCTCGTCGAACACCTCCGGCCGCAGCGGGCTGGTGCCGATCGTGCTGGACGAGACCGTGCACCGCGCCGTCGACGAGCTCGCCCGGCGTACCGGCACCAGCATGTTCATGATCTTCCACGCCGTGACGGCCGCGCTGCTGACCGGCGCCGGCGCCGGAACCGACCTGCCGATCGGCGCGCTGGTCGCCGGCCGCTCCGAGCCGGGCCTGGCCGACCTGGTCGGCTGCTTCCTCAACACGGTGGTGCTGCGCACCGACACCGGCGGGAACCCCACGTTCGCCGCGCTGCTGGCCCGGATCCGGGAGACCGACCTCGGCGCGCTCGACCTGCAGGACCTGCCGTTCGACGCGCTGCGGGCCGACGGTGTGCCACCGCCGCAGGTGATGATCGTGCACCACGAGGAGGCCCGGCTGGCCGAGGTCGGCGGCTTCGCCCTGGAGACGCTGCCCACCGGGGCGCTGCGCGCCGAGCTGACCCTGAGCTTCTACGAGCCGGCCGGCGACCGGCCGATCCACTGCGACCTGGAGTACGCCGTGGACCGGTTCGACCACGACCGGATGGTCGCGCTCGCCGAGACGTTCCAGCGGCTGCTCGCGGCGGCCGTGGCCGACCCCGGCCGCACCCTGACCGACCTGTTCACCGACGCGGAAAGGACCAACTGATGACGACCAACCCCTTCGAGGACCCCGACGGCCGGTACCTGGTGCTGGTCAACGACGAGGACCAGCACTCGCTGTGGCCCTCCTTCGTCGACGTGCCCGCCGGCTGGACGGTCGCCTTCGGCGAGGAGTCACGGGCCGCCTGCCTCGACTACGTGGAGCGCACCTGGACCGACCTGCGCCCCCGGTCACTGCGGGAGCGCATGGCCTCCTAGGGTCGTACGTCTTCATTCCCCATCGTCTGCAGTTGTGGTCGCCGACCGTGTCGGCGTGCGTGGCGGATCCCGGGCAGGCCGACGGCCAGATCGCCGGCCTGCCGGGGTATCGCTTCCCGCGGTGACAAGCTGCCGTAATCGCTTCGCGGCCGTCCGGGTTGAGGGCCTGCCGGACGAGGGGGCGGCTGCGCATCATCTGCGGCATCAGAGTGCACCGCGGGCGGTGCGGAGGAGACATTGCGTGACGGTATTCTCCGGCTGCGTCGAATAGTTTCCATCTCCGTCGCCGAGTCACCCCGAGGACCACTACGGACCGGCCACCGATCTCGGCGAGCGTGAAGTCGCCCTCGTTGCCTGGGTCACCGCGCAACGCCACCCGGCAACCCGACTACTCGTGCAACGGGCCGAGAACCGGCTCTGGTACGTCGACCTCTTCCGCGATGAGGTGTTCATCTTCAACGGCCGGGCGGTGACACCGTGCGCCATACCGTTCGCCATCAACCCGGCCACGATCGTCGACTACGTGCGCGACGCGTCCCGGTGCGACCAGCCCGTGGTCGCCTGGTCGGGCAAGCACACCTACCGGGTGGCTCAACGCTACGGCCGCCACGTTCTAACCGCGACGAGCACCTACCACCCTCACGCGGACAAGCCGAAATGGACTACGCCACGTGGCTGTCGCCCGGGTCGACGAGTAGAGATACCGCGCGTGACGACGGCGGCGGCGGGCGCCGTGCCTGCGCAGCGGCAGATCCGGATGTCCGAGGGCCAGCACATGCGTCAGAGGCCGTAGGGTGCCACTGTGACCGAGCTCCGCCCGATAAGGCTTGTAGCCATCTCCTTGGACTGTCCCGACCCGCAGCAGCTCGCCGACTTCTACCGGGCGCTGCTTGGAGGTCGCCAGTTGTGGGCGAAGGAAACCAGTGTCGGAATCGAGGTGCACGGGGCTGTGCTGGTAGCGCAACAAGTCGACTGTTACGCCCCTCCTGTCTGGCCGGGAACGGCGATCGTGCACCTCGACCTCACCGCAGACGATCTCGGGACGGCTGTGGAGCGAGCGGTAGCGCTCGGGGCCACGCTGCCGGATCAGCCCGACCCCCGGTGGCGGGTACTGCTTGATCCGGCCGGCCATCCGTTCTGCCTGACACCCTTCACACCGGACTCGGTGGCCTGACCTGCTTGTACTCACATCGAAAGAGCCACACTTGGTAGGCGCTCATAGGGAGAAGCGCACACCGGTCCCTCCGGGACTTCTCGCTCGCTTGTGGTGGACTCATCACGCATGGTGACGGCTGGCTCAGGGCAGATCGCGCGTTCTCTGCGGCATGAGCGGATACGTGATCTTGGCGTTTACGTACTACACGGGCTTGTCTGTTTTTCTGCCCATTTTGCCGTGGAGTATGGGAACTGAAGCGGAATGCGAGGCCTCCCGACCGCTTCGCCGATAAGGCGTGTGCTATGCCCATCCTTATTGGGACTAGCCTGTTTGGTCGAGTATGGCGATCAAGGTCATAAAGGACCGTTCGTCGAAGACGGTCCTGGCCGCTACGGAGAAATTTGTGTCGCCAAGCTTCGTGCGGAGGTCTCGGAGGCGGGCGATGTTGTTTTCGGCTTGCGGTACGCCGATGGACAGCCGTATCGCCAGTGCTTGGCAGTGAAGTGGTACCGCTCCGGCGAGGTCGTTCATGTCGGCTCGTAGATTCCCGAGTTGGCTGATCGTGGTGGCAATACTGGGCTGGTTGCCGAGTTCCTCGAAGAGGGTGAGGGATTGCTGGTAGCGGCGTTCGGCTTCGGGGTAGTCGCCCCGGGCCTGGGCGAGGATGCCGAGCTGGTGGTAGCTGCCGGCCATGCCGGCCCGGTTGCCGAGTTCCTCGAAGATGGTGAGGGATTGCTGGTAGCGGCGTTCGGCTTCGGGGTAGTCGCCCCGGGCCTGGGCGAGGATGCCGAGCTGGTGGTAGCTGTTGGCGGCGCCGGCCCGGTTGCCGAGCTCCTCGAAGATGGTGAGGGATTGCTGGTAGCGGCGTTCGGCTTCGGGGTAGTCGCCCCGGTCCTGGGCGAGGATGCCGAGCTGGTGGTAGCTGTTGGCGGCGCCGGCTCGGTTGCCGAGTTCCTCTTTGACGGTGAGGGATTGCTGGTAGCGGCGTTCGGCTTCCGGGTAGTCACCGGCGAGGTAGGCGAGGTTGCCGAGTTGGTGGTAGCTGGTGGCGGCGCCGGCCCGGTTGCCGAGCTCCTCGAAGATGGTGAGGGATTGCTGGTAGCGGCGTTCGGCTTCGGGGTAGTCGCCCCGGTCCTGGGCGAGGATGCCGAGCTGGTGGTAGCTGGTGGCGGCGCCGGCTCGGTTGCCGAGTTCCTCCTTGATGGTGAGGGATTGCTGGTAGCGGCGTTCGGCTTCGGGGTAGTCGCCCCGGTCCTGGGCGAGGATGCCGAGCTGGTGGTAGCTGGTGGCCATGTCGGCCCGGTTGCCGAGTTCCTCGTCGATGGTGAGGGATTGCTGGTAGCGGCGTTCGGCTTCGGGGTAGTCGCCCCGGTCCTGGGCGAGGATGCCGAGCTGGTGGTACCAGGCGGGGCGGCGGGGTGAGTCGGCGGGGAGCCAGCGGAGCGTGTCGTGGATGAGGCTGGTCTCGTGGTCCCATGCGCCCCAGTCGTGGAGCTGGGAGCAGATGTACTCGGTGATGGTGCCGGCGGTGTCCGGGTCTCCGGCGGCGAGCAGGTGGTGGCGGGCCTCCTCGAGGTCGTGGAGGTCGACGGCGCGGTCTTGCGGCCAGGCGTTCACGCGCCATCGCCAGTAGGCGGCGGCTGCGTGGTGGGCGGTCGTGACGAGTGCCGGTTGGTGGTGGTGCCCGGCTGGGCTGTTCCAGCGGTGGTGCAGTTCGGTGGCGGTCCACCGGTGCATCACCACCCGGCCGTCGTCGAGGGTGGTGATCAGGCTGGTCGCGGACAGTTGCCGGATCAGGCCGCCGAGTCCGGCCGGGGCGGTGAACGGCGGATGAGGCGGCCGGGAGGCCTCATCGGCGAGCCGGGCCAGCAGCGTGCGGTCCTGCGGTGTCAACGGGCTGTCCGGACCTGCTGCTTCGTCGATCTGGTTGAGGTCGAGCCGGTAGCGGGAGAGCAGGTCACGCACCTGCGCCATGGTCTCGGCGCGGTCGGGTGTGTCGGCCCGTTCCGGGTCGGGGACACCGATGTGGAACAGCAGTGCGCTGGTGTCGACGGGCTCGCGGTAGACGCTGAGCGCGGCCAGGGTGGTGACGGCGTCTTCGATGGGGGTGAGCCGGGTCAGGTGTTCGGTGAGCAGGACGTCGTCGGCGGCGAGGGTGACGGTATCGGCGAGCGCGGCGTCGAGGGTCCGCTTCTGCTGTAGCCACGTGGTGGACTCGGTAGGGCCGAGACGGTCCTGGACCGCGTTGTGCAGCCGTTGGGTGATGTCGGCGAAACGCGCCTGACCCGCCGTGGCGGGTTGTTCGCCGGGCAGCAGCGCGTCCAGGTACTCCAGCGCCCGGGGGTGCCCGCCGACGGTGCGCCAGACCCGTTCCCGGGCGGGCGGGTCTGTGGCGTGCCGGTCGAGGCGGGGCAGCGACCACATCAGCTTCCGGGTCTCGGCCAGGCTCAGCGGCGGCACCTGATAGGCGTGCAGCCGGCCGGTAGCCGCGGCATCGGGAGCAAACGGGTGCCGGCTGGTGATCAGCAGCCGGCTGCGGCCGGGGCTGCCAAGCCACGCGGTCAGCAGCCCTTCCAGGTTCGGGTCCGTGATCGACCAGTCCCGCCCGGTGCCGGGGGCCAGGTTGTCCTCGAAGTTGTCCAGCACCAGCAGGATCGCCGTGTCGGACAGCACGTCCTCCCGGAGCAGGCCGAGGCGGTCCTGCCACGGCAGGTCCGCCCGGCTCGCCGCCTGCACCGCGACCACCGCGGCCCCGAACAGCTCCTCGCGGCGCAGCAGGTCCCGGCGCGCCGCGCCGGCCACCGCGGTTAGCACACCGTCCACCGTGACCGGCCCGGTCACGGTGACCAACTGCCAGTCTTGCGTCGTGTCCAGCAGTCGGCGGATCAGCTCCGCGGCCAGAGTGGTCTTCCCGATCCCACCGATCCCATACAGCAACACCCCCGCTGCGCCGTCACCACGCAGCAGGCCCGGCAGCATCCGCTGGGCGTGCCGGCGGCCGACGAACTGGCCCACCGGCCGCGCCAGCAGACCTTTCAGATCCGGAACCGTCTCCACCCGCCGGACAGCAGAAGCCGTACCGTCCACCACGCTCACCGTGGGGGCGCCGGCCAGCACGCTGACCACACTCCACTCGTCCATCCCCGCCACCGCCTGCGCCACGGCGTCCGCGCCGGTGGCGAAGCCATGCTGCACCGCCCGGCGGGCCTGCGCGACGGCGGCGACGACATCCGGCGACCCGGACCCGGCAAGTTCCGCATACACCCGGGCGAACAGGCGGGTGGCATACACATCCGTCACCGACGTCTGTGTCGCGATCACCGCCCCGGCACCGTGCTGGGCCAGTTGCGCGGCGAAGGACTGCGCGCCGTCCTCACCCTCGGCGTCGGTGTAGCAGGCGGCCAGAGAGATCACCCGCGGCATCCGGCCCTCCGGGACCGCCTCCCGCACGAACGTGGCCGCGTCGACCCCCCGCGCGCTGCCCTGCTCATCCTCCAGATGCAACAGCCCAGGAGCCCCGTGCGCCGACAGGTGCAGCACATGAGTGGTGTCCTCGGACAGCACCGCACGAATCGCCGTGGTCGTCGCGAACGGCACGATCCGCACCACCGCCCGGCTGCGATGCGCCGAATGCACGGCGTCCAGCACCGCGCCCAGCTCCCGCTCATAATCCAGCAACGGTCCGCCACCGATCTCCGGCGACGCGATGGCCACCACGATCCGCAACGGACCCGCCACCGGCGCCGACCGGGAACCCGCCGCCGGCACCCGCCGATACACCGACACCAGATCATGAAGCACCAACGGGCGACCGGTCACCGGATCCGGCAGCGCCTCCCACGGCAACGCCCAACGCCCTGGCGCCTCCACACCCACCCGCACGGGAACATGCGCCCGCTGCGCCCGGTGCAGCAGCCGGGCCAGAGCCTGCGCCACCGCAACCGGCAGAAACGACTCCGCGAGCAGCTCACCCGCACGGCGCAGCGACACCACACCCGGCGCACTCTGCACCACGCCGAGGTCGTCCCGCACCACCGCACGAGGACGCCCGCGTTCCCGCCGGACATCATGCAGCGCATTCACCAGACCCGGCGACACCCCCCGATGCGCGGCGGTCACATCCTCACCGGCCCCGGACAGCCGCACCCGCGAGTCCGACACCTCCAGCACCACATCCAGCCGCGCCCCCGGCGGCAGGTCGTCCTCAATCTCCACACGAGCCACGCCGTCCAGCAGCGGCCGCAGATCCTCCACCCGCGCCACCCACACCGCGCCGGCCAGCCACCCGTCCACCGAGTTGTACCGGCCGGACACCACACCCACCACCGCCCGATCAGCGGCCCGCAGCACCGGTGCACCACTCATACCCGGCATCACCGCATCGGCCTGCAACCGCGACCACAACACCCTGTCCCGCAGCACCGCACCCCGCCACCGGCCACCCGACGTCAACAACTCGTACGAGATGCCCGCGTCCTCCACCGTGGGATACCCGGCAATAGACACCGGCTCGTCATCACGCACCGCATCCGACACGATCAGCCGCACACACGAGTCGGGCAACGGGATTCCGGTCGTCAGCACCGCGAGATCATGAACCTCGTCCACCCGCACCACCACGGCTTCCCGCCCCGGGCCACCACCGATCGGCGCCACCCGGACGGCATCACCCACCCCAGCCGCACCGGCATCGGCCAGCACGTGACGCGCCGTGACCAAGACACCCGCCTCCACCTGGAAACAGGTCCCCACCGCCGTGTCATCAGCGTCGGCCACCCAGCCAAGAAAACCCAGGCCGGACACCGTCACATCATCGGTCACGAAGCCGCCTCCACCCGCCCCACAGCCGGCACCGACTCCTTCACCCCGAACTCTTCCTTCACCAACTCAGGGCTACCGACCCGGCCCACGATCCGCCCCATCGACACCGCGACCTCCTCCAACACCACCTGAGCCCGCTCGAACGCACCCGCGGCGTAATCCGCCACCCGGCCCCCTGCCGACGTCTGCTGCGAACCCGGCACCGAAACCGCCTCCAGCAGGACCTCGACCGCACCCACACGCACCGGAACCGTCTGCGCCACCGAACCCCCACACCACCAAAAGATCAATAGGAAACCGCTACGTCCATCGACACCCGGCGCCAAATTGGACTCTCGACTGCCCACCCAAACCGCACCCGCCACGCCGAAACCCATCAATTCACATGTCAGATCACCGACATGAGTCGACGTCGAATAAGTCTGACCGCGCCGCCAGCGGTCACAGCAAATCGCCCCACCAGCCGATACTTAGATCCACACATGCCCCAGGCGGAGTCCACGACAAATCGCGGACATGACCATTATCCGGTAGATCCAGCGCGGACCTCCACCACCACAGACCGCGCTGATCGGCATCGACACGCGCAATCACTGAAACAGGACCGCACCCGGAATACAAGTCTCTAACGGGCCAGGCCATATCGGCCTATTAGCAAGATCGCGTGCGCGCTCTTCGGCATGAGCGCGCATCCACCCGCCATCCCTGCCTCGGTGGGCAACTGCAGAGAGGTGCGGACTGGCCGGACCGCGACCGGGCAGCGCGACGGGCATGGCTGCCGGCGCTAGAAAGACTCAGGACCCTAGTCCTCGGCCCGGTGGTCCGACCAGGCGCGCCAGAGCGCGGCATAGTGGCCGTCCGGACGCTTCGACAGCTCGGTGTGGGTGCCGGTCTCCAGCACCCGCCCGGAGTCCAGCAGCACGATCCGGTCGGCCGTTGCGGCCTGGGTGAGCCGGTGCGCGACCACGATGCCGGTGCGCCCGTCCAGGGCCCGCGCGACGGCCTCCTCGAGCAGGCGGGCCCCGGCGCTGCCGGCCTCGGCGGTCGCCTCGTCGAGGACGGCGATCGGCGGGTCGGCCAGCACCAGCCGGGCCAGCGCCAACTGCTGTGCCTGGGTGACGGTGAGCCGGTGGCCGCCCTCGCCGACCACCGTGGCCAGCCCGTCCGGCAGCGCGTCGAGCCAGTCCCGGGCGCCGACCCGCAGCAGTGCCGCCCGCAGGTCGTCGTCGGTGGCGGCGGGCCGGGCCAGCCGGAGATCGTCGGCGAGCGGGCCGGCGAACACGTGCACCTCCTGGGTGACGATGACGACCGAGCGCCGTACCTCGGCCGGATCGAGGTCCGCCACGTCGACGCCGCCCAGCCGGACCACGCCGGCCGTCGGCCGGCGCACCCCGGCGATCAGCCCGGCCAGGGTGGTCTTGCCGGCGCCGCTCGACCCGACCAGCGCCACCCGCTCCGCCGCGGCCACCTCGAGACTGACCTGGCACAGCACGGGCCGGTCCGGCCGGTACGCGTGGTCGACCGTCTCCACGGTGACGGTGGCCGCCGTGCTCGCCCGCCCGGCCGGTTCCGGGCGCGCCGGGAGCGTGGTCACGCCGACCAGCCGCACCAGACTGGCCGCCGCGGCCTGCGCGTCGTCGACCAGGCCGAGCGCGGTGTTGATCGGCACGAAGAGGCTGTGGAAGTACAGTGCCGCGGCGGTGGCCGTGCCGATCGTCGCGGTTCCGGCGCGGACCGACAGGAAGCCGGTGACCAGGATCGCGCCCAGCCCGACGAACTCGGCCAGGTTCAGGCGGGCGTAGAACCGGGTCAGCACCCGCACCCCGCGCATCGTCGCGTCGACGGAGTCGCGTGAGCGGCCGCGGACCAGTTCCCGGTGCCGGTCCTGCAACCGCAGCGCCCGGACCGTATCGGCCCCGGCGACGGTCTCCTGCAACTGGTGCTGCAACGCGCCGACCGACACCCGCTGCGCGGCGTAGATCGGCAGGGCCCGGCCCGCGTACCACCGCACGGTCCAGGCCTGGATCGGCACGGCCAGCAGCGCGGCGGCGAGGAACCGCCAGTCGAGGACCGCCAGGCCGAGCGCGGTGAGCGCGATGGCGAGCACCGAGCGGACCAGCTCGGGCAGCGCGGTGCGGACCGCGTCGGCGATCGCGGTGACGTCGTTGGTGACCCGGGAGGTCAGATCGCCGGTTCCGGCCTGCTCGATGCGGTCCTGCGGCAGCGCGAGCACTCGGTCCATGAACTGTTCCCGCAGCTCGGCGAGCATGCCCTCGCCGAGCCGGGCGACCATGGTCAGGCCCCAGCCGGCGGCCAGGGTCTGGCCGGCGGCGATCAGTACGAGCGCGGCGACCGGCGCGGTGATCGCGCCGGCCGGCCGGCCGGCGGCGACCAGGTCGACGATGTGACCGAGCAGCCGGACGGTGACCAGCCCGATCGCGGTTCCCGCGGCGAGCGTGGCCACGGCCAGGGCCGCGGACCGCCACCGGGGCCGCAGCAGCCGGCGCACCGCCGTCCACGCCTGCGCGCCGGTCGCGGTGGGCAGCAGCGCACGCCCGGCGGTCATGTCGCTCAACGTCGGTACCTCAATCTCGTCGCGGTCGGTCAGGCGAGTACGGCCGACCGGTACCGGTCGTCGGTGCGGGCCAGGACGGCATGGGTACCGGTGGCCCGCACCGTGCCGTCGGCCAGGAAGACGACGCGGTCGGTCACCGCGAGCAGGCCCGGGCTGGTCGTCACCAGGACGGTGGTCCGCCCGCGGCGCAGGTGCCGGATGCCGGCGGCGATCCGCTGCTCGGTGACGGCGTCGACGGCCGTGGTCGGATCGTGCAGCACCAGCACCGGCGCGTCCGCGGCCAGCGCCCGGGCCAGCGCCACCCGTTGCCGTTGACCGCCGGAGAGGGAGCGGCCGCGCTCGGCGACCGCGCCGTTCGTGCCGTCCGGCATCGTGCCGGCGACCTCGTCCACGGTCGACGCCGCCAACGCGGCCTCGACGGCTCCGTCCGTCGCGCGGTCCAGGGCGACGTTGCCGATCAGGGTTCCCTCGAAGAGGTCGGCGTCGTGGTCGGCGACCAGGACGGCGGCGCGCACCGACTCCGGATCGAGGGTGTGCAGCGGGCGGTGGTCCAGCGCGACGACACCGGCCTCCGGGTCCTGGAACCTGCCGAGCAGCGCGGTGAGGGTGCTCGCCGCCACCTGGTCCGCGGTGACGATGCCGACCAGCTCACCGGGGGCCACGTCCAGGTCGAGGCCGCGCAACGGGCCGGCGTCCACCGCGGTGAGGCTCAGGTGCCCGGTGACCCGATCGGGCAGGGTCTCGTCACCGCCCGCGGTGCGCGGCGGGGTGGCCAGCACGTCGGCGATCCGGGTGGCGGACGCGCGCGCCTGCGCGAACTCGCCGTTCGCCCAGGCGATCAGGGCGAGCGGGCCGAGCAGGAACTGTGCCAGGCCCACCGCCGCGACCAACTCGCCGACCGTGATCTGGTGTGCGGCGGCCAGCCTGCCGCCGATGAGTGCCACGGCGGCGAGGAACACGCCGGTCAGCCCGAGCAGTGCACTGTCGTGCCAGCTGCGCGCCTCGGCGGCGCGCAGCGTGGCGTCGAGCGATTCGTGGCTGATCGCGCGGTACCGGTCGGCCGCGGACCGGTCGGCGCCGATGCCCTTGAGCACCCGCACCCCCGCCACCAGGTCGGCGGCCACTCCGGCCGCGCGCGCCGCCCGGTCCTGCTGGCGCTCGCTGCGCCGTTGCAGGGGCTTGCCGAGCCGATGCGCGGCGAACAGCAGGATCGGTGCGCCGATCAACACCACCAGGCCCAGCGGTACGGACATCCGCAGCAGGGCGACGGCCCCGGTCACGATGCCGAAGCAGGCCGCGACGCCCAGCGGGAGCGCGAGATTGATCATGCCGACGCGCTGTGCGTCTCCGGTCGCCACGTTCACCAGGGCGCCGGGGAGCTGACCGGCGCCGGCCGCGCCGCGCGGGTGCAGGATGCGGGCCGTCACCTCGAGCCGCAGGGCGTGCGCGGCGCGTTCGACCGCGTACTCCCCGGTGCGGGTGCCGGCCGTGAAGCTGGCCGAGAGCACCGCGAAGGCCGCGCCCAGCACCGTGATCCAGACGATCAGGCCGGTGAGCGTTCCGCCGCCGACCGCCTGATCGAGGACGACTCCGATGAGGATCGGCACGAGTGCCTCGCCGCTCTGATGAGCGGCGCTCAGGACCGCGCTGAGGCCGACCCGGCGAGCCTGATCGCGGACGACCCGGCGCAGCAGCGCGACACCTGACGACCGACCCCGGCGCACGCCGCCTCCTGAATGTCTCCGGCACCGGCACGTGCCACCGTGGGAAGCCCCGCACGACGTCGACGACCGTCGAGTTAGGCTAGCCTAAGTAGTGCCGGGCGAGACGTCAAACGTGCGGCTGCGTGGCCGAGGGGGCGGCCGATTCGGCGTTGCGGCCCGCGGGGTCCCGCGTCGGCCAGGTGCCGGGCAGTGAGGTCGCCGATGCCGATGGTGAGGACGACGGACGCGAGGGAGTCCTGTTCTACTGATTGACGTCGACGCGGAGGATGCGGTCGTCGCCGGGTCTCGGGGCGACGCCTCCCCAGGTGGACTGGTCGGTGTTGGAGGTGACCAGCCAAAGGGCGCCGTCCGGGGCGAGCTCGACGGTGCGGATGCGGCCGTACTCGCCGGGGTAGTGCTCGATCGCCTCGCCGGTCACCCGGCCCGCCTCGACGGGAAGCTGCCACAGCCGCTGCCCGCCCAGGGCGCCGATCCACAAAGACCCTCGCGCGTACGCCATCCCCGACGGAGACGCGTCGTCCGGGTGCACGGTCCATATCGGAGCCGTGCCGGTGCCGCCTTCCACGCCCTCGGTCTCGGGCCAGCCGTAGTCGGCGCCTTCGCGCAGGACGTTGACCTCGTCCCAGGTGCGGTGGCCGAGCTCGGAGACGTACGCGGTGCCGTCCGGGCCGAACGCGATGCCCTGGACGTTGCGGTGGCCCGACGAGTAGATGGGGTCGTCGTCAGGTGACGTGCCGTCCGTACGGATGCGCAGGATCTTGCCGTTGAGCGAGGTGTCGTCGGCCGCGTTGGCCGGCTCGAAGGCGTCGCCCGTGGTGATCCACAGGTATCCGTCCGGGCCGATGGCGAGCCGGCCGCCGTGGTGGCGATCGGCGGTCCGGATGCCGTCGAGCAGCACCCGATCCCGGCGCAGTGACCGGTAGTCCTCGGCGATGTGCAGCGCGACGATCGAGTTCTCGTCGGCGCCGGTGACCGACGCGTAGACCGTACGGTCGGTGGTGAAGTCGGGTGAGGCGACGATGCCCATCAGGCCACCCTCGGCCTTCGGCACCACCCCGGGCACCTCGCCGACCGTCTGGGCGGCGCCGCCCTCAGCGGGCACCCGCTTGATCAGGGCCGAGTCGCGCTCGCTGACCAGCGCGGAGCCGTCCGGCAGGAAGGCGAGCCCTCACGGGAAGGACAGACCGGTGGTGATCTCGGTGGGCTCGCCCAGGGTGGCGATGGGGCCGCCCCGCACGGGTTCATCAGCGGAGGAGGTGCACGCGGACAGGGTCAGCATCGCGGTGAGGCCGGTGCCGAGCACCGATCGTCGGAGGGAACGACGCATAGGAGTTCCTTCAGGGTCAGAGGGTCACGAGCGGTAGCGGCCGCTGAGCACGCCGAGCACGTCGGCGTAGCGGCCCTCGGCCTCGGCGTTGCGCTGCCACTTCACCCGCTCGACGAGGATCTGCTCGGCCTCGGGGTCGGCCTCGAGCAGGCTCATCACCTCGTCGAGGAAGTCCTCCAGCGGCATCGCCACGTCGGAGTTCTGCTGGTTCATCAGCGTGGTGCGGGTGGCCGGCGGAACGAGCTCGATCACCTGTACGTCGCTGCCGGTCAACTGCACCCGCAGGCTCTCGGTGTACGAGTGGATGGCGGCCTTGGTGGCGTTGTAGGTCGGCGTAGCGGCCAGGGGCACGTACGCCAGGCCGGAGGTGACCGTCATGATCGTGGCGGCCGGCCGGCCGAGCAGGCCGGGCAGGAAGGCGTTGATCAGCCGGATCGGGCCGAGCAGGTTCACCTCGACGGTACGCTCGGCGACGTCGAGGGACGCCGGGACGCGCAGGTCCTCGGGCTCCATGATGCCGGCCATGGTGATCAGCGTGTCGAGGGCCGGGTAGCGGCCGGCGAGTTCGTCGCGGGCCGCGGTGATCGACGCCGGGTCGGTGGTGTCGACGGTGACGGTGCCGATGCCGGGGCGCTCCGCCGCGATCCGCTCCAGCAGTTCGGTGCGCCGCCCGCCGACGATAACGGTGTTGCCCTTGGCCTGCAGGCGCAGGGCCAACCCGAGACCGATGCCGGACGTCGCGCCGGGAATGAAAACAGTGTTACCGGTGATCTTCACGGGATTCCTTCGCCGAACGATTTTAGGGCGCACGGAAGCGCGCCCGCTTGTGCGGAAAGACGTAAGAAGAGGGTCAGGCGAACTTCTGATTGCCGAGTACGTCGAGGAACTCGAGTTGCTCGCGGGAATTCGACCCGGGCCGGGGCCGGAAAAGAATCAGCCGATGGCCCGTGGCGGGGCTCAGGACGACGTCGCATTGCAGGTCGAGTTCGCCGACCAGCGGATGCCGGATCAGTTTCGGTGCCGAGGTGAGCGCGGCGACGTGCTGCTGCGCCCACAGCTCGGCGAACTCGGTGCTGCGCTCGAGCAGATCGGTCACCAGCCCGTGGGCGAACCGGTCGCCGGAGGGGCGCTGGGCGATCCCGGCGCGCAGATCCGACGCGTACGCTCGGCCGATGCGCTCGTACTCGGCCGGATCGTTACTGTCGCGCGACGCCGGGTCGGCGAACCAGCGCCACGTGACGTTGGACTCGTACCCGGGCAGCCCGGTCCACACGCCCAGCAGGTTTTCCGCCGCCGGGTTCTGCGCCACGACGGTGAGCAGGCCGTCGGTCACCTGGGCCGGCGTGTGCCCCAGCGCGTCCAGCAGATAGATCATCGCCGGGTCGACGTGCGCGAGGGGCGAGCGCGGCTCCGGCGGCTGCTGCCCGGCCAGCCGGAACAGGTAGTCCTGCTCGTCACCGGTCAGCCGGATCGCCCGGGCCAGGCTGGCCAGTGCCGCGGCCGACGGAGTACGCACCCGGCCCTGCTCGAGCCGCGAGTAGTAGTCCGGCGACAGCGCCGCCAGGCCCGCCACTTCCTCACGGCGCAGACCGGGGGTGCGGCGCCGCCCGCCACCGGGCAGGCCCACGTCTTCGGGCCGCAACTGTTCCCGCCGGTGGCGGAGGAACTCGCCGAGTGCTCTGTCGTCCATTCGACCTCCCTTCCTGCTGTCCGCATACAGCTTCGCAGCGCAGTTCCGGGATATGAAGGCCACCTTTAGCCTAGGTGTCGCACACCGTGGCTACCGTCGCCCGCAGCACCGACGTCGGTCATAGGCCCTGGCGCGGACACCGTGATTGATCTCGTGCGAGCGGGCGCCGGTGCCGCCGTGCGGTGATCGATCGGCGGGTGCGTCAGCTCCGCGCACTGCCGCGACACCACGCGGGACGTGGTGGCCAGGGGGAATCGTGGCGAGTGCGGGGCTTCGGGCGAACTCAAGAGCTCGCGTTCGCGATGCGTGCACACACCCTCGCCCGGCCGGAACTCGGGTAGCCGGGAGAAGTGGCCGGCCTCGGCGTCGCCGCTCAGGAGTCGATCTCGACGAGGACGGCGTCGTCGACCCTGACGGTGTAGGCACCCTGCCCGCCGAGCTGGAAGGTGACCTCGCCGGTCGTGTGGCTGGTCACGGCGGCCGTGAACGTGAAGCTGTACCGGCAGGCCGTACGGCCGATGGGTACGCTTTCGACGAGCGAGGGACGGTAATGCGGCGGGGTCTTGTCCTGGATGCGGAGCAGGATGTCCAGCGGCCGGTCGCTGGTGACGGTGAAGTCGAACCGGTACCGATGACCGGTGATCATCGTGATGCCGCTGCGGGCCACGAGGAACTCCTGTGGCAGGGTGGATCCGGTGGGCACGGTGGCCGAGAATCCGGTGGGTGTGTGGCGTAGCTCTACCGGCAGGACGTTGGCCCACCAGTTGGGCTTGATCGACTCGCCCGACGGCGTGCCGGGTGCTCCCATGATGACTGGGCCGGCTGGCCGGGAGGGACCGGGCGACTGACACGCCGAGCGGGCGTTACGTGCCGGTGCCTCGGCGACGGGCCGGGTCGGGTCGGCGATGGGCCGGGAGCTGGCGAGCCGGGACCCGGCCGCGCCGACCAGCACGCCGACGGCGAAGATCGCCAGCAGTGCGACCCAGGCCGCCGGGCGAAGCCACGTCGAGGCGCGCCGCGGCGGCGTGTCCGCGGTTGGCACGATCGGGGTCCAGGCGAGCTGGATCTGGTCGGCCGGCGCGGCGTGCGAGAGGCCGGCGTCCCGCTCGACGAGCGCGGACGCCGGGCGCGGTACGGGTAGCAGGTACGGGGCTCGACGATCCGATTCGTGCGCGGCCGCGAGGAGGGCCTTGAGGTGCGCGACGGCGACGGTGAGGCGCTGGACATCGTCGTCGCCGAACGGCAGGTTGACGATGTGATGCGAGGCCCGTGCGACCGCGACAACCGGCACGGGATCGGTCAGATACCGCAGGTCGCCGGCGAGCACGCCCGCGACAACGTCCTTATCGACCGCCATGCCGGGTGCCATCCGGTGAGTACGGATCACTTCGGCCAGATGCCGCAGCGAACCCGCCCGGCGTCGGCGGCGGGGCGGGGGAGAATTGGGCGGCGGGCAGCATGAGCGCCCTCCGGTGGCGGGTGACGCCGCCCTCGCGGCCGGCGCATCCATCGCCTGCCAGCGCGGGTCGCCGGTGAACACGTCCGCGTACACAGCGCGGAACATCTCCGGGTGATCGCGGAGTCGCCGGTGCGGCCATCCCGGCCGGGGCCGGCCGGATGTCGCGCGCCGGTCACGCACCGGACCCGGCTAGGTCAGAGTTCAGAGGCTGCTCTCAGCCACGGTTCGGGCAGGCGGCATATCCGGACCGACGGACCCTACCCGCCGCTGGGACCTGTCACCAGTCCGCGCGGCGGACCAGGGCCCATTCGTGGTCGTCGCCGGACACGCGGGTGACCAGGGTGAGGGGGGTGGCGCTGCCGCCGTCGCCCTTGCCGTAGACGTCCAGGCACAGGCCGGAGGCGGCATTGACGAGCCAGTAGTACTGGCGGCCGCCGGAGGTGAGCCTCGGCTCCAGCCGGTAGTCCTGGTTGTCCTGGCCGTAGCACTCCAGCTCGACGACCGGCGTGGCGCGCGGGACCGAGCCGGTGCCCTCGACGTCCAGGCAGAGGTCGTCGTCGGTGTTGCGGATCCAGTAGAGCTGGCGTCCGGAGCCGTCGGTGCCGCGTGGCACGAACGCGAACTCCTGGTTGTCCTCGGTGGTCGGCCGGCAGACGTCCTGCAGGGCCGGCTGCTTGGGCCCGCCGCCGGCGGTGCCGTCCAGGTCGGCGCACAGCCCGGTGCGCAGGTTGTGGATGAGGTACGGGCCGTACCCCGACCGGGTGCCGGGTGCGGCCGCGACCGGAGGCTGCACGTCGTTCGTCGGCACGGCCGCCGAGGGTTTCGGCGACGCCGGGGCCTGGGTGGGACGGGTGGCCTCGGGCACGGGTGACGGTGTGGCGGACGGGGAGGGCGACGGCGCCGCGGACTCGCCGGCGGAGGGCGCGGCCGGCGGCGGCGCCGTCGACGGCTGCGCCGCGGGAGCCGGGCCGAGCGGCCGCTCACCGGCGAGGCTGCTCTGCTGGAGGACGAAACCGGTGCCGCCGAGCAGGGCCAGGGCCAGGACGGCGACGGCCGCCGCGAGAACCACCACGGTACGCCGGCGCGGTGCCGGCCCCGCCCGGTGCGGCAAGGTGACCGGCTCTGCGGCCGGGCTCCCGGCTGCGGCCACGGCTACGGTCTCGGCGGGCGCGCCGGTCGTGGTCCGTGCCGCGACCGACGCTTCCGCCGAGGCCGAGCGCAGCTCCGGCCGGTCGTCGAGCGCACCGGCCGGTGCGTTGCCGAGCAGCAGGTCGAGCAGTTCGCGCGCGGTCGGCCGGCTCGCCGGATCGGGGGCCAGCGCGCGCTCGGCGAGCCGGCGCAGCGGTCCCTCCGGCAGCCCGTCCAGTCGCGGCGGCCGGCTGATGATCCGCGCGATGGTGGCGATGGCCGTGCCCCCGTCGAACGGCGCCCGCCCGGTCCCGGCGAACACCACCACGCACCCCCAGGCGAACACGTCCGCCGCGGCCGTGAGCGGGCCGGGCTCGTCCGCGAAGCGTTCCGGCGCCATGTAGTTGACGGTGCCCAGGTAGACGCCGGTCGCGGTGAGCCGCTCCTGCGCCGCCTCCAGCGCGTGCGCGATACCGAAGTCGATCACTTTGGGGCTGCCCGGCGCGAGCAGCACGTTGCCCGGCTTCAGGTCGCGGTGGATCACCCCGGCGCCGTGGATCGCGGTCAGCGCCGTCGCCACGCCGATCGCCAGCCCGTGCAGGTGGGACGGATTCAGCGGCCCGCGCTGCCGGACCTCCTCGTCCAGCGTCGGTCCCTCGACGTACTCGACGACCAGGTACGGCCGGGCCGCGTCCGGGTCGGCGTCCAGGACCTCGGCGGTGCAGAACGGCGGCACCTGCCGGGCGCGGGCCACCTCGTCCCGGAACCGGCGCCGGAACTCCGGGTCACCGGCCACCTCCGCGTGCACCAGCTTCACCGCGACCGGCTGCCCGGAGGCGTCGCGCGCCAGGTAGACCACGCCCATGCCGCCGGCACCGAGCCGCCCGACGATCTCGTAGCCGCCGACGCGAGCCGGGTCCCCCTCCAGCAGCGGCCCTGACCGGCTCACGTCTCGCTCCACAACAGGTCCCGTCGATCATGCTGATATGCGCCGGGGATGTTATCAGCCGGGTGACCGGTCATCCGGTACGCAGCGCGCACCGTCGGCGGTACCACCCGCGCCGCCCCTGATCGACTGACCGCGATATGAGGCCGCCGGCTCGACGGGCGGCCGGTGCGGACTCTCCCGGAACGTCGTGGTCGGGATGCAACGCTAACCGGTTGCTGACATGTCGTTGCGAGCGTGGTCGCATGTCAGTCAAGAGAATCGTGGTGGCCCTGGCCGTGGTGATGTCCGTCGCGGCGTGCGGCACCGCGTCGCAGCCGGAGTCGGGCTCGACGGCGCCGGATGTCGTGACGCTGCGGACCGGCACGCCGGTGGCGTCCGCGTCGCCGACCCCGGCCGGGCGTCCGATCATCCGCCCGGACGCCACCTCCGAGGACATCGAGGAACTCGAGCAGGCATTCCCGGCCTGCATGGAGCAGAACGGTGTGCCGCAGGTCAGACAGCCCGACGGTAGGTATGCCGTCAAGCAGGGCGGCGGTCCGCCGGTCGACGAGGCGGTGCGGAAGGCCGCCGAGGAGGCGTGCCGGAACACCATCCCGGAGAGCTGGCTCGACGTGGAGCGGCGCACCAACCCGGAGTTCGCCGATCTGCTGCGGGACGCGGCCGAATGCCTGAAGGGGAAGGGCTACAACGCCCGCGTCGTGCAGGATCCGGACTGGCGGATCAGCTACGACAGCACGGAGGAGTTCATGGCCGCCGGCGACGACGAGATTGTGTGCACCAACGAGGCGTTCGCCGAGCGGATCAAGACCTACCGTTAGCCGGCAGACGCACGGTGACGGTGGTGCCGGCGCCGAGCGCGCTGACGGCCTCCACGCCGCCGCCGTGCGCGGCCGCGAGGTCCCGCACGATCGCCAGTCCCAGACCACTCCCGCCGGTGCTGCGCCGGCGGGAGTCGTCGGCCCGCCAGAACCGGTCGAACACGTGCGGCAGATCCTCCGGCGCGATGCCGGTGCCGGTGTCGGTCACCGTGACGACCAACTCGTCCCGCACCAGATCCGCGGCCAGCGCGACCGTGCCGCCGGGCGGGGTGTGCCGGACCGCGTTCGACAGCAGATTACCGACGATCTGCCGCAGCCGCACCGGGTCCGCGACGATCGGCAGCCGCGGGTCGAAGGACGTGCGCAGCCGTACGCCGCCGGTCTCCGCCGCGCCGCGATGGGCGTCCGCGGCCGGGCCGAGGGCGTCGCCGAGCCGGATCGGTTCCGGGTGGATGCGCAGCGTGCCCGCGTCCGCGGCGGCCAGATCCCGTAGATCGTCGAGAATCCGGGACAGCTGCGACGTCTCGTCGAGCAGCAGAGCCAGCAGCCGTGCGTCGGTGGCGGTGACGCCGTCCTCGGCCGCCTCCAGCCAGCTGCGGATGTTCGTCATCGGGTTGCGCAACTCGTGCGCGATGTCGCTGATCATCTCCTTGCGCTGCGACTCCGCGCGCTCCCGGCGCGCGGACAGGTCGTTGAGCACGCGGGCCAGGTGGCCGATCTCGTCCCGGCCGGCGATCGGCATCCGCGCGCCGGCGGGCGCGCCGGCCGCGACCGTCAGCGCGCGCAGCGGCCGGACCAGTCGCAGCCCGGCGACGACCGTGAACGCCACGGTCACGGCCAGCACGGCGGTGGTGACCAGCGCGATCCGCACGAGATTGTCCCGGGACAGGCTGAAGACCTCCGGCCGGGCACCGGCGGCCGGGTCGGTGATGAACAGCAGGGCGGGTGGCGCCGCCCAGGGCCGCAGTTGCGCCTCCCGGGCGTTCGCCAGGCAGGTGGCCTCGTCGTGGGTGAGCGCATACCGTTTTCCCAGCTGAATCGTGAAGTCCGGGCGGAGGGTCAGCTCCGCCGCGTCCGGATCGAGGCCGAGGCACTCCCGCACCCGCACGGCCAGCTCGCGCAGCGGGGCCCGTTCGGTGGCGGTGGGCTCCTCGAGGAAGGCCCGGCACACGATGGTCGCGCCCCCGTAGTCGGGGGTGTCCAGCCGGATCGCCGGTCGCCCGGTCGGTCCCTCCACGATCTCGCCGGCCACGCCGTAGGCGGACATGCACTGCGCCATCGCCTCAGCCTTCTCGCGCAGGGCGGCGCGCTCGCTCTCCGGCAGCAGGTACGGCCCGGTCACCCGCGGATCGATCCGCTGTTCGCCGTCGACCCGCAGCGCGTCCACGGTCGCGATCGGACGCGTCCGGTCCAGGGCGGGCCCCGGCCCCGAGTCGGCGATCGGCCGCCGATCCTCGCCGAGCAGCGTGACCCGGTGCCCGGTGCGGCGGGACAGCTCGCCGAGCAGCCCGCCGACGCCGGACCAGTCCCGGTGGGTGGCGGCGTACTCGAGGACCGCGTCGTAGACGGCCCGGTCGTCGGCGATCGTCCGGTTCTGCGCCTGGCGTACCGCCGCGGTGGTGGTGGTCACGGCCAGCCAGGCGGTGCCGGTGATCGCGCAGATCACCACCAGGATCGACGTGGTCAGCAGCCGGACCAGGATGCTGCGGCGCACCGGCACCATCAGGCACCCGCGGTGAGCTTGTAGCCGATGCCGTAGACGGTGACCAGCAGTACCGGCCGCCGCGGATCGCCCTCGATCTTGCGGCGCAGGTTGAGCACGTGCACGTCGATCGCGCGGCGGGTGGCGGCCCGGTCCAGCCCGCTCGCCACGTCCAGCAGCTGGTTCCGGGTGAACACCCGGTCCGGCTGCGCGCTCATCGCCTCGAGGATCGCGAACTCGGCGCGGGTGCACTCCACCCGTCGCCCGCCCACGCTCACCTCGTGCCGCCCCGGGTCCACGGTCAGCGGCCCGATCCGCCGGACCCCGGTGGTGTCCGGGCCGGTCGCGGCGCGCCGCAGCAGGCCCCGGATGCGGGCCATCAGCACCCGCGGGCTGTACGGCTTCGTCAGGTAGTCGTCCGCGCCCAGCTCCAAGCCGACGAGCTGGTCCTCCTCCTCGGTGCGGGCGGTGAGCATCAGCACCGGCACCGACGACTCCTGCCGTAGCCGCCGGCACACCTGCAGCCCGCTGACCAGCGGCAGCATCACGTCCAGCACGATCAGGTCGGGCGGGTGGCGCAGCGCGTGGTCGAGCGCGGCCTGCCCGTCGTGCACCACGACCGCGCGGTGCCCGTCGGCCTCCAGGTACTGCCGGAGCACCTCGGCCTGGCGTTCGTCGTCCTCGGCGACCAGCACGTATGAACCCACGCGGCGCACTATAGGCAGAGCGGGCCGCCGATTTCGCCGTGCGGATCGTTGCCGCGGCCTAACAGGTTCCTGACGACTCGGACCGACGATCGAGCCGATGAAAGCTCGTATCGTAATCACTGCCTCCGTCGTGGCCGTGGTCGTGGCCGCCGCGTCGTTCTGGCTGGTCAGCGGGCGGGAAGGGACGCCTGGGCCGGCCGCGGCGAACAGTGCCGCGGTCGCCACCGCCGAGGTCGTCCGCACGGACCTGAGCGACACCAGGACATTGCGCGGTTCGCTCGGGTACGGCGCCGCGCGGCAGGTCAAGGGCCACGGCGGGACCGTCACCTGGCTGCCCGCCACCGGTGCCACGATCAAGCGGGGCGAGCAACTCCTCCGCGTCGACGACCGCCCGGTGACGCTGTTCTACGGCGATCTGCCGCTCTACCGGGACCTCAACCACCCGCGCGCCACCGGCAGGGACGTCGCGGTCGTCGCGGACAACCTGCGGGCGCTCGGATACGAGGTCGGCAGCCTCGGCGGGAACCGGGACGCGCCCCGGTACACCGAGACACTGATCGGGGCGGTGAAGAGGTGGCAGAAGGACACCGGCCGGGCCGACAGCGGCGCGGTCACCATGAACGACGTGATCGTGCTGGCCGGCGAGGTGCGCGTCGACTCCCTCACCGCGCAGACCGGCGACGACGCCGCCGCGCCGCTGATGACGGTGACCCCGACCCGGAAGGTGATCACCGCTGAGGTCGAGCTCGGTGACGTCTCCGCCACGAAGACCGGCACCGCGGTCACGATCACCATGCCGGACGGCAGCGCGATCGCGGGCCGGGTCGGCACGGTCGGGACCGCCCTGCGCACGGACGCGAACGACCAGGAGGGACCGCGGACGTTCACGGTCACCGTCACCGCCGACGACCCGCAGAAGCTGACCGCGTTCGACACCGCCGAGGTCAGCGTGGTGATCACGACCGCCACCAGGCAGGGCGTGCTCGCCGTACCCGTGGGATCGCTGTTGGCCCTGTCCGAGGGTGGGTACGCGGTGCAGCTTCCGGACGGCACGCTCGTCGCGGTCACCACCGGCATGTTCGCCAAGGGCCTGGTCGAGGTCACCGGCGAGGGACTGGCCGAGGGCCAGGTCGTGGTAACCACCTCATGACCCCGGTGATCGAGGTCCGCGACGCGGGCCGGTCCTACCCCGGCGGCGTCACCGCGCTCGCCGGCGTGTCACTCACCATCCGCGCCGGCGAACTGGTCGCGATCGTCGGACCCTCCGGATCCGGCAAATCCACACTGCTCAACATCATAGGTACGCTCGATCGCCCCTCGTCCGGCAGCGTCCACATCAACGGGCAGGACGTCGCGTCGCTCAACGACCGGCGGCTGTCCGCGCTGCGCGGACGTACCCTCGGCTTCGTCTTTCAGCAGTGCCATCTCACCGGCGGCCTGACCGCGGCCGAGAACGTCGCCACCGGTCTGCTCTACGCGGGCGTGCCGCGGCGCGACCGCCGCCGGCTCGCGATCGAGGCGCTGGAACGCGTCGGGCTCGGCCACCGCACCGGGCACCGCGCCCACGAGCTGTCCGGTGGCGAGAAACAGCGCGTCGCTATCGCCCGCGCGCTGGTCAACGGTCCGGCGCTGGTGCTGGCCGACGAGCCGACCGGTGCGCTCGACACCCGCAACGGGCAGGCCGTGCTCGAGCTGCTCTACCGCCTCAACGCGGAGGGGACCACCATCGCCGTCATCACCCACGACCGGGACATCGCGGCCCGCCTGCCGCGCCGCGTCGAGATCCTCGACGGCCGCCTGGTCGCCGACACGTCCGCGTCCACCGTCGTACTGGAGCGGATTCGGTGACCCGGCTGTCCCCGCTGGACGTGCTCAGCCTCGGGCTGGTCGGCATCCGCACGCGTGCGATGCGGGCCGCCCTCTCCGCGCTCGGCATCTCGATCGGCATCGCGACCGTCATCGTGGTCACCGGCATCCCCGCGTCCAGCCAGCGCGCGCTCGCCGACGAGCTGGCCAAGCTCGGCACGAACATGCTGCAGGCCGCGCCCCGCGACCCGGACCAGCACGCGCTGCCCGAGGAGTCGGTGGCCATGGTCGCCCGGATCGGGCCGGTCACCCAGGTCAGCGCGGTCGCGAACCTGCACATCACGGCCCGTCGCTCCGACGCCGTCGACGAGACCGACGGATCCGGTCTGACCGTGCTCGCCGGCCGGCCGGACCTGCTGCCGGTGCTCGACGCGACCGTCGCGCACGGGGCCTGGCTGACGCCCGCCACCGAGCCGTTCCCCACGGTCGTGCTCGGTGCGGTCGCCGCTACCCGGCTCGGCATCACCGGCATCACCATCGGCGGCCGGGCACCCCAGATCATGATCGGCGATCGGTTCTTCACGGTCGTCGGCATCCTGGCCCCGATCCGCAACTCACCCGATCTCGACCGGTCCGTGCTGGTCGGCTGGCCCGCCGCCCGCACCTACCTGGACTTCGACGGCCACCCCACCGTCCTCTACGTCGAGGTGCGCGAGGACGCCGTCGAGGCGGTCCGGGGCGTACTGCCCGCCACTATCAACCCGGAAGCGCCGGGCGAGGTGCAGGTCACCCGCCCGTCCGACGCGCTGACGGCCAAACGCGCGGCCGACTCCACGTTCTCGTCGCTGTTCCTCGGCCTGGCCGCGGTCGCGCTGCTGGTCGGCGGGATCGGCGTGGCCAACACGATGGTCGTCTCCGTGCTGGAGCGCCGCGCCGAGATCGGCCTGCGCCGTGCGCTCGGCGCCAGCCGTGGCCAGATCCGCGGCCAGTTCATCACCGAGTCCACCGTCCTGGCCGGACTCGGTGGCCTCGCCGGTGTGCTCTTCGGCGTGCTGGCCACCATCGGGTACGCCACCTATCAGGCCTGGCCGATCGTCATCCCGGCCTCGTCCGTGGCCGCCGGCCTCGGCGGCGCCCTGGTCATCGGCGTGCTCGCCGGCCTCTATCCGTCGGTCCGCGCCGCCCGGATGGCACCGACGGCGGCCCTGGCCGGGTCCTGACCAGCACGCCGTACCTCCGAGGTATCGATGTGTGGCGCTGAGCGCCGCCGGCCGTGCCACGTGCCACAATGGAGCCCCGCGCGTCCGTGCCGTGGCGGAGTCGAGGTCCGGTGTCATCGCCCGGGGCCGCCGCCCGGTCGACGGCGACTCGCACCGTGAAGGAGTACGACATGCGTGAAACGCCGGTCACCGTCGTGTCGGACGCGCACTTCCTGGAGGCGCCGCGCTGGCACGACGGCCGGATCTGGTTCTCCGACTTCTACGGTTACCGCGTCTCGTCGGCGAACGAGGACGGCTCCGATCTGCGGGTCGAGGCGGAGGTGCCGGGCCAGCCGTCCGGGCTGGGCTGGCTGCCGGACGGTCGCCTGCTGGTGGTGTCGATGACCGAGCGCGCGGTGCTGCGCCGCGAGAGGGACGGGACGCTGGTCACTCACGGCGACCTGTCCGGGCACGCCGCCGGGCTCGCCAACGACATGAGCGTGGACGCGCACGGCCGGGCCTACGTCGGCAATTTCGGTTTCGACCTGATGGGCGGTGCCCCGATCGCGCCGACCGCGTTGCACCGTGTCGACCCGGACGGCACGGTCACCGAGGTCGCCGACGGGCTCTGGTTCCCCAACGGCAGCGCGATCACGCCGGACAACGTGTTCCTGGTGGCGGAGACGTTCGGCAACCGGGTCAGCGCCTTCGACCTGACCGACGACGGACGGCTCACCAACCACCGGGTGTGGGCCGAGTTCGGGCCGCTGCCCGACGACCGCTCACTGGACAAGGCGTTGCCGGCGCTCGCCGTCGCACCGGACGGCGCCTGCCTGGACGCGGAGGGCGGCTTCTGGATCGCCGACGCCACCGGCGACCGGCTGATCCGGGTGGTCGAGGGCGGCGCGATCACCGACGAGATCCGGCCGGGAACGCCGGTGTACGCCTGCGCGCTCGGCGGCGCCGACGGCCGCACGCTCTTCGCCTGCGCCGCGCCGGACTTCCACGACGGCGCCCGCAAGGCCGCCACCGAGGGCCGGCTGATCGCCATCCGTGTCGCCGTGCCGGGCGCCTGACCGGGCCGTCCTGGAGATTCCGTTCCTGCGCGAGCCGTCCTACCGCGCCGCGGCCGTGCGGCTGGCAGGTACGAGGTGATTCGCGGTCGCGTCGCAACGTCATGCGGGAACCGGTCGCGTCCTCGACGGCGGTCCGCCGGCCCGGCCGCGCTCGCCGATCGGCATCCCGGGCGCGAGTACATCGCGAGACGCCATCCGGTCCCCTCCCGCCCGGCAGGTGGTGCGGGAGGGGGCCAGTGGAGTGGCGTCAGCTGCCCGGGGTCAGGAGCGTCCGCGGCTCCGGTTGACGCTGGGGCCCGCCGGCCGGTTCCTCGAACGGCTGGTCGCCGTCGAGGCATTCCGCCGCCGTCGAGGGCAGCGTCAGGGACAGCAGGTAGTCATCGACCGCGGCGGTCGTGCAGGCGCTCCAGCCGTATCCGGTGTGGCCCCAGTTGTTGCTGGTCACCAGCCGGGCGCCCGGGTGCGTCCGGCTCGCCGCGACCGCGGCGTCGTAACTGGTGATCGAGTCCCAGCGGCTGCCCACGTAGAGCAGCGGCGCCGCGGTGCGTTTGCCGAACGGGCCCAGGTACGCGTCCTCGTCGCGGGCCGTCCAGGTGTTGCTGGCACACGGGCTGGCCAGCCAGCCGTAGAGCCGGCCGAAGTGCGGCACGTCGCGTTCACGCTGTGCGACGGCGGCCGGCCACAGCGATACGTCCGCGGGCTGGAGGATCTCCGAGCATCTGACCGAGTACCTCATCTCCCAGTTGTTGTCCCAGTCGGCGTCCGGTGTGCCGGGCTCGACGCCCTGGCCTGCCAGGGCTTTCGTGCCGGTGGGGGAGACGGGCGGGGGTGGCGTGCCGTGCAGCGCCGCCCATACCTCCTGTAGCAGGGGGACGATGAGATCGGCCGGATGCCGTGCGCCGAGAGAGCCGGCGACGGTGGCGAGGATGTCGTCGTAGGTCGCCGTCACCGGGCCGCCGGGGCGGTCGAGGACGACCGGCTCGTTCTTGAGGGTCTCGGCGATCTCCTCGAACTTCCGCACCGGGTCGCCGTCCGCGAACGCACAGCGCTGCGGGCCGGCCTCGCGGCAGCGGCCGAGAAGTTCGTACAGCGCCCGCTGAGCGGCCTCGGCCGACCGCATGCGCGCGTCGAGGATCTGATGGGTGTCGCCGACCCACGCCCGCGGGTCGACCACTCCGTCCACGACCATCGCGCGGAACCGGTCCGGGAACATGTTCGCGTAGTACTGCCCGAGCAGCGTGCCGTAGCTCTGGCCGAAGAAGTTGAGTTTCTCCTCGCCCAGGGCGCGCCGGATGACGTCCATGTCCCGGGCGACCTCGGCCGTGGACATGCTCGCCGACAGCGGCAGACCCGTCGTCGAACACGCCTCGCCGAACGATTTCGACGCCTGCACGTACTCCTGTTCCTGGTCTTCACCGAACGGGGCGTGGTGCTCATACATCGGGTCCAGCACAGTCGCCACTTCCTCGCTCGACGTGAAGCATCTGACCTGCGTGCTCCAGCCCAGCCCTCGCGGTTCGACGCCGACGATGTCGAAACGCTGCAGCAGTGCCTCGCTCAGTACCGACGGCGCCCTCCGCGCGAAACTCATGGCCGATCCACCGGGACCGCCCGGGTTCACGAACAGGCTACCGATCTTGTTCGCCTGGTCCTTGGCCTTGATCCGCAGAACGCCGACCGTGGTGACCGCACCGTCCGGCTCGTCGTAGTCGAGCGGCAACTGGACGGTCGCGCATTCCGCGACCTCCCAGCAGGAACGCCAGTCGAGGCGGGGAGTCGGCACCCGATCGACCCGTCTCGACTCGACGGCGCTGGTCCGGTCGTGGGCCGGTGCGGCAGCGGCGGTCGCGCCGAGGAGCGGCAGCGACGCGGTGACGACGATCCCGGATAATGCGAGTTTGATTGCCCGTGTCCACACAGGAACGGTTCCTCCATATCGGACTTCGTTGGTACGGATGTCCGTCACAGGGCCGGATGCCTGCGACAGAAAATGCGAAATTCTGAAACCTGGGGACGCGTGTCTCCGTCACCTGGGTACGCCGCGCGATCCGACGCGCGATCATCGACAGGACGGAGCCCGCATCCATGCGGAACCCAGTACGCAAGATCGCCACCGTGGCCCTGGTCGCGATTGTGGCCGTGGCCGGATCGGTCATGCTGACGTCGGCGGCCGCTCACGCGGCACCCGAGTCGGTGGCCACCTCGACGTGGCCACCGGCGGTCGGCCAGTACGTTTCCACCGTGCTCAGCGACCCGTCGGCGAATTCACCCCTCCACCCGCTCACGTTGACCGCCGAGGAGGACGGCACGATCCAATGGACCGCCGGATGCGCTTCCTCCGAGATCAGAGGCGAATTGACGGCCGATCATCGGCTGATGCTCACGTTCCTCTCGGGCGGGGGCTTCAATCCCGTACGATGCCCGTCTCCGATCCGTTCCGAAGGCTGGCTCATGTACGTGATGCTCTCCGAGCCGAATGTGCTGGTCAGCGACTCGGAGCTGCGATTCCGAGCCGATGATCTGGAAGCCCACTTCGTTCGTGTCCCGTCATGAGTCGATGCCCGTAGGGCCGTGTCGCGGCTCCGTGCGCGTCGCGGAGGGCGGCCCGGCGCACCATCGGCCGGGCCGCCGCCGATCGGCGTGAGCTCTCAGACCTCCGGGAGCTCGGGGTTGTCGACCGGCGGAAGCGGTGGTTTCGGCGCACCCTGGCAGGTGACGTTCCGCTGCGGCATCTCGCCCGTGCTCAGGTAGGTGTTGACCGCATCATCCGCGCAGGCGTTGTCCGCGTTGAAGGCGCCGTGGCCCTCGTTGTCCTTGACCACCAGCAGCCGTGACCCTTCCAACACCCGGTGCATGCCTCGCGCGCCGTGCAGCGGCGTCTGAGAGTCCCACTCGTTCTGCACGATCAGCGCCGGTACCGTGTTGCGCACGCGTGTCGTGGGCTCGACGCGTTGTGGCGTCCAGGCCGCGCAGGTGAGCATGTTCGACGTGACGTCCCCGCTCAACGGGTAGAGCCGCTTGTCGCGAACCGAGTCTCTGGCGTAGACGGTCGTGTCGCGCGGCCAGTCGGTGCCCTCGTTGCACAGGATGGCGAGCAGCGCCGAGGAGCTGTTGTCGTCGTACGGCGGGTCCTCTTCGCCGGACGAGACCTGAGGCGCCGGTGGGGCGGGCCGTTCGTGCCGCGCCGGCTCGGGTGAGTTCGCCAACGCCTCCTTCAGATCGGCGACGTACCGGCTGCCGGTGTAAACCTTGAAGACCCTCTTGCGCATCCAGTGCCGGATCTCGTCGCCGCTGATCCGTCTGCCGTCCAGCTCGATCGGAGCCCGGTCGGCCGCGGCGACTATCTCCCAGAACGTGGCGTCGACCTGTTCCGGGGAGGCGCCCAGGCCGTACTCCGCGTCGCGCTCGGCCGCCCAGCGGGTCCACCGCTCGTACGCCGGCCTGGTGCCGACCGACTGGGCCTGGAAGACCCCCCGCCACACCTGGCCGGGATCGACGGCGCTGTCCAGGACGATGCGGTCGGCGTTCGCCGCGAACATCTGCATGTAGACCGCACCGAGGTACGTGCCGTACGACGCCCCGATGAACGACAGCTTTCGCGCCCCGAGCACTGTTCGGATCAGGTCCATGTCGCGCGCGGTGTTGCGGGTGGTGATGTGAGCGATCCGCGGCTCAGCCGCCGCGCACCTGTCCGCGATGCCGCGTTGCCGGGCGACGTGCGCGTCGAAGGTCTCCGGCGTGTAAGGGGTCCCCAATAGACTGTCGGCGTCCTCGGGCGTCATGCCACACCGCACGGGGCTGGAACCGCCGACGCCCCGGGGATCGAAGCCGACGAGGTCATACTGCTCGCGTACGGCGGGGTCCAGCGCGTCAAGCATGGAGAGCGGCTGATAAAGCCCGTCCGTGCCGGGGCCACCCGGGTTGAACGTCAGGATGCCGCGTCGCCGGTCCGGGGTGCTGGTCCTGATGCGCGACACCGCGAGCGTGATGGTGTCGCCGTGGGGCTGCCGATAGTCGAGGGGCGCCGTGATGGTGGTGCACCGCAGTTCCTGGGGATCGTCGGGCGAGCATCGTCCCCAGGTGAGCTGTTGCTCGAGAAGGTGTGCGGGCAGCGCCGCAACGGTCGGGTCGAGCATCGCGCCGGCACCCGTCTCCGCCGCGGCCGACGGCTGAGCGGCCGTGCCCAGCCCGGCGATCGCCACGGCCACGGCAGCGACGGTGGTTACCCGCCTACGCGTCTGTCGAGACCTGCGCGGGGTGGCGTCAGGAGGCTTTTTCATGCGATACAGCGTGTCCTGCGCGCAAATCGATCACATCCCCTATTTGGGAGAATGTGGACCGTCCCGCCTCGGCCGAAAGCAATACCGGTTCCCGGTGGCCGGGGGTGCCCGTTCCAGGTGGTAGAGGTGGCGGTCGGCGTTCAGCGTCGCCTCCGCCCGGTCGTGCGCGTTCGAGGATGTCCACCGACCCGTGAGCCGCCATCGGGCGCAGCCGCTGGTCGCCGTGCGAGGCGCCCACGGCGGTTCCACCGTCCCCAGCCCTTCGCCGAATAGCTTAGGCTAACCTAATATGATCTTGTGGTCCTCGCGCCGAAAGGTCTCCCTCCCATGCGTCTCACGAGAATCGCGGCAGCCGCGCTGGCCGCCGCCGTCACCCTCGCCGGCTGCGCGTCCGCGCCCGACGCGAACGCGGACGCGGGCGGCGCGCGCGACATCACGCACGCCCGCGGCACCACGCAGGTCCCGGACGCTCCACAGCGGGTGGTGGTGCTGGAGCCGCTGGAACTCGACACCGCCGTCGCGCTCGGCATCAACCCGGTCGGCGCCGCCGTTGCCAGCAACGTGTCCGGCATCCCGTCGTACCTCGGCGTCGACGGCATCACCCCGGTCGGCACCGTGCCGGAGCCGGACCTCGAGGCGATCGCCTCGCTCAAGCCGGACCTGATCCTCGGCACCGACGCCCGGCACGCGAAGCTCTACGACCAGCTCGCCTCGGTCGCGCCGACCGTCTTCATCAAGACCCAGGCCGACCCGTGGCAGGACAACGCGCTGCTGATCGGCGAGGCGCTCAACAAGGCCGACCAGGTCCGCACGCTGCTCGACGACTACCGGCAACGGTGCGCCACCATCAAGGACACCTACGCGGTCGGCGGCAGGACCGCGCAGCTGGTCCGGCCCCGCGACGAGACGACGCTCAGCCTGTACGGGCCGGTGTCGTTCGCCGGCAGCACGCTGGAGTGCGTCGGGTTCACCATCCCGCCGCAGGAGTGGGCGGACGGGCTGCAGGCCGACATCTCCCCGGAGAACATCGTCAAGGCCAAGGCCGACCACGTCTTCGTCACCACCAAGGACGTCACCGACACCTCGACGATCCCGGCCGCGATCCGCGACAACCAGCGGGAGTTCCCGTCGGTGACGCTGGTCGACACGTCCTGGTGGGTGTCCGGCGTCGGCCCGAAGGGCGCGCAGAAGGTCCTCGACGACATCGAGCGGTTCCTCGCGACGACCGCCCGATGACACACCTGGTGCCGCGGCGAGGGGCCGGCGCCGCCGTCGTCCTCGCCGCGCTGGCCGGCGCGCTCGTGCTCTCCGTCGCCGTGGGTGCGAACCCGCTCTCGCCCGCGGCCGTGCTCGACGTGCTGGCCGGCGGCGGTGACGACCAGTCCCGGTACGTCGTGACCGAGCTGCGCGTCCCGCGGACCGTCACCGGCATCGCCGCCGGTGTCGCGCTCGGCCTGGCCGGCACGCTCATCCAGGCGTTCACCCGCAACCCGCTCGCCGACCCCGGCATCCTCGGCGTCAACGCGGGCGCGGCGTTCGCCGTCGCGGCCGGGGTGACGTTCCTCGGCCTGCGGGACATCTCCGCCCTGGTGTGGCTGGCCTTCCTCGGCGCGCTCGCGGTCACGCTCGCCGTCTACGTGATCGGCTCGTCCGGCCGCGGCGCCGCCGACCCGATCCGGCTCACGCTCGCCGGGGTGGCGCTCGGCGCGGTCTTCTCCGGTGTCACCACCGGCATGGCGCTCAGCGACCCGGACGCGTTCGACACCATGCGCAGCTGGAACGCCGGCTCGCTGCTCGGCCGCGACCTCGACGTGCTGCTGCCGGTCACCCCGTTCCTGGCGGCCGGCATCGTGATCGCGTTCCTGCTCGGGCCCGGCCTCAACGCGCTCGCGCTCGGCGACGACGTCGCCCGCGCCCAGGGCGCGAACGTCCGGGTGATCCGGGCCGGGGTGATCGTCGCGGTGACGCTGCTCGCCGGGACCGCCACCGCGCTGGCCGGGCCGATCTCGTTCGTCGGCCTGATGGTGCCGCACGCCGCCCGGTGGCTGTTCGGCGTCGACCACCGCGTGATCCTCGCCGTGTCGGTGCTGCTGGCGCCCACGCTGATCCTGCTCGCCGACGTCCTCGGCCGGGTCCTCATCGCGCCCGCGGAGATGCCGGTCGGGATCGTGACCGCGTTCGTCGGCGCGCCGCTGCTGATCGTGCTCGCCCGCCGCCGCAGGACGGCGGGCCCATGATGGACGTCGGATACCACCGGCTGCTGCTGCGGATCGGCGCGGTCTCGCTGCCGGTCCGGCGGCGGAGCCTGATCACCGCCGCGCTGCTGGCCGCCGTGCTCGCCGCGCTGGCCGTGCTGTCGCTCGGCCTCGGCACGTACCCGCTGTCCCCGCGGCAGGTGATCCTGGCGCTGGCCGGGCAGGGCGGCGCGCTCGACCGTACCGTGGTGCTGCAGTGGCGGTTGCCTCGCACGCTCGCGGCGGTGCTGCTCGGCGCGGTCCTCGGCGTCGCCGGCGCGTTGTTCCAGACCGTCACCCGCAACCCGCTGGCCGGCCCGGACGTGCTCGGCCTCGCCAACGGCGCGTTCACCGGGATGCTGCTGGTCGTGGCCACCGGCACCGGCGACTGGACGCTGCTCACGCTCGGCGCGGTCCTCGGCGGCACCACGGCCGCGGCGCTGATCTGGCTGCTGGCCCACCGGCAGGGCATCACCGGCTTCCGCCTCATCATCGTCGGGATCGGCGTCTCCGCGCTGCTGTCGTCCACGAACACCTGGCTGCTGCTGCAGGTGGAGCTGGAGACCGCGATGTTCGCCTCCGCGTGGGGCGCCGGCTCGCTCAACGGCGTCACCGCCACCGCCGTGCGCGGCGCGGCCGTCTGCGCGATCCCGCTGCTGGCCGTGCTGGCCACGCTCGGTCCGCGGCTGCGCCAGCTCGACCTCGGCGACGACGTCGCCACCGCGACCGGAGCACGACCCGCCGGGGTACGCCGGGGCGCGCTCGCCGTCGCGGTCGCGCTGGTCTCGGTCGCGACCGCGGTGATCGGCCCGGTGGCGTTCATCGCGCTCGCCGCGCCGCAGATCGCCCGGCGCGCCGCCCGTACCCCCCATCTGTCCCTGGGCCTGTCGGCGCTCGTCGGCGGCGCGCTGCTGCTGGCCTCCGACCTGATCGCGCAGCACGTGCTGCCGGTCACCCTGCCGGTCGGGGTGGTGACCGTGTCGGTCGGCGGCGCGTACCTGGTCACCATGATCATCCGGGAGATCCGCCGGTATGCCTGAAGGAGACTCGATGACCGACCGGCCCTGGGCGTACAGCGCCTTCCCCGTACGCGTCGGCGCGATCGTGCGGCTGAGTCCCGGCTTCGTCCGGGTCACGCTCACCGGCGACGCGCTGCGGCACTTCGCCCCCTGGGGCGTCGACCAGCGGATCAAGCTGGTGCTCCCGCTGCCCGGCGGCGGCACCGCCGACTTCGGCCTGCTCGACGAGCCGACACCGCACCCCTCGCACTGGTACGCCCGCTGGCGCGCCCTGCCCGAGGCGGAACGCAACGTGCTGCGCACCTACACACCGGCGGCGATCCGCGCGCACGACGGTGAGATCGACGTCGACCTCGTCATCCACCAGCCGCCCGGCCCGGCCTCCAGGTGGGCGCTGACCGCCCGGCCCGGCGACGAACTCGTCATCACCGGCCCGGACGCGCGCGCCGGGTACACCGGCTACGGCATCCGCTGGACGCCCGGCGAGGCCCGCCGGACGCTCCTCATCGGCGACGAGACCGCATTCCCGGCCATCCGCAACATCCTCACCACCCTGCCCGGCGACGTCCACGCCACCGTCCTCCTCGAAACCGCCGAGCCCGCCGACGATCTGGTGTCCGATGTGGCCGGCGACGACCACACGATCCACGCGCTGGTACGTACCGGAGTGCACGGCCACGCGCTGGAGTCCGCGGCCCGCGCCTGGGCGGACCGCGAGGCGGAGGGCGCCCGCTTGCTCGGCGACGGCTTCTACGCCTGGCTCGCCGGCGAATCCGGCGCCGTGACCCGGATCCGGCAGCACCTCACCCGCGGCCACGGCATCGCCAAGGACCGGATCTCCTTCCTCGGCTACTGGAAACTCGGCGGCGCGCTGGTGGACTGACGGGTTCGTCGCGGTGGGAGCGCCCGGTCGTTTCGCGGGCGACACGTGCCGGTGCGGGGAACCGGCCGTATCCATGGTGCCGCGGGAGGATTCGGCCGCGCGAGTGATGATCAAACCTGATCGGGCGCTGCGACCGTTCTGCGCTGGTGGTAGGCCCAGGTGGCCAGGCCCAGTGTTACGCCCCAGGGCAGCCACACCAGGTTTCCGGCCCAGGCCGCCCAGTTGGCCGGGTCGAACTGCGCGAGTGACCGCCACATCGTGACGCCCGCGGCCGTGAGGATCACCGCTACGGCTGCGGCCGGTACGACGGCCAGTAGCCGCGGTACCGGCAGGCCGAGCATCCGTACGCCCCAGCGTTGGATGAGTCCCAGCGTGAGCAGGCCGCCGCCGGCGGCGGCGCAGGCGAAGACCAGTTCACGCGTGCGTCCGGCCGGAGATGACACCATGGCGGTGGTCGCCGCGTCGAGGCCGAACGGGTGGCCGGCGGCCCACAAGGCGCGGGGTACCGCGTACCCGAGGGGAAGCGCCGCGGCGAGAAGGGTCACCGGCCGGCCCCACGCTGGTGCGGTGGCGGGTCTGCCACGGTGTGCGATCGCCGCCCAGCACACGCCGCCCGCCGCGAACCACGCCTGCGCCACCGCGGCCGCTTCCACCCGGTCGCCGCGCAGCATCAGCAACTCCCCGGCCGCGAGCAGCAGGCGACCGTCCGGCAGCATCAGGAGAAGAACGACGGCGGCCGGCCAGCCGGCCAGCCGCAATCGAGGGCGTCGCGACAGCAGCGCCACCAGGACCGTGCCGGCCACGCCTAGCGCGGCGATGACGAGGCCGGTGGGCAGCGGGTCGAGGCCGGCGAGGACTGCGCCCATCCGGGTGGCCCGCTCGCGGTCGTCGAAGGGGAAGCCGGGCCCGCCGGCCGCCCAGATCAGGCCGGCCATCGCGGTCGCGGCCGACCACGCGCCGGTCGCGGCTCGTACAGTTCGTTCGTCCATGGGGACCAGCGTCGGCGTGGCGCCGTCGCCGTCGCACCTGCCGAACGGCCGCAACCAGGCCGTCCTACGCCGTGACGCCCGGCCGTTCGGCGGGGATGCCCGGGCGGACGGCTCATTAGGGTGGAGCCGTGATGACGATGGCCTCGGCGGTGCTGACGGTCCTCGCTGCCGTGGTGGTCGCCCGGGGCAGGGGCGCTGTGGTGGGCGTGGCCGCGGTTGTCGCGGCCGCGGTGTCGGTCGCGGTGACCGCGGTCGAGCGGAGCCCCGGCGGTTCGCCTCCGACGTGGGGGCCGGCGCTGGTGCCGTTGCTCGCCGAGTTCTCCGCGCTGACCATGATGGTCGTCCGGGTGACGCACCGGGCTCCGCCGCGCGTGGCGGTGCCGGCGGCGGGTGCGGCCGGGTCGGCCCTCGCCCTGCTGGTCCTGCGGCTCACCGGGCCACCGTCGTGGCTCGCGGTGGTCGGGGCGTGCGGCTTGTGGGGGCTGACCGCCGTGGGAGCGGTCCTCGTCGGGCTGTACCTGCGTCGTGAGGATCAGCGGCGGGAACAAGCCGCCGCGGGAGCGCGCCGGGCGCAGCGGCAGGGGCTCGCGCGGGATCTGCACGACTACGTCGCCCATGATGTCAGCGAGATGCTCGCCGCAGCGCAGGCCGGGCTGGTCGTGGGCGGCGATCCGGACACGGCGGCGTCGCTGTTCCGGCGCATCGAGCAGGCCGGCCAGCACGCGCTGGCGGCACTCGACCGGACCGTCCACATGCTCGGTGAGCGGCCGCCACGCCTGGACGACCTGCCCGCGTTGGTCGCGGGCTTCGACGCCGCCGGTCCGGTGCGCGCGGGTCTGAGCCTGGACCCGCTACCGGCGGAGTCCGTTCCGGACGACGTCTCGGCGCTCGCCTACCGCACCGTGGCCGAGGCGCTGACCAATGTCCGCCGGCACGCACCCGCCGCCACCGCGGTGCGGGTCGCGGTGACCCGCACCGCGGCCGACACGCTCACGGTCACCGTGAGCAACGACCTGCCGGTTGCCCCCGCCGCTCCGGCCCGCGGCACGACCGGTGGGCGCGGGCTGCCGGGACTCGCCGCGGCCGGTGGGCGCGGGCTGCCGGGACTCGCCGCGGCCGCGGCGGCGGTGGGCGGACGGGTCGACGCGGGTTTGCACGGCGACCGCTGGCGGTTGCGCGCCGTCCTGCCCCTGGCACACGGAAAGGGCCCGCGGTGACGCCGATCAGGATTCTGCTCGCCGACGACCAGGAGAGCATTCGGGTCGCGTTCCGCCTGATCCTCGACGCCCAGCCCGACATGACCGTGATCGCCGAGGCGGCCGACGGCACCACCGCGCTGGAGTTCGCCCGCCACCTGCGCCCCGACGTTGTCCTCGCCGACGTGCGCATGCCCGGCCTGGACGGCCTTCACCTCACCCGCGAACTCGCCGGCCCCGGCGTCGCCGACCCGATCCGGGTCGTCGTGGTCACCACGTTCGACCTCGACGAGTACGTGTACGCCGCGCTGCGCCACGGCGCGTCCGGGTTCCTGCTCAAGCGGTCCGGCCCGAACCTCATGGTCGAGGCGATCCGGGCCGCCGTGGCCGGCGACACCCTGATCAGTCCCCAGGTGACCGTGCGCCTACTGAGACACCTCGGCGCCCGGACATTCGCCACGCCGGACCGGCCCGGCCCGCACCTGCTCACCGAACGCGAACGCGACGTCGCCCGGCTGGTCGCCACCGGCCGATCCAACGCCGAGATCGCCGCCGACCTGCACATCTCCGTGGGCACGGTCAAGGGTCACCTCGCCGGCATCCACACCCGGCTGTCGACCCGCAACCGGGTGGAGATCGCTGTCTGGGCCCACGAAACGGGCCTGACCCGCCACGAATCGCCGTAGCTGTACGGCAGCGGCTGCCGCCGTCTCGCACGGCGAGACGACCGGCCTCCTTCCACGCCCCGATCTCCGCGTCGGCGGTCCGAGCGCGACCTGCCGGCGGTCCTGATCGATGGAGTCTGACGCCTGGCACCGGCGGCGTTCACCCTTCTTCCATTGCAACGTTTGATCACCCCTCGTTGCATTGCACTCATTGCCATTGCAATGATTGCCGGACGTTTACTAGGAATAATGGCTCATGTGCGCAACGAGTGAGTTGCCTACTCGGTAAAGGCAACGTAGCTTTTCCGTTGTCAGAAACGTTCGATCGACGGGGTTCGCGGCGGCGATCCGGACCCTCGGCGCGTCCGGCTCCGCCAGGCGAGGGTCCGGCCGCACCCAACCGAGTTCACCAGCGGCGATGAGATCCGGCGCAATCCGACAGGAGCAGGTGGTACGCATGACGACGAACAGCACGACGTGGTCCGGCATGGTGGCCGTCGACGACACGGCCCTGGCCGTCACCGACACCGGGGGTGCCGGCGTCCCCGTCGTCTACCTCAATGGACAGTTCGCCACCCAGGGCTATTGGCGGCGGGTCATCGCCGAGTTGGGTGCCGGGTGGCGGCACATCACCTATGACGAGCGGGCCCGCGGCAGATCGAGGCGCTCGGCGGACTACTCCTTCGAGGCCGCCGTGCGGGACGTCGACGCCGTCCTGTCGGCCCGCGGGGTGCACCGGGCGCTGCTGGTGGGCTGGTCCTACGGAGCGGTGGTCGCCGCGCACCGGGCCCACCGGCACCCGGACCGCACGATAGGCGCGGTCATGGTCGACGGCGCCTTCCCGCACGACTGGCTCGACGAGGCCATGGAGCAACGGATTCGGACGATGTTCCGGCGGATGAGCTGGTGGCTGCCGCTGCTGCGCCCCACGGGGCTGGCGCCGCGGATGACCGCCGCGGAGCAGGCCGACAGCAACATCGAGCTCGGCAAGCTGTCCCGCGAGCGCGAGCTGGGACCGGTGCTCGACGCCATCACCGTCCCCACCCGTTACGTGGTCGCCTCGGGGACGTCGCTCGGTAGCCGCGGTGACGAGCAGGAACGGATCCGGGCCGGCCTGGATGCGGTTACCGTCCGCAACCCGAACATCCGCATCCACGCGAAGGTCGCCAGCAACCACGGTGCGCTGCTCAGGAAGGACTTCCCGGTCATCGCCGAGGCCGTACGCGAGGTCGCCGCGCTCGGCGCTGAGCGAAACCGCCCGGAATGATCGTGGGGCGAACCCCGGCAGGGCCCGGCGAGGGTCCTGCCGGGGGCGGGGTGCACACCTCGCCTCAGATACGGACGGGCAGGCTGCGCAGACTGCGCATGAGAGTCGTCGGGCGCCAGGACAACTCGTCGGGGTCGACCGCCAGGGTCAGGTCGGGGGCGGCGGTGAGCAGCTTGTCGAAGGCGACCAGCGCCTCCACCCGCGCCAGCGGTGCGCCCAGGCAGTGGTGAATGCCGTGGCCGAAGGCGAGGTGCGGGTTGCGGGGACGATCGACGATCAGCTCGTCGGGGGACTCGAAGTGCGCGGGGTCCCGGTTGGCGGCGAGCAGGTTGACCATGACGATGTCGCCGGCCTCGATCCGCTGACCGCCGAGCGTGAAGTCCTCGGTGGCGACCCGGCCGGTGGACAGCTCGACCGGGCTCTCGTAGCGGAGGAACTCCTCGATCGCGGCGGGCAGCAGCGTACGGTCCGCGCGCAGCCGGTCCCACCGCCGCCGGTCGCGCAGCAGCAGGTAGGTGCCGTTGCCGATCAGGCTCATGGTGGTCTCGTGGCCGGCGACCAGCAGCAGGAACGCCATCGAGGTCAGCTCGTCCCCGGAGAGGCGGTCCTCGTCGTCGCGCGCGCTGACCAGGGCGGAGAGCAGGTCGTCGCCTGGATGATCGTGGCGGTGGGCGACCAGATTCCGCAGGTACGCGGTGGGTTCCGCGACGGTGGTCCGCAGGTCCTCGCCGGTGGCCCCGCCGGTGGCGTCGATTCCCGAGGCGATGGTGGTGGACCAGGCGCGGAAGGTGTCGCGTTCCCGTACCGGAACGCCCAGCAGCAGGCAGATGACCTGCAACGGCAGCGGGAACGCGTACGCGCTGATCAGATCCACCCGATCGGATCCGCGCATCTCGTCGAGCAGGGTGTCCGCGATCCGCTCGATCCGCGGTCGTAGCTCCTCGACACGCCGGGTGGTGAAGGCCGCCGCCACCAGCCGGCGCAACCGGGTGTGGTCGGGTGGGTCGCTGGACAGCATGTGCCGGTTGATCGCGTTGTCGGCGTCGGAGTACGAGTCCGGGTCGCGGGGCGCCTTGGACAACCGGCCGTCGGTCAGGGCCGCGCGCGCCACCTGGTACCCGGTCACCATCCACACCTGCTCGCCGGACGGAAGCCGCACGCGCCGAACCGGTCCTTCGGCACGCCATGCGGCGTAGATCGGATGTGGATTCGTGAGAATGCCGCTGTCGTCCACGATGGCTCCGCTCATGGGCCGAATGTGCTGATGCCTTCCATCAGACCGCAACGGCTGTCGATGGACCAGGGTCCGGGACGATGGCGCCGACCCCGGACCGGGGAACCGTCAGGCGCGGGCGATCACGTTCTCCAGGTCGAAGAACATCGGCTCGTGAGGCCGACGGCGGTCAGTGCTGCGGCCACGAAGGTCTTGAGGCGAGATCTCATACCGATAGAACGAGGGGTGGATCGCATCCCTTCATCTGCATCTATCGAACGGTGGGGAAACCCGCCGCGGCGGCCGTGGGGTCCTCAGCCCGGCGGACGGTTACCTCGTGGGCTGGAGCGCGGTTTCTAGACTCGGTCCATGCGGCTCGGGATCGACTTCGGCACGTCGAACACGGTCGCTGTGCTCGCGGGCGCGGGCGGCGACCGGACCTTGCTGATGTTCGATGGCACGCCGGCGTTGCCGTCCGCTGTCCTCTGGTCCGGCGAGGGCCCGCTGACCGGCGCGGACGCGCTGTACGGGGCGCGGGGACGGCCGGAGCTTCTGGAGCCGTCCCCGAAGGCGCGCGTCGACGACGGCACGGTGCTGCTCGGCACGCACGAGGTGCCGGTGACGGCGCTGATCGCGGCGGTGCTGCGCCGGGTGTGGGCGGAGGCGACGCGGGTGGCCGGGCGCGCGCCGGACGCGGTGACGCTGGCCTATCCGGCGGCGTGGGGTCCGCTGCGGCAGCGGGTGCTGCGCGCCGCGGCCGCGGAGGCGGGTCTGCCGGAGCCGGAGCTGATCCCGGAGCCGGTGGCGGCTGCCCGGCGGGTGGGCGAGGGGGCGGGCCTGCCGGTCGGCGCGCGGCTGCTGGTCTACGACTTCGGAGCCGGCACGTTCGACGCGAGCGTGGTGCGCCGCACCGGGGACGGGTTCGTGGTGGAGGCCAGTGGCGGTCTGCCGGACGTGGGCGGCGCGGACCTGGACGCCGCTGTCGTCGCGCACCTGGGCGCGCTGTACGCGGTGCGGGACCCGGCGGCATGGCGGCGGCTGACGGCGCCGCGGGACGCGGTGGACCGGCGCGCCCGGTGGCAGCTGTGGGAGGACGCGCGGCGGGCCAAGGAACTGCTGTCGAGGGCGTCGGGGACGCATCTGCACCTGCCGCTGCTGGATGTCGAGGCCCCGCTCGGCCGTGATGTGCTGGAGTCACTGGCCGCGCCGCTGGTGGCGCGCACGGTCGACGCGGTGGAGGCGCTGCTCGCCGGGATCGGCCTCGGGCCGGGCGACCTGGCCGGGGTCCACCTGGTGGGTGGCGCGAGCCGGATGCCGCTGGTCGCGGCGCAGTTGCACCGGCGGCTCGGGTCGGCGCCGCGGGTCAGCGAGCAGCCGGAACTCGTGGTGGCGGAGGGCTGTGCCGTTCCGGATCCGCCCCGGCCGGTCCCTGCCGCGGTGGCGTCCGCGGTGGACCCGGCGGTGCGGGCGCCGGGACGGCGAGCCCGGCGTAATCTGCTGGGCGGGGTCGTGGTGGTCGTCGCGTCGGTGCTGGCCGTGCTCGGCGCTACCGCGCCGTGGCAGGAGGGCGGTGAGGGCGCCGCCCCCGCACCCACTTCGACGCCCGCGCCGACCGACTGCACGGCCACGATCGCGTTCTTCGGCAGCGCCACGGTCAGCGGGTCTGGTCTGTCCGCGCCGATGCGCAACGCCACCGCGCTGGCCGTCGAGGAGCACAATCGGTCCGGTGCCGGCTGCCGGGTGGAGCTGGCCGAGTTCGACGGCGGTGAGCGGGGCGACGGCGCGGCCGCGGCGGCGCAGCGGCTGGTCGCGGATTCGCGGATCCTCGGCGTGGTCGGCCCGGTCCTCAGCACCGACACGCACCGCACCGGCGATGTGCTCGACGACGGCGGGCTGCCGTTCGTCTCGCCGTCGGCCTCCGACTCCACGCTGCGGGCGAAGGGCTGGACCGGCCGGTTCCAGCTCGCCGCGGACGAGGTGATGCAGGCCCGCGCCGCCGTGGTCTACCTGCGCAGCGAATCGCCGCAGGGCCGGTTGTTCCTCGTCGGGGAGGACAACGACTACGGCCGCAGCACCGTTACGGCGGTGAAGGATGTCGCCGGGGTGGCGGTGGCCGGCGAGCGGTGGATCGCGGGCGACGGCACGGTGCCGGCCGCGGACGTGGCCGCGATCGTGGCGTCCGGGGCCGACTCGGTCTTCTTCGGCGGCTTCTACCCCGACGGTTCGGTACTGCTGCGGCAGCTGCGCGCGGCCGGTTTCACCGGCACGTTCGTCGGCACGGACGGGCTGATCGACGCGACGTTCGGCGCGCAGGCCGGAGACAAGGCCGCGCCGGCGATCGTCACCGGCCCCAACATCCCGGCGGGGGAGGCGACCGGCGGATTCCCGGAACGGTACCGGCAGGCGTACGGCACGGCGCCGACCGCCTACGAGGCATACGCCTACGACGCCGCGAACATCCTGCTGTCCGGCATCGCCGTCGGCGCCCGCACCCGCGCGCAACTGCTGACCCACGTGGCCGAGTCCGAGCACGACAGCGTGCTGATGTCCCGGTACCGGTTCGCCGAGGAAGGCTCGCCGGACCCGGCGAAGATCCGGGTGGCCCGGTACGCCCTCGTCGGCGGTGCGCTGGAATACCAGGGCACCGCGAAAGTTCAAGACGGCTGATTACCGGCCCGCGGCGGCCTGGTCCGCGGAGTCGGGTTCGCACGTGCCGGGTGCCGCCGGGCTCGGGGCGGTGGCCCGCGGTGTCCGCGGAAGATCTTCGAGCTCTCACCCATCCGCCGTCGGGGCTGTCACGAATCGTTGATGTAAGCCCCGATGATGGAGGAAGATCCCAAATGCGCGTATTCAAGTTCACCGCCGTGACCGCCGTCGCGCTGTTCTCGGTCTCGCTGGCCGCCTGTGGCGGCGACGCCGATGACAGCACCGCCGGATCGGCCGCGCCGACCATGACGACGGCGGCCCCGACGATGGCGGCGAGCGCACCGGCCGCGATGGACATGGTCAACTTCGGTCCGGGCTGTGCCGCTGTCCCGACCGATCCGGCGAACAAGGGCAGCTTCGAGGCCATGGCCCAGGTGCCGGTTGCCACCGCCGCGTCCGGCAACCCCCTACTGTCGACCCTGGTGTCCGCGGTGAAGCAGGCCGACCTGGTCGACTCGCTGAACACCGCCGACGGAATCACCGTGTTCGCACCGACCAACGACGCCTTCGGCAAGATCCCCGAGGCCGATCTGAACAAGGTGCTCGCCGACAAGACGACGCTGTCGAGCATCCTGACCTATCACGTGGTCTCCGGAAAGCTGACGCCCGGCGAGCTGGCGGGGACCCACAAGACGTTGCAGGGCGGCGAGGTGACCGTCAGCGGTGGCGGCGAGCAGTTCACCGTCGACGGCAAGGCCGGGGTGATCTGCGGCAACGTGCAGACCGCCAACGCCAACGTCTACATCATCGACACCGTCCTGATGCCGAAGAGCTGACCCGCACGGCCCCGCACCGTACCGATCCAGCTCGCACCACACTCGGAGGTCGTCGATGCGACGCATCATGGTGGGCGCGGCCTCCGGAGTCCTCGCCGCGGGCTTCGGCGTCGCGGCCGCGGAACTACTCGCGGCCGCGACCCGGCCCCAGGCCGGGCCGCTGGTAGCCGTCGGCGGCGCGGTCATCGACGCCACCCCCACCGCCGTCAAGGAATTCGCGGTACGCACGCTCGGCACGTACGACAAACCCGTGCTGCTCGCCGCGATCGTCGCGGTGCTGCTGCTGTTCACCGCCGTCACCGGCATCCTGGGACTACGCCGCCGTGTCGCGGTCGTCGCCGGCGCCGTCGTCTTCGGCGCCGCCGGCGCGGCAGCGGCCCTGTCACGGCCCGCCACCGAGGTCTTCGACCCGGTTCCGTCGCTGTTCGGCGCCGCCACCGCCGGTGCCGTCCTCTGGTGGCTGCTGCGCCGGCCCGCGTCGGAGCCCGCCCTCGTGCATCCCGGCTCAGCCCGCGCTCCGGCGGTGGGTCCGGCGACCACGGATGTACCGCAGCGGGAATTCGACCGCCGGGTGTTCCTGCGCTCCGCCGCTCTGGTCGCCGGCGGCGCGGTGACAGCCGGCGGGAGCGCGCAGTGGCTGAACCGAGCCCGGGCCGGTACGGCCGCCAGCACCCGGGAGGCGCTGCGGCTTCCGGCGCCGGCCAGCCCGGCCCGGCCGCTGCCCGCCGGGACCGCACCCGGGTTCGTCACCGCGAACACCGAGTTCTACCGGGTCGACACCGCCCTCACCATTCCCCGCATCGACCTCGGCACCTGGCGGCTACGCCTGCACGGCATGGTCGACAACGAATTCGAACTGTCCTTCGACGCCCTGCTCGACCGGCCGCTGATCGAACGTGACATCACCCTGAACTGCGTCTCCAACGAGGTCGGCGGCCCTTACATCGGCACCGCCCGCTGGCTCGGCGTACCCCTGGCGCCGCTGCTGCGCGAAGCCGGGCCGCGTGCCGGCGCCGACCAGCTGATCGCCCGGTCGGCGGAGGGGATGACCATCGGCACCCCCATCGACGTGCTGCTCGACGGACGCGACGCGATGCTGGTGGTCGGCATGAACGGCGAACCGCTGCCGCTGGTCAACGGCTTCCCGGTGCGGATGCTGACCCCCGGCCTGTACGGCTACGCCGGCGCCTGTAAGTGGCTCACCGAGCTGCGGGTCACCACGTTCGCGGACGTCGACGCCTACTGGGTCGAACGCGGCTGGGCCGCCCGTGCACCCGTGAAAACGGCGTCGCGCATCGACAGGCCGAAACCGTTCGCCCGGCTCACCGCGGGCACGCAGACCATCGCCGGGGTGGCGTGGGCACAGGGCCGCGGCATCGGCGTCGTCGAGATCAGCGTGGACGGTGGCGAATGGAGCCAGGCCGAGCTGCTGCCGGTGCCGTCCACCGATACGTGGGTGCAGTGGCGCTATCCCTGGACCGCCACCGCGGGACCGCACTCCATCGCCGTCCGCGCCACCGACACCACCGGCGCCCGGCAGACCGAACAGCGCGCCACCCCGTTCCCCGACGGCGCCACCGGCTGGCACACCATCACCGTGACCATCACCTGAATGCTTCGGCATCCGGACCGGGTGCTCACTGTCGCGGTGGCGGTGCCGATGGAAAAGGGCCAAGAACGTCGGAGCTGCCGGGGGCGTTTGCTCGCCCGCCGGTGCCAAGTTGAGGGTTGCGAACTGGTGACCGGGCCGGAGCCTCGGTGCGTGCCGGCGAGCGGAGGCCGGCATCAGGGCCCGGCTTCAGCGCGGGTTGAGGGCGAGCACCTCGGTGAGCAGCGCGGCGAGCGCATGGAGTTTCGTGTCGTCGTACGCGGTGAAGGGGCTCAACGTCAGCGCGCCGGCGACGACCTCCGCGCGCACCCGGCGGCCCTCCGGGGTGAGCACCAGCACCCGGGATCGCCGGTCGGCCGGGTCCGTCGCCCGCTCGACGTATCCGCGTTGCGCCAGTTGATTCGCGATGAAGCTGAGATTGGGCGCGTTGCAGAACAGTCGCTCACTCATCACCTTCATCGATGGCGGCGCCTCGTCCGGATCGATGGACCAGAGGGCCTGCGCGGTCGCATAGGTGAGCCCGAAGCCGGCCAGCAGCGCCTCCATGCGCACGCTGGTGATCATGAACAGCTCGTGGTTGGCCCGGATCACCGTCTCCAGGTCGGTCTCGCGCATCTCGCCACCCTACTGTAAGCACCTTCCCACACTATATTTCGAGACTCGAAGGTGTTATGGTCTCATTTACTTCGAGACTCGAAGTTTACTCGCAGAGTGGAACGAGCTGTGGACCTCACTGACACCACGACGCTTGTCACCGGCGCCTCCAAAGGGCTCGGGACGGCGTATGCACACGAACTCGCTCGCCGCGGTTCGCACCTGACACTCATCGCCCGGCCCGCGCCGGCACTGGAGGATCTGGCCGCCGACATCCGCCGTGAGCACCGGGTCGAGATGGCCACGATCGCCGCGGATCTGACATCCGCCGACGACATGGGCGCATCGCTGAACGAGGTGCGCACCCGCGCGACCGTGGCCCGGCTCACCGGCCGGATCAACCGCCGCGCCGGCAAGTCCTCGGTCGTCGGGGAGGTGCGATGACCAGGGCCCGATATGCCTGTCTCGCGCTGGGTGCGATCGCCGCGCTGCTGTCCACCGGTGGCCGGTGGGACGTGTCGATCGCCGCATGGGTCGCGCCCGTGTTGCTGTTGAGGTTCGTGCGTACCGGCCCGCTGACCGCGTTGCCGGCGGTCGCCGCGGTGACCATCGCGGCGGCGCTGCTGTGGATGGTGCAGCTCGCCGTTCCGGTCACCGCGCTCACGCTGGCCGGCATCGCCGGGTTCGGCGTCGTGCTGTGGTTGCCGTACGCCGCCGACCGGCTGATCGTGCACCACGGCCCGCCGGTCGCGCGGCTGCTGATGTTCCCCCTGGCGCTGATGTCGGCGCAGTTCCTGCTCGGCACGTTCGGTCCGTTCGGCACCGCGTACGGGCTGCACGCCGCGATCCTGCAGGATTGGGCGCCGCTGGTGCAGCTGTCCGCGGTCACCGGCCCGTACGCGATCGCGTTCCTCGTCGGTGCCGCCGCGACGGTCGTCAACCTGGTGTGGGAGACCGGCCGGCTCGACAGGGTCGCGATCGGGTACGCGGCCCTGCTGGCCCTGGTCATCGCCGGCGGCCAGGCACGACTGATCGGGGTGGCCACCGGCGAACCCACCGTACGGGTGGCGGGTATCAACCCCAGCCAGGCCGCCATCGACGCGGAGACCGCCGTGCACGGCGCCTCGCGGCTCGCGGTCACCGACCCGCGCACCGTGCGGCCCGAGGACGTGCGCGCCGCCGCCCCCGCCCTGCTGGACGACCTGTTCGGCCAGACCCGTACCGCGGCCCGGGGTGGCGCGAAGATCGTGATGTGGTCGGAGAACGCGGCCCGGGTCGTGGCGGCCGACAAGCAGAGCTACCTCGACCGCGCGGCCCGCGTCGCCGACGAGGAGGATGTCTACCTGCTCGTCGCGGAGCTCACCTACCTTCCCGCCGCGCCGTTCGGCACCGACCAGACCCACCTGTTCGACCCGGACGGCCGTCTGCGCTGGGACTATGACAAGGCCCGGCCGATCCCCGGCCTGGAGATCTACCGGCCCGGCGGGCACGGCGCACCGGTGATCGACACGGAGTACGGGCGGATCTCGTCGATGATCTGCTACGACGTCGACTTCCCCGCGATCACACACGTCGACGCCGACATCATGCTCGTGCCCGGCGGCGATTGGCCCGAGATGGGGCGGACCCACACCGACATGGCCAGCCTGCGCGGCATCGAGAACGGCTACTCGCTGGTCCGGCAGGACTTCAACGGCCAGTCCACCGCGTACGACGCGGCCGGCCGGGTGCTGTCCACGCAGGACACCACGACGGACTCCGGGATCTGGTACGCGACGGTGCCGGTGCGCTCGCCCGGCACGCCGTACCGGTTCACCGGCGAGGTGTCGTCCTGGCTGGCGTTGGCCGGGGTGCTGACGCTGGCGGCCACGTCGATGGTGGCGCGGCGCCGTTCCGCGACGCAGCGGGCTCACGCCGTCGCGGCCTCCGGGTAGGCCGGCAGGTCGATGGCGTCCGCGGGCGGGCCGTACCGCTTGCCGATCAGGTCGCCCATCCGGCGGGCGACCGGGCTGTTCACCACCCGGAAGAAGCGGATCAGCATGTCCCGCTCCCGCCGGGTCCCGGGGTTGCCGAAGCGGGGGAGGCCCGGCATGAGCCGCTGGGCCCGTTCCACGTACGGCCGCACGATGGTTTCGTAGCGGCTCATCGCGGCACGCGGGTCGTCCGCGGCCGCCAGCTCGCCGGCCAGGACGTACGCGCCGACCAGGGCCAGGCTGGTGCTCATCCCGGCGATCGGTGACGCGCAGAAGGCGGCGTCGCCGAGCAGCGCGACCCGGCCGTTGCTCCAGCGGGGCATGCGGGCCTGGCCGATGGCGTCGAAGTAGAACGGCGCCTCCTGGATCACGTCGAGGATGCGCGGTGCCGCCCAGCCCACGTCCGCGAAGGTGCGGCGCAGCACCAGCACCTGCTGGGCGCGGTCGAGTTCCTCCAGGCCGCGCAGCGGAGTCAGGAACGACAACACGGCCCGGGTGGTGCCGAGGTTGTCCGGGCGCAGGTGGACGGCGCGGGTGTCCAGCGCGTGGTGCCAGTTCCACCACCGATCGTCGTCGGCGAGCCGGGGGACGGTGAGGTAGGCGCAGTACATGCCGAGCTCATGGACGCGGGCTTCGGGGAACGCCATCGCGCGGGTGCGCGACCGCAGTCCCTCGGCGAGGACGACCACGTCGGCGTCGACGATCTCACCGTTGGAGAGCCGGACCCGTACGCCGTCGCCGTGGTCGTCGATCGCCGTGATCTGCGTGCCGAAGCGGTAGTCGGTGCCGGAGCGGGTGTGCTCGTGCAGGATGCGGGACAGCTCGCCGCGCAGGATCTCCCGGTTCGCCGTACCCACGCGGTCGTCCCCGACCGGGAACTCGGCCAGCGCGGCGCCGTGCTCGTCGACGAAGCGCAGGCCCAGCTCCGTGGTCCCGGCGGCGCGGATGTCCTCCTCGATGCCCATCCGGCGGGCGACCTCGCGCCCGGCGCCCTTGACGTCGATGTTCTGGCCCTCCTCGCGCAGTCCGGGGGCGCGCTCCACCACCGTGGTCCGCCATCCGCGCGCGGCGAGCTGATGGGCCAGGGCCGGGCCGGCGATGCTGGCGCCCGAGATGAGAGCGTGTCGGGTCATGGTGAGTCCTCCGGTAACTCCGGGCGTGGCCGGTGTGGTGGGCCGCCGCGCGCGGCGGCGGGGACGAGATGCTGAAGCGGCATACTGCACTGCCGATAGTTCCGTGTAAGACGTTCCAAGCACTTTGATTATACAAGGACAACGATGACTGAGCATGGCAGCACTCTTGAATCCGTCGATCCCGCGACGTCGGCCGTCCAGGCGCTGGTGAACGCCTCGAACGACCTGGCCGCCCGGCAGGCCCGCCGCCTGGGCCTGACCGTCACCGACGTGCAGGCCCTCTACCTGCTGCAGACCCGTGGCCCGCTCGGCGCGGCGGAGCTGTCGCGGCTGCTCGGCATCAGTGCGAACGCGACCACGGCACTGATCGACCGGCTCGCCGGCGCCGGGCACATCGCCCGTGAGACCCACCCCACCGATCGCCGCCGGGTGCTGGTCCGCATCCTCGACGCGGCCCGCGACCGCAGCACCGCGGCGTGGTTGCCCACCATCCTGGCCGTGGACGACGTCGCGCGGGCGCTGTCTCCCGACGACCGCGCCACCGTCGTCGCGTTCCTCGCCGACGTCCGCGCGGCCCTCCAGGGCCGCATCGACGCGGAAATGTGAGGGCTAACATCGATACAAACCGATAGGTGGGGAGAGTGTGATGAGCGCAGTGACACGACGGCACCTGCTCGCCGCCGGCGGGCTCGGGGCCGGAGCCGCGTTGACGCCCGCCGGGTGGAGCGCCGCCCACGGCACCGATGCGCCCGCGGCCGCCGACGACCTGGTGCTGCGCTACGACGGCCCGGCCGGCACCGACTGGCTGCGCGCGCTGCCGATCGGCAACGGCCGCCTCGGCGCCATGGTGTTCGGCAACGTCGACGCCGACCTGCTCCAGCTCAACGAGGACACGGTCTGGGCCGGCGGGCCGTACGACTCCAGCAACCCCCGCGGCGCGGCGGCGCTGGCCGACATCCGGCGGCTGGTCTTCGCCGACCAGTGGAGCCAGGCGCAGAACCTGATCAACCAGACGATGATGGGCAGCCCGGGCGGGCAACTGGCCTACCAGCCGGTGGGCAACCTGCGGCTGACCTTCCCGTCGCCCGGGACGGTGACGCAGTACTCCCGCACCCTCGACCTCACCACGGCCACCGCCGCCCTGACCTACGCCGCGGGCGGCGTGCGGTACCGGCGCGAGGTCTTCGCCAGCGCGCCCGACCAGGTGATCGTGGTCCGCCTGACCGCGGACCGGGCGAACGCACTCACCGTCACGGCCGGCTTCGACAGCCCGCAGCGCACCACGGTCGCCAGCCCGGACGGTGCGACGATCGCGCTGGACGGTGTCTCCGGCAGCATGGAGGGCATCGCCGGCAGCGTCCGGTTCCTCGCCCTGGCACACGCGATCGCCGACGGCGGCACCGTCACCAGCTCCGGCGGCACGCTGCGCGTCGCCGGCGCCACGGCCGTGACGCTGCTGATCTCGATCGGCTCCAGCTACGTCGACTACCGCACCGTCACCGGTGACTACCAGGGCATCGCCCGCAACCGCCTGGCCGCCGCCCGCACCGTCGGGCACGACGCGCTGCGCGCCCGGCACCTGGCCGACTACCAGGCGCTGTTCGGCCGCGTCACGATCGACCTCGGCCGCACCGCGGCGGCCGACCAGACCACCGACGTGCGCATCGCCCGGCACGCCACCCAGGACGACCCGCAGTTCGCCGCGCTGCTGTTCCAGTACGGCCGGTACCTGCTGATCAGCTCGTCGCGGCCGGGCACCCAGCCGGCCAACCTCCAGGGCATCTGGAACGATCAGCTGGCGCCGTCGTGGGACTCCAAGTACACGCTGAACGCGAACCTGCCGATGAACTACTGGCCGGCCGGCACCACCAACCTCGCCGAGTGCATGCTGCCGGTCTTCGCCATGATCGAAGACCTGACGGTGACCGGCGCCCGCACCGCCCGGGCGCAGTACAACGCCGGCGGCTGGGTCACCCACCACAACACCGACGCGTGGCGCGGCTCCTCGGTGGTCGACGGCGCGCTGTGGGGCATGTGGCAGACCGGCGGCGCGTGGCTGGCCACGCTGATCTGGGAGCACTACCGGTTCACCGGCGACGCCGAGTTCCTGCGCGCCCACTACCCGGCCCTGCGCGGCGCCGCCCAATTCTTCCTGGACACGCTGGTCACCGACCCGGCCCGCGGCTACCTGGTGACCAACCCGTCGAACTCGCCCGAACTGCCGCACCACCCGGACGTCAGCGTCTGTGCCGGGCCCACCATGGACAACCAGATCCTGCGCGACCTCTTCGACGCCTGCGACCGGGCCGCGGAGGTGCTGGCCACCGACGCCGACCTGCGCGCCCGGGTCCGCGCCGCCCGCGACCGGCTGGCCCCGACACGGGTCGGCTCGCGCGGCAACATCCAGGAGTGGCTGGCCGACTGGGTGGAGACCGAGCGCACCCACCGGCACGTGTCGCACCTGTACGGCCTGCACCCGAGCAACCAGATCTCCCGGCGCGGCACCCCGCAGCTGTACGAGGCCGCGCGCCGCACCCTGGAGCTGCGCGGCGACGACGGCACCGGCTGGTCACTCGCCTGGAAAATCAACTTCTGGGCCCGGCTGGAGGACGCCGCCCGCGCCCACAAGCTGCTGCGCGACCTGGTGCGCACCGACCGGCTCGCACCCAACATGTTCGACCTGCACCCGCCGTTCCAGATCGACGGCAACTTCGGGGCCACCTCCGGCATCGCCGAGATGTTGCTGCACAGCCACCTGGGCGAGCTGCACCTGCTGCCCGCGCTGCCCGCGGCCTGGCCCACCGGGCGGGTCACCGGCCTGCGCGCCCGCGGCGGCTACACCGTGGCGATGGCGTGGAGCGGCGGGCAGGCCGGCGAATTCGCCGTCCGGGCCGACCGGGACGGCACGGTGCGGCTGCGGGCACGGCTGTTCACCGGCGGCCACACGATCACCGACCTGACCGGCGGCGGCACGCCCGCGACCGCCCGCCCCGAGACCGATGTGGTCGAGTTCGCCGTCCGGGCCGGCCACACGTACCGCATCACGCGATGACGCCGCCGTGCGGCACCGTCCGGAGATCCGTCCGCACGCGGAACTCGCTCACGGCAGCGATCGTCCCGAGCCCCGGTGAACGTGCACATCGGACCGCCGATCGGAACCGCGTCGCGACTCCCGGGACGCCGGGGGCTCGGGACGTGCCGCGGGGCCGGGTGCGAGGCGGCCGACCGCGACCCCGGACGCCCGCACAGCTCCCCGAGCGGCGGTCGCCGGGCCGGCCGGTGGCGTCCCGATGACCACGGCGGTGGCCCGTGCCGTCCGGTACGGGTGGCTGCCCGCGTCGCCGGACGGCGGGTTCTCGGCAGGTCCGCGCTGCCGGTGATCGCGTTCGGGCCGTCAGGCGAACCGTGGCGGCGCGGCGATGTCACCCGTTCGTACGGGGCACGGGTTGTTGCCCATGGCTATGCTGTGCCCACGCGGAGTGATGAAACTGTGGGAGTGGAGTCGCCGATGAGCCGGTGGCGCAGCACCGGTTTCGGCGTGTTCGTCCTCGGCACCGGGATGGGTTTGATCACCAACCTGATCACCGGTGACCTCGACCGGTGGCCGCGGGTTCTGCAACCGGTCGCGACGTACTCGCCCGCGATCGGTGCCGCCCTCATCGTCGCCGTCGGGGCGAAGGCCGCGTGGGATGTGTGGGGGACCGGACATCGCCGTCCCGAGTGGCGCGACGGCAACCCCTATCCGGGCCTGGTCGCCTACACCTCGCGCTGGGCGGCGATGTTCTTCGGCCGGGGCCGCGAGACGGCCGAGTTGCACAGCCGGGTGCGTGACGCCCGCGGCGTGACCGGACGGTTCGTGCCCGTGGTCGGACCATCCGGATCCGGTAAGTCGTCCCTGGTGCTCGCCGGGCTGGTGCCGGTGCTCGGTGACGGATGCCGGGTGTTACCGGCGTTCACTCCCGGCAACGACGCGACCGGTGAGTTGTCCGTGGCGCTCGGCGTCGAGCTCACCGAGGACGCCCGGAGGGCGCTGCGAGCCGCACGAGCGGGGGAGCGGCCACCGCGGCTCGATGCGCCGCTGGCCGCACTGAACCGGCTTCGGCAGGGCGCTCGCCGCCTGCTGCTCGTCGTCGACCAACTCGAAGAGGCCGTCACCCAGTGCGTCGAGGACGACCGGCACGCCTTTCTCACGGTCCTGGAGGCGTTGCTCGAGCATGATCCGCGGTTGCGCGTGGTGGCGACGCTGCGGTCGGACACGGTCGGCCAGTTCCAGCAAGGCCCCGGTTGTGGCTTGTTCCGTGATCCGGTCATGGTCAACGTCCTTGGCCCACGCGAGATCCGGGTCGTGGTGGAGGAGCCGGCCCGGCTGACCGGGACCCGGTTCGACGACGGCCTCATCGATGAGATCGTGCGGGACACCGGCGGAGGCGACGCGCTGCCGTTGCTGAATTACCTGCTCAGCGACCTGTATCAGACCGCCGGCCGTGACCGGCGGGTGTCCTGGCGGGAGTACGAGGCCAGCGGCGGCGTGGCCGGTGCCATCGCACGGCGGGCCGACGCCACGGCCCGGGAACTCGGCGCGGACGCGCTCGCGGAGTGTCTGCACACGCTGCTGCGGTTCGTGACGCTGGCGGCCGGCGGCGCCACCCGCAAACGTGTACCCGCCACGGCGCTGACGGAGCGTCAGCGTGAGATCGTCCGGGCGTTCGTCGACGCGCGGCTGCTGATCAGTGATCGCACCGAGGGCGGTCCGGTCATGTACGACATCGCGCACGAGGCGCTGCTGCGCCAGTGGCCGCCGCTGCGCGAGCACATCCAGTTGCACGAGGACAACCTGCGGCGGCTCACCGAGCTGGCACCGCTCGCCCGGGCGTGGCGGCGTTCCGGCCGTGACACCGACTATCTCATCTCCGGTTCGCGGCTGGCTGACGCCCTGTCCTGGGCCCGCGAGGAGCAGGACGTCGAGGCGGAACTCCGGGAGTTCCTGGACGCGGCCGAGCGCAACCAGGCGGGTGAACTCGAACGGCGGGCCGACCGTACCGCCCGCCAGGCCCTGGCGGCCCTGCCCGAGGCGCCGGATCTGGCCCGCGGTCTCGCGCTGGCCGCCTGCACCGAACTCGCCTGCACCCCCCTCGCCGCCTACGCGCTCGAGGCGGCCACGGCCTCCGGCCTGCTGCGCACGGTGTCCAGGACAGGCGGCGGCGCGCTGGTCGCCTTCGGTGTCGGCGACCGGCTCTTCGTCGCCGGCGGCTCCGACGGCCTCGCCACCGTCCGGTGGGACGGCCGGCTGGAGGTGCGGTCCGATACCGCAGGGCCCGGCGACGGCCAGGCGACCGCGATCGCTACCGACTCCGACGGCCGCATCGCACTGGCCGGGCGCTCGGGTGAGGTGTGCGTCGTACCACCCGACGGCCACGCCCGGCGGTTCGTGGCGGGTACCGAACGGCTGACGGCCGTGGCGTTCACCGGCGGCGGGCGAGTCGCCGTCGCCGCGGTCGACGGCTCTATCGCGTCCTTCGACGAGTCCGGCCGCAGCCTCGGAGTGTCGGCCAGCGGGCACGGGCCGGTCTACCACCTGGCCGCCGGACCGGACGGTGCCCTCGCCGCGGCCTGCGCCGACGGCGCGCTCGCCGTGTGGTCCGCCGGCGGCGGCGCCCCGGCCATGGTCGTGCGCGGTCATACCGACAGCGTGCTCGCGGCCGCCGTAGCGCCGGACGGCCGGCTGGCCAGCGGCTCGCGAGATCGCCGCGTCCTCGTCCGGAATCCGGCGGGCGGACTGCTCGCCGCCCACACGTGCGGCGGGGCCGTACACGCGGTCGCGTTCGACACGCGCGGCACGCTCGCTGCCGGCGACGACACCGGCACCGTACGGGTCTGGTCGGCCGGCGGCACTCTGCTGCACGTGCTGACCGACGGTGCCGGCAGGCCGGTGCGCTCCCTGGCGTTCGCCGAAGACGGACGGCTCGCGGCGGGATACGCCGGCGGCGTCATCCGGGAATGGGACGTCCGCGGCCGGCTCGTCGTGCACGTGTCGGACACCCCGGCCGAGCAGCTGTCGTTCGACTCGACCGGGCGACTGCTCATCGACACCCCCGCCGCCGACCCGGCCGGCGCCCTCGACGGGATGGACCGGCTGCGTGGGGCGCACGTGAGCGCGGTGGCGACCGACGGCAGGCGGTTCCTCGCCGGCACCCGCACGGGCCTCGTACAACTGCATGAGCCGGACGGCCAGGAACGCACCATTGGCGCTCACGACGGTTGCGTCCGTGCCGCCGCCATCGCCGCAGACGGGCGGCTGGCCACCGGCGACGACGAGGGCACCGTGATCGTGCGGACCGCCGACGGGCAGCGGCTGCACATCATCGCCGAGCCGTCCGGCCCGGTCCGGGCGCTCGCCTTCGACGCCGGCGGACGTCTCGCCGTGGCCGCCGGTGACGTGGTGCGGATCTGGCCGCACGGCACGCGGCCGGACCGGCTCATCGGCATCGCGGCACGGTACGAGGGACGCGCACTGACCCGGCAGGAACGCGATACGGCGCAACTGCCGGCCGGCGACGCTCCAGGTCAGGGGGACGAGGATGCGGCTGCGGCCTGAGGACGAGATACGGGCGATCTGGCGGACCGTCACCCGGCACTGTTTCCGCGACGGCGGCTTCATCTGGGGCGATCCGCGTACCGGCGACTCCGTCAACGACGCCGAGCAACTACTGTGCATCCTGGCGCCCGCTACCGAACTGCCGAGCATGTTGGTGGACCGGCCCGATGCCACCGACCCGGCGAACCTGGCCGCCCTCCAGTTGCTCGGGGCGCCGGACGAGGTGCCGATCCGGCTGGCCCGGACGATGCACGAGTACCTGCTGCGGTGGCGTGACGAACGCGGCGATCCCGTCTTCAGCGGCGGCCGATATCTGCCCGCCGCGCCCGGGGCCGACCTGCTCGACGGCTACGTGATCTCCGTGCGGTTCAGCCTCGCCGCGATCGGCTTCTGCAAGGTGCTGCACTCCGTCCGGCCGGACACGCTGCTTCCGCAGATCATCCGGCTCGCCTCCATGCGACTGACCGCCGCGATGGTGGGCCTGCTGCGGTCGTTCAGCGTCCACTTCTTCGACGAGGAGTCTCCGGCGGGGCACCGGTTGCGGGCACTCGTCCACCAGCAGGGCCGCTCCGAACCGGCCGTCCTCGCCGAACTGACGCACGCGCTCCAGGAGATTCGCGTCGGCGTGTTCGACATGTTGATCGGGGTCAACTTCACCGCGGAGAGCCTGGCATCGGCGCCCGCGATGTTCGACATGGGCTGGACCTGGGGTGTGATCAGCGATGCGCCGCAGGTCGAGACGCTGCCGGTCACCGCGCGCCAGCCGGCCGGGATCGCGCGGGACCACCCCGACCCCGGCCTCACCCTTCTGGCGGTCGAGGCGATCACCGGCCTGTTCTCCCAGCGAACGCGGCTGCTGACGCTGCTGGACGAGGAGCAGAACCGGCTGTCCCGTGCCCTGCAACTGCGGTATGACCTCGCCCGGAACTACTGGTCGAACGTCGCGACGTTCGGTGACCACCGATGGCCCCTCGAACGTGGACCATGGACGGCGACGGACGGCTCGACCGGTGACCGCCATACCGTCGCGGTGGCCGGGCTCACCGCCCACAATCTCCGTGGCCGGCGGGGCAGCCCCGACGTCCCGCTGGCCTATCTGCTGCGCGCGTGCGCGGACATCGGCCGCCGGCATGGCGTCGTTCGTCCCCCGCTGGACGGCCCGCCCGCCGTACGACCGCGGGCCGGTGCGGAGCTGGTGCCCGCGCCGTCCCCGCACCGGGACGATCTCGTCCGTGGCGTCGGCACCGTCCTGCCCGACCTGTTCGCGGTGCTCCTGCACGCCGCCGGACTCACCGACAACGGCCCGCTCCGCCGGCAGTACGAGGACCTCGCCGACGTGCTGTGGGAGCACGTCGCACCCGGCGCGCACCTCGCACCGGACTGGCGCCACCTGCTGCGGGTGACCGACGGCCTCACCCACGCCGTTCTGGTGTCCGACGGCGGCACCGTCCCGTTCGCGGCACCGCTCGCCCTCGCCCACCAGCTGATGACCGAGGCCGACGAACTCGCCGCCGCGATCGCCGATGACTCCGGTCACCGGTCCCGGCTACAGGCGCGACTCGACCACGCCCGCCGTCTCACGGACCGCCAGCCCGGCACGGCCGTCGCACTGCTCACCCAGGTCATCCTGGAGTTGGTCTCCCTCAACCCCGATACGTAGATCGGCGTGCGGCGAGACCCGGCGGCGGGGTACGCACGCGCCTGCCGAGTCTGATGGAAGAGATACATCGGCTGCGCCGGGTGCCGGTCGGCGCGCTGACGGTGGAGGATCTTCGGCTGCTGGTCGGCCAGGAGGTGGCGTTGGGGGTCGTGGTGCCGTTGGCGGTGCGGCTGCTGGAGGACGATCCGTTGGCGGAGGGTGATCTGTTGGAGGGCGATCTGTTGGCGGCGGTTCTGCGGGTGCCGGCCGTGTTCTGGTCCGGCCGTCCTGATCTGGCGGGACGGTTGCGGGCACGGCCGGCCGATGCTGGGGAGTCGGTGGTCGCGCGTGTGCCGCAGGTTGAGGCGTTTCTCGAGCGACGGTGGTGATCCGATTCGATGGGGCACGTCCGTACCCGCGGTAGGCGTGGTGCTTCCGGGTTGCGGTTCGGTGCGGTGCTCAACGGGTGCCCGGTTCTCCCGATAGGGCGCTCTGGTCACCCCACGAACGAGATCCCCTCGGACCGACCCCTGTATCGCGAGGTCATTCACCCATGCGCACCCACCAGTCCTGGCGCGGGGCGCGACGCACGATATCCGTCGTCGCGCTCGCCGCCGTCACACTCGCCTTTCCCGCGTCCGCGGCATCGATCGCGGCGGCGGATCCGCAGGTCCAGCGGTACAGCAGCCGCGCGCTCACCGTCACCTCCGGTGTCCCTGTCGCGGGCAGCACCGAGGGTGTGCTGGACGGCTCCGGCGCCACCACGAACCCCGGCTGGACCGCCGCCTCCAGCGCGGGCCCGATCGCGGTGCGCCGCGTCACCGGCGTCTCCGGCCCGTTCACCGCCAAGACCGCGATGGCGCTGTCGCGCACCGCGGCCGGCCCGGGCACGGGCGGTTGGGCGTTCGCCCTGGTGCCGCTGCGCAGCCCGCAGACGTTCTTCGCGGTCGGCAAGGTCTACCGGATGGAGGCGTGGGTGCGGGACACCCGTGCGTCCGGCGCCTCGATCGGCATGCTGCTGGCCAACGGCAACTACGGTCACCGGCCCGCCGACGCCGCGGTCTACGGCAAGTACACCGACGCGGCCTGGCACCTGATCACCCGTACCTTCGTGGCGACCGCGCCCGGCTGGGCGGACACCTCGGTCTACCTGGGCCTGCCGGCGAACGGTGGGTTCGCGTTCGAGGTGACCGGGGTGAGCGTCAAGGACTTCTCCGCGGCGCTGCCCGCGCGGACCGATACCGTCCCGGAGCGGGTGGTCTCCTTCGCCGGCGGGGCCGGCACGTCGCCGTCCGCCGCGGACTGGAACTTCGAGACCGGCGGGCACGGCTGGGGCAACAACGAGGTGCAGACCTACACGCGGAGCACGGACAACGCGGCGCTGACCGGCACCGGGAAGCTCGCGATCACCGCCCGGCATCAGCGGGTACGCGGTACGGACGGCGTCGTCCGCGACTTCACCAGCGCCCGCCTGACCACGGAGGGCAAGGTGACGGTCCGGGCCGGCTCGTACGTCGAGGCGGAGATCGTCGCCCCGGTCGGCGCCGGGGTGTGGCCCGCGTTCTGGACCGTCGGCGTGAACAGCCGCACCGTGGGCTGGCCGGCCGGCGGTGAGCTGGACATCTTCGAGGGCTGGGGTGCCACGCCCACGCTCGCGCACAGCGCCATGCACCTGGCCAAGGCCGGCGCGCCCAAGGTCGACATGCCCTACGGCTGGGGCGAGGCCGGCGGCACCACGAACCTCGGCGAGTCGCTGGACGCCCGCCCGCACCGGTACGGCGTGTACTTCGACCGCAACGTGGTCCGCTTCTACATCGACCGCAAGCCCACCATGACGGTCTGGGCCGCGGACGCGATCTCCGCCGGCCGCACCTGGCCGTTCGGCGGCGACCAGTTCCTCATCCTCAACGTGGCGGTAGCGACCGGCACCAGCCCGGCCATGACCACGCTGCCGAGGACCATGACGGTCGGCGACATCGCGATCCACGAGGGCGGCACGCCGTTCTGATGCGCCCACGACGCCGCCGGCAACCCAGCCGGGACGCACCGGCCGGTCCACGCCGACGGGGTCGCCCGCCGGCGTCGGTGCCCGCGCGGATCGAAAGGTGACCGAGGAGTTGGCGGTCGGCGATCCGGGGGAGTGGCGGTGAGCTCCACCGCCACTCCGTGGTGACCGGCTGTCAGACCACGTAGACGTGCAAACCCTTGGTGTCGGTCAGGTAGGCCTTGCCGTCGGTGACGACCGGCCGATCGAGGATCCACGCCAGCGGCGACATGAGGTCGTCCCCGGTCTCCGCGTCCAGAACGTGCGTCCGGCCGAACGCGGTCGCCAGGTAGAGCACGCCGCCGGCGACGGCCGGTTTCTGGAAGTCGTCCTGGAACGTGCGGCGCCACAGCTGGGTGCCGTCGGTGGCGTCGAACGCGGTGATCCGGCCGGCGTACACGGTGTAGATCCGCGTCGGGGTGATCGCCACCTCCTGCGGGAACACGTTCGACCCCAGCAGGGTCACCGTGCCGGTCTCCACGTCCAGGACCTGGAAGGTGTCCCACCAGGAGACGTAGAACCTCGTCCCCGCGTCGTTCGCGGCCAGCGCCTGGTAGGCACGTCCGGCGAGACTCCAGGTGACCGTGCCGGTGGCGATGTCGCGGATCTCGCTGCGGTATCGGCCGTCCCGGGTGCCGGCGAGCAGCACCCGCCCGTTCGCGCTGACCGAGCGGGCCATGGTGGCGTCCGTGGACCAGACCGGCGTCAGCTCGCAGGCCACGACGCACTCGATCCGGTACGCGGTAGTGACGGACAGATCCGGCGCAGAGATCACAATAGTGTCGCCGAGCACGGCCATCCCGGTGTAGGTGCCGGGCATGCGCTCGGTCCGGGCCACCGGCTGGCCGTCGAGGTCGAAGACCTGGAGCAGGCTGCTGCCGCCGTCCGCATGGTTCCGTAAAGAGATCAGCCGGTCGCCGGCGATGGCCAGTTGGGAGGTGGTCTCCCGGGCGACCGGGCGTGTGTCCCAGACCGTGGACCACAGCAGCTGACCGGTGCCCTCCTCGTACGCGTGGAGCCCGCTCCACCCGGCGACGTAGATCCGGTTCCCGCCCACCACCGGCGCGGTGACGAAGCGGTCCTGGAGCAGCGAGTAATCCCGATCGAGGCCGCTGACGGTCGCGGCGGTGATCGTCGTCTCGGCCGGGTTGTAGCCGCTGTTACCCGGTGTGAAGCCGGGAACCGGCCACCAGCCCTGGCCCGCCGCGAGCGCGCTGCCGGGCGTCAGCCCCACGGCCACGACCACGGTTGCCGCCAGCGCGACCACCGCCCTGATGGAGGATTTCACGCGTTCTCCTAAAGTTCGGGGCGAGATTCGCGGAGAGGCTAGCGCTCGGGTACGACAGCTCCTGACGGACCAGGTCCGGGCGCCGCTCCGCCTCGCACACCGCCACGGCCGGACCCCGCGGTCAGGTCGGTAGGTAAGCAGGTGCCGCCCCACCGAAAGGCCGAGGCGACGCACCGGAGGCAGAAGGCAGTCCCGTACGCGACCATCGCGCGCAGAGAAGGAACCGCGGCGCCGATCGCGTCACGGTCCCGTCCCGCACGTGCGGGAGCTTCGAGAGTCATCGGGATCGATCTGCTCCCCATCGGCATCGCCGCCGCTCGACCCTCGCGCTGACCGGCGCCTACGGTCCGCCGGGGCGGTGGCCGCCGGCCCGTTCTCGCGCCCTGAAGGCACAAAAGCCCGGGCTCCGGAATCCACCGTGCCCGCATTTGGTTGTCTGAATATCGACAAGAATGCATGTTTGAGTCACTGGGCCGGGCCGCCCGCACGCCTTATTCGCCGATTTCGTGCCGAAGGCTGATGAGGCCCGACCGAGAGGGCAAATCTCGTTATCTCCGGGCAATATTTCGGGTCCAATCGGACGATCGCGGCGGATCGGCGAGTGGTAGCCCGGTCCTAGGCGACCTAGGTCATCTTTAATGAGAATGCGGTACGCCGGGAAATGCACGGCCACTGTGGACCTACCCCGAGTAGGGGCATAGACACGGGTCGTTTCCGCCGTTACGTTCAAAGCAATTGACGGCAGTCGCCGGGTGAACCCCAATCATCTACGCCGCATGATTGCCGTCCACTCGACCTGAAGGGGTCAAAATGCGCTCTCGTGCAGGGAAAGTCCGCAACGCGGTGGTCGTCTCCGCCAGTGTGCTGGCATTGACGGGTGGGGCACTGACCGCCCCCAGCCCGGCCAGTGCCGCCAGCCCGGCGGAAGTGTCGATCATCAATGTCACCAACGACGGCTTCACCATCCTGCTGCCCGACAACCGGGCCGGCAGCCGTGTGGCCACCGAGAACGTGACCGCGTTCCACGGCTTCAGCAGCTTCAAGAACATCGTGATCCAGTCGCAGGGCTTCGACCTCGAGGGAACCATCAGGGGCACGATCAGGACCCACGACTACCGGGCCCTCTACGACGTCTACAACCTGCCGTACTCGGCCGGGTTCAGCGTGTGGGGAGCCAGGTTCAAGGCGGACGCCAGCCGGAGTGTCCTGAAGAAGACGTTCGAGGAGTCGAACACCGTCGACGTCGTCATCGACATCAAGTTCAAGGTTTCAGCGGCCAATTTGAACGGCGTCTCGACCCTTCGCGTCGGGTTCGAGACGCTGCGACTCCAGGTCGCCGGAACGACCAAGGACTTCACGGTCGTCAACGGTGAATCCGGCGGTGCCAAGGACCAGAACAACAACGACATTCCGGTGGACTTCGAGGAGTTCTGATCGGACCTCGGACAGATCATTCGACTGATCTGCCGATCATTGTTTGACGAGGGCGGCGATTGGTGCGGTGCGGTTGACCCACACCAGTCGCCGTTCTTCGTTCTCTTCGAAAGGGGGCAAGATGCTATTCATGAAGAAAGCGCCGGCCCGGGTGGGGGCGTCCGTGGTGGCCACCGCGGCGCTGCTGTTGGGCGACTTCAGTGCCGCATCGGCGACCGCGGACGCGCACTTCGTGCCCGAGGCGACCAAGATCAGGTGGAACGGCACCACCGCCACCGTCGCCTTCCTGGAGGTGGACGTGGAGCTGGACGCGAACGTCACCACGATCTCGACCAGGGTCACCGCCGAGGTGGACGCGGTGTGCACGAATGAGGAGTCGACGCTGCACATTCACCGGACCGCGTCGTCCCTGCGGACGAGCGACTACCTGATCAGCTTCGACGGCACCGTCGAGGGGCCGGCCACGGTGCCGCTCAGGGTGCAGGGCCTGGGCGTCAGCGGCTACACGTGCGTGGTCGAGCACATCTCCATGACCGCCGAGCTGGAGGACTTCCGGACCGGCGCGACCCTGACCCACACCACCTGATCCGCCCCACGGCCGGGCGGAGACGGCGTTCGCACTCGCGCAGGGGGCATGGTTCGTCGAGTGCTCGGTGACGGCCGGCTGGCGCGATGATCAGCGTCGGTCACCTTCGGTGCCGGGCTCGCGTCGTACGCCGTTGTTCTTGACCGCCATGCCTCGCTCGCCCGGCACCACCACCTGCCCGTCGGTGACGAGCATGAACCGCTCCAGGCCGGGGACGAAGACGTTGACCACGGCCAGGTTGCCGGTGACGTAGTGGTCACGCCGCAACGGTGTGAGGCCGCGCCGGGACAGGGCGTCGACGAGCGCGCCGAAGTGGCCGGCGGCCGTGCCCGGCGCGTCCGTGTCCCGGTACGGCACCAGGGTGGCGCCGCCCAGCCGGGTGCTGAAGTCGCTCAGGTAGCAGGCGTGCAGCGCCGGATACGGCGCCGTCCAGTCGTGCCGGACCGGCGTCATGGCGGCGAACGCGGAGTGGACGTCGCCGAGCGAGGACGCCAGGTGCACCTGGACCAGCTCGCTCACCGCCCGCGCGATCGCATAGTGACGGGAGAGCGAGGCGCCGCAGCCGCGGACCCGGGCCGGTTCGCCGTCCGGCGCGGGAAGGTAGGCGAGGATCGCCGGCACGCCCAGGTCGGTGGTCATGTCGATCAGGTGCGGCCGCCGGCCGAGGATGGTCTGCGCCGCCGACATCAGGGCCGCGAGGTCGTCCGGCAGCGTACCCGGGTCGATGAGGACGAGCGGGGACCTGCGCCGCCCCAGGAACTGGTCGATCAGCAGCAGGGAGAGCGCGTCCCGCTCGATGGTCTCGTTGAGCGCGTGGACCGCCGCCTCGACCGGGTCGGTGCCCGCCGCCCAGCCGTTGTTGCAGGAGTACCGGCTCACGCCGGCGTAGTCGTAGTGGTCGCCCAGGCTCTCCCGCAGCGGGTCGGCGCCCTCGTCGAGGTAGTCCGGCACGGACAGGAACAGCGGCACGCCGACCTCGGCGCCGCTGGTCACCACGCGGAACGGAAGGCAGCCCACCGGCCCGTCGGGCAGTTCCCCGAGCAGGCCGAGCGCCACGTCGCGCCGCAGCGTCGCGTCGCCGGCGATCTCACTCGCGGGGCGCAGCGTCGTCCCGCCGCCCGCGAGGCCCCGCAGCCCACTGAGGTGGTGCTCCAGCGCCTCGAAGATCGCGCCGACCCGCGCCGCCGCCGAATCTCCCTTGCCGAGCCCAAGCCCGCTGGGCACCGGATCGTCGTCACGCCACAACGTCGCCGTCCACACGGCGGGGTCACCGTCGAGCACCGCCGTGCAGTCCACCCGGAGACCCAGTTCGGCCACCGCCGCCATACCCCGTGAATGGGCCTCGGGCAGGCTCAGTGCCCGCTCACCGTCCTGAACCACGGCGCCGACCGCAAGATTCGTCCCCGACATCACGCCACCTCCGACCGCACGCACCGACACTCCGGGACCGGGTGGGCCGGGCGGGTGATCCGCCCGGCCCCGTGACGTCGACTCAGGCGGCGGGCTCGGCCGTCTCCACCTCGGAATCCCGGTCACGCTCGGTCAGCTCGTCGAGGATTCGCTGCTCGGTCTCGGCGAGTTCGGGCTTGTCCTTCTGTGCCCGGTAGATCGCGTCGTGCAGTCCCATGTGCTACCTCCATCATCGAGCGTCGAGCGGAGCATTGGACCGAGCCTCGTGCACGCCGATCCATGCCGAATGAATGGTGGATATATCCGCAGTCAGACACCGTTGTCGATTCCCGGCACCGTTGTTCGCACCCCCGATGTGCTGCTCAGCGGACGGCTGACCAGCGCACGGGCTCACTGAAGACAGCGGCCGCCGGCCACTCCGGTTTGCCAGAATGGCGAGATGAGGGTCGATTCCCGAAACGCCGCCGATGCGTCGTCCGCGGTCGATGTGGACCCCCTTCGGTTCACTCTGCTGGGCGGCGTGCGCGGCCGCCGGGGCTCCGTCGAACTCGACATGGGGAGTCCGCAGCAACAGGCCCTGCTCACCGTCCTCCTGCTGCGGCCCGGCCAGGGGGCCAGCGCGGCCGTGCTGATGGAAGCGCTGTGGGGCGACGAACCGCCGGTCACCGCGACGAAGATCCTCCGCACGTACGCCTGGCGCTGGCGCAAGGTGCTGGAGGGCGACGCCACCGAGCCCCGGCTGCTGACGACCGTCGGTGACGGCTACCGCCTGGAGGCGCCCGAGGACGCCGTCGACGTGCGGCGCGCCGAGGCGCTGGCCCGCCGCGCCCGCCGGGCGGGCGACGCGAGGAGCGCCCGCGCGATGCTGGCCGAGGCGCTCGCCCTCTTCAACGGCGAGCCGCTGGCCGGGGTGCCCGGCCCGTTCGCGGAACGGCACCGTCGCAGGCTGAGCGAGTTCCACCTGGACCTGCTCGAGGCGCGTCTGGCGTTGGACATCGACCTCGGCCGCGCCTCCTGGTGCGTACCCGAACTGCGGACGCTCAGCGACGAGAACCCGCTGCGGGAGAGCCTCTCCGTGCTGTTGATCCGGGCGCTGCACGCCAGCGGCCGGCCGGGGGAGGCCGCCGCGGTGTTCCCGGCCGCCCGCCGCCGGATCGTGGACCGGCTGGGGCTGGAACCGAGCGCCGAACTCGCCGACGCTCACCGCCGGATCCTGGCCAGTGACGGGCCCGCCGCCCCGCCGGCCCGGAGCGAGGAGCAGCCGCGAAACGAGGAGCCGGCGCCGCGCCCGGCCCAGGTCCCGGCCACCACGGCGGACTTCACCGGCCGCGAGGCGGTGGCCCGCCTCGTCGCCGACGCGCTGAGCCGGCCCGACCGCGGCTCGTTGCCGGTCGTGGCCGTGGCCGGGATGGGCGGTCTCGGCAAGAGCACGCTGGTACGGCACGTCGCCCACCGGCTCGGCGCGCAGTACCCGGACGGTCAGTTGTACGCGGACCTGCGGGGCAGCGACGCCACGCCCGCATCGCCGCAGGACATCCTGGACAGCTTCCTCGACGCGCTCGGGGTCGAGTCCGCCCCGGACTGCATGGACAGCAGGTCGGCGCTGTTCCGCTCGGTGACGCACGACCGCCGGCTGCTCGTGGTGCTGGACGACGCGCACCGCCTGGCACAGATCACCCCGCTGCTCCCGGGCGCCGCCACCTGCGGCGTCCTGGTCACCTCCCGATCCCGGCTGGCCGGCCTGACCGGCGCCGTGCACGTCGACCTCGGGGCGTTCGACGAGACCGAGGCGATCGAGCTGCTGGGCCGGGTGATCGGCCACGACCGGGTCTCCGCCGAGCGCGGCACCGCACGGGAACTCGTGGTCGCCTGCGGACTGCTGCCGCTGGCGGTCCGCATCGTGGCGGCACGGCTGGCCGCCCGGCCGAGCTGGTCGATCGGCACGCTCCGCGACCGGCTCACCGGCGGGCGCGGGCTGGGCACGCTGCGAGCCGGTGACCTCGACGTGAGCGCGACCTTCCTGGCCGGCTGGCGGCAGCTCACCCCGGAGCAGCAGCGGGCACTGGTCCTGCTGGCCGCCACCGACCTGCCGGACGTGGCGCTGCCCCTCGCGGCGCGCATGCTGGACCGGCCGGAGCCGGACAGCGAAGACCTGCTGGAGGAACTGGTCGACCTGGCGTTGCTCCAGTCGGCCGCCGCCGGGCACTACCACCTGCATCCCGTCGTGCGGTCGTTCGCCCTCGCCCAGGACATCGCCGGAGCGGCCGGGGAGATCGCGGCCCCGCGGTCGACGCGTTCCAGCGGACCGTTCCCGGTGACCCGCTCGCCGTGACCCTGGCCACGGGCGGTGCTCTCGCGGATGCCGCACGCGCTCGGCGCGGACCGCGAATAGGGAGGCCGCGTGGATGCCGACGCGGTGGGAGGTTACCCGCCGCAGGCCTGGCGGAGCATCGTGAGGGCGGCGGCGGAGGATGAGCCGGCCTCGGCGGTGATCGTGATCAGGGACTGGTGGGGTTCCTGGGTGACGGTCAGCGTGTTCTGGGTGACGGTCAGGTCGCCGACCAGGGGGTGGGCCAGTTCGTACACGTCCGAGCCGCAGGGTGTGACGGTGTGTTCCGCCCACAGGCGGGCGAAGTCGGGGCTCTCGATCGCCAGTTCGCCGACCAGGGCGGCCAGGCCGGTGTCGCCGGGGTTGCGGGCCGTCATGGCGCGCAGGTTGCCGACGACGGCGCGGGCCTTGCGCTCCCAGTCGCGGTAGAGGCCGCGGGTGTGCGCGTCCAGGAAGACCATCCGGGACAGGTTGGGGCGGGTGTCCGGGTGGTCGGGGGCGGTGACGGGCAGGTGACCGGCGAACAGGGCGTGACCGGCGCGGTTCCAGGCGAGGACGTCGTTGCGGCGGCCCGTGACCAGCGCGGGTACGCCGGGCATGGCGGCCAGCAGGGCGTTCAGGCCGGCGGCGGCGTGTTCGGTGGGTGGTGGCGCCGGGTTGACCCGGTGACCGGCCAGGGACGACAGGACGTGCAGGTGTTCGCGTTCGGCGGCGGTCAGCCGCATGGCGCCCGCGATGGCGTCGAGGACCTCGCGGGAGGCGTGCAGCGACAGGCCCTGCTCCAGCCGGGCGTAGTAGCCGGCACTGACCCCGGCGAGCATGGCGAGCTCCTCACGGCGCAGGCCGGGCACCCGGCGGCGGTCGCCGTAGCGGGGCAGCCCGACGTCGCCGGGGCGCAGCCGTGCCCGCTTGGCCTGGAGGAACTCGCCGAGTGACGATCTGACGTCCATACCTTCGAGTATGCGTGCCCGGGACGTCCGCAGCATGTACCTGTCAGGGGTAGACAAAGCCGGGACTGGCTGCCCGTACCCCGTCCCGCGGACGATCTCCCTCGTCGCCTCGACACCATTCGCAGGGAGATCCATTGGAAACGATCGAGCTGGGTGACGTCTCCGTCACCCGGGTGTGGGAGTACTTCGGGCCGGTGGAGATGACGCCCGACGTCTTCTTCCCGGACACCTCCCGCCAGGTCTGGCGGGACAACGCGAGCTGGCTTCAGCCCCACTTCCACGACGCGGCCACGGACGGCGTCAACTCGGCGCTCCAGACCTGGCTGGTACGCAGCGAGGGCCGCACGATCCTGGTCGACACCGGCGTCGGAAACCACAAGGAGCGCCCGTACGCACAGGTCTGGAGCCGCCGCGAGACCGACTTCCTCGACAACCTCGCCCGGGCCGGCGTCGCCCCCGAGGACGTCGACCTGGTCGTCAACACCCACCTGCACATCGACCACGTCGGCTGGAACACCCGCCTGCGTGACCGGGAATGGGTCCCGACCTTCCCGAACGCGACGTACGTGATGCCGAAGGCCGACTTCGACTTCTGGAACCCGGCGAACAACCGTCCGACCGTGCTCGGCCGGGGCAACCAGAACGTCTTCGAGGACAGCGTCGCCCCCGTGCACCGGGCCGGTCAGACCCTGCTGTGGGAGGGCAGCCACCGCATCGACGGCAACCTGCTGCTGGAGCCGGCACCGGGGCACACGCCGGGCTCCTGCGTCCTGACGCTGACCTCCGGAACCGACCGGGCGCTGTTCGTCGGCGACCTGATGCACAGCCCGGTCCAGATCCTCGAACCGGACGTCAACAGCTGCTTCTGCGAGGACCCGCGGGAGGCCCGGGCCACCCGCCGCCGGCTGCTGGGCTGGGCCGCCGACAACGACGCCCTGGTCCTGCCGGCGCACTTCCCCGGCAACGGCGCCCTGGAGGTCACCCGGGACGCGGACCGGTTCGCGATCAAGGAATGGGCGGCCTTCCGGTGACCGAGGTGAGCACGACCAACGGCATCGTGCGCGGCCTGCGCCTGGACGGGCACGTCGCGTTCCTGGACATCCCCTACGCCGCGGCGCCGGTCGGCGCCGGCCGGTTCGCCGCCCCCGAACCGCACGCACCCTGGGACGGTGTCCGCGACGCCACGGTGCCGGGCCCGACCGCGCCGCAGGCCGAACGCAGGCTCGGCGACATCGACATGAGCGCCTACTTCGACGGCTGGCACCGGGGCGAGGACTACCTCACCGTCACCGTCCGTACGCCCGACCCGGCAGCCACCGGCCTGCCGGTCATGGTGTTCGTGCACGGCGGCGGCTTCGTCGCCGGGTCGAACCGGGCCGCCCTCTACGACGGCTCCTCGTTCGCCCGCGACGGCGTCGTCCTGGTCACCGTGAACTACCGGCTGGGCATCGCGGGCTTCCTCGACCTGCCCGGCGCGCCCGCCAACCGGGGCCTGCTCGACGTGATCGCCGCGCTGCGCTGGGTCCGGAGCGACATCGCGGCGTTCGGCGGCGACCCGGACAACGTCACGCTGTTCGGCCAGTCCGCCGGCGCCACCATCGTCGGCGGCGTCCTGGCCACGCCGGAGGCCGCCGGGCTGATGCGGCGCGCGATCGTCCAGAGCGGCAGCGGTCTCGGCGCGTTCACCCGCGAACAGGGCGCCCGCGTCACCGCGGCCGCCGCCGAGATCCTCGGTGTGCCCGCGCACGCGGACGCGTTCGCCGAGGTCGGTGACGAGCTCCTGGTCGAGGCCGCGGGACGGCTGGCCGGGCTCGATCTGCGTACCCGGACGGCGTTCGACCCGCTGGTCGGGCTCAGCCCGTTCAGCCTGGTGCTGGACGCCCAGCCGGCCGACGCGCTCGCCGCCGACGTGGACCTGCTCGCCGGCGTCAACGCGGAGGAGGGCAACCTCTACCTGATTCCGGTCGGCAGATATGCCACGTCGACCGCGGCCGACGTGGACGCGGTGGCGTCGGCCGCCCATCCCGATCCGGCGCGCCTGCTGGCCGCGTACCGAAGCCAGGACCCGGCCGTGACCGCCCCGCGGTTGCGCGCCGCGGTCCTCGGTGACGCGCTGTTCGGCGCCGGGACCTGGGCCCTGCTCGACGCTCATGCCCGGCGGGCGGACCGCGCGACCTTCGCGTACGAGTTCACCTGGCGCTCGCCCGCGCTCGGCGCCGCGCACGCGGTGGAGCTGCCGTTCGTCTTCGACAACCTCGACCATGCCGCCGTACGCGGGGAGAACCGGCTGCTCGGCGCGGGTGACCCGCCCGCCGACCTCGCCGCACGCGTGCATCACGCCTGGATCCGCTTCGCCCGCACCGGCGACCCCGGCTGGCCGCCGTACGACACCGTCCGCCGCACCACCATGCGCATCGGCGAGGTCTGGGAGCGGCTGGACGACCCGCGCGGGCCGCAACGGCGGGCCTGGTCCCGGGACCCGGACTCGCGGGCCGTGGTCACCACCACCGGTGCTCCGGTGCTGCCGGCGCCGCTGGCGCAGGGCGTCCGCAAGGGCCCGGTCCTGCAGGTGTCCGGGCAGCTTCCGCTCGACCCCACCACCGGTGCGATCAGCGGCCGGAGCGTGGCCGAGCAGACCGACCGTGCCCTGCGGAACGTGATCGCGGTGCTCGACGCGGGCGGGGCGAGCCTCGCCGACGTGGTCATGCTGCGTGTCTACCTCACCGATCCGGGCCACCTGCCGGAGATGAACACGGCGTACGCCGCGATCGTCGGCGAGCCGTATCCGGCGCGGACCACGATGTACATGCCGCTGCCGCCCGGCATGCTGGTGGAGGTCGACGCCCTGGCCGTGCTGGGCTGACCGCGGTGTTCCTGGCGTTGGTCGTGCTGTTCCTGCCGGTGTTCGACTTCTTCGCGCTCGGCGTCGCGGCGCCGGTGGTGCAGCACGACCTGACCGGCGGTAGCCGGGGCGCCGAGCTGGTGCCGGCGTCGTTCTCGTTCGGGTACGCCGCCGGTCTGCTGGCCGGCGGGGTGCTCGGCGACCGGTTCGGCGCCCGCCGCCTGATCGCCGCCGGGGCGTGCGGGTACCTCGCGGCGTGCGTGGTCTGCGCGAGCGCGCCGACCGCGGCCGTGCTGCTCGGCGGACGCCTGGTGCAGGGCGTGAGTGCCGCGGCGATGGTGGCGCAGGGATTCGTGCTGATCTGGCGGGGCGGGTCTCGGGCGTACCCGCTGATGGCGGCCACGCTGGGGGCGGCCGCCGCCTGCGGGCAACTGCTCGGCGGTCTGCCGGTCGGCTGGCGCTGGCTGTTCCTGGTGGAGATCGCTGTCGGCCTGCTGATCGTGTGCCGCCTGCCCGACGGTGGTCCGGTGGCCGGGAACCGGGTCGACGCGGCCGGCGTGGTGCTGGGCGTGCTGTTGCCGCTGTCGGTCCTGGGGCCGCTCGCGTGGCTGCGTCTGGCCGGTGGCACCGCGTGGGTGCTGGCGGCCGCGATCGCGGTGGTACCGCTGGGGTGGGGCTATCACCGGCGGCTGCGGGTGATGGCCGGTCGCCGTCGCCGATTGGTTTTCGCGGGGTGGCGGCCGTTGCTCGCGGCGGCCGGGACCGGTGGGGTCTACGCCGGTCAGGCGGTGCTGATCCTGGTGGTGTCGTTGCGTCCGGACCCGCCGGGTCTGTTCTTCTACGGTGTCAGCTTCGCTCTCGTCTCGCTGATGGGGCCGCGGCTGCCGAGCCGTTCCTGGGTCGCCGGGCCGGCCTTGGCCGGCGCCGGGTTGGCGCTGCTGTACGCGAGCGCGGACCCGCGGATACCGCTCGTCCTGTGCGGTGCGGCGATGGGGCTGACGCTGCCCGCGCTGACCGCGGCGGCCCTGGCCGGATCGGCTCCCGGCGCCGTGTCGCGGGCGGCCGGGACGCTGGCCACGATGCAGCAGTTCGCCGCGGCGGCCGCCCTCACCGCCGTCGGCTTGCTCCTGGACCACGGCCGGATCTGAGTCGGCCCCACGGGGCTCCTCCCGCACGGAATTAGCCCGTTTCGTTCGCTTTTGAGCGGGTAATCGTCGGGGCCCGCAAGCGTGGGCGGCCCGGCGGCAGAATCGGGATAGTCTCGTGCTGACGTTCGATGAGCGGTTGATCGGTGATCCGCGGCGGCTCGCGGCCGTGGACCGCGCACGGCGGGCGTTTCCCGCGCTGCCGATGCCGCTGGACGGCATCGCCGGGCTGGCCGCCCGGTTGCTCGACGCGCCGATGGGCGTGGTGGCGCTGGTCGCCGAGACCGACGAGTACCTCGCGGGCATCCACGGACTGCCGGCGGCGCTGACGGTGGAGCGGCGGACACCGATCGCGTGTTCGGTGAGCACGTTCGTCGTCAGTGCCGATCACCCGGTGCGATGCGACGACGCCCATGCCGCCGTGGACGGACCCCTGCGTGACCATCCTCTCGTGATGGATCACGGCATCCGGGCCTTCGTCGGGGTGCCGCTGCGTGACGGCGCCGATCAGCCGGTGGGTGCGCTGACCGTGCTGGACGTCGCGGCGCGTGAGTGGTCCGGCCGGCAGCTGGACGCGCTGGTGGAGATCGCGCATCTGCTGCATCCGGTCGCGGCCGCCGGCGAGTCCCGGTCCGCCGTTCCCGCGTCGCTGGACAGCGGCGCTCTGCTGGACGGAGTGCAGGAGGCGTTCCTGGCGATCGACGCGGACGGTGTGGTGGCCGGCTGGAACCCGGCGGCGCAGGCGCTGCTCGGATACACCGCGCAGGAGGTGTGCGGCCGGCATCTGGATGAGACCCTGCGGCCGGACCAACTCGGAGCCGAGGTGGCGCGGTTGTTCACCGCGCCGGCCGGGCGGCGGCTGTTCCGGCGGTTACAGGTCCGGCACCGGGACGGCCATCAGCTGCCCGTCCGCGCGGCGATGTCGGTGATCCGGGGCGCGGGCGGCGCGCTGGCTTGCGTGTTCCTGACCGACCTGTCCGGGCGGGCGGACCCGGAGCACGACGCTGACTGGCAGCTCAGCTTCCTGGCCGGGTTGCTCGACAGCCTCTCCGTGGGCGTGATCGCCTGTGACGCGCGGGGAAAGGTGGTGGTGGTCAACGCGGCGCTGCGGGAGGCACAACTGCTGCCGGCCACCGGGGACCTCGGGGACGCGCACACCGCGGCGGCACTGGCCATGCTGCACCATCCGGACGGCACGCCGATGACGCGGGAACAGGCTCCGCTGCACCGCGCCTTCCACGGCGAGGACGTGCACGACGTCGACGTGGTGGTCCGGGCTCCGGGGCGGCCGGACCGCACGTTCGCCTCCAACGCCCGGCCGATCGTCGGTGCCGACGGGCGCCGGTGGGGTGCGGTCGTCGCCGCTCACGAGGTCACCGAGATGCGCCGCGCCGAGCGTTTCCGGGCCTGCCACACCGACGTCTCGAAGGCGCTCGCCGCCGCGCAGACGATCTCCGACGCGGCGCCGGCCGTGCTGGAGGCGGTGGTCCGTACCCTGGGATGGCCGTACGCGGAACTGTGGATCCTGGATGAGGTCACCGACACGCTACGGCCGGCCGGCTCCTTCGACCGGGCCGGGCTGCGACTCGGCGAATTGCGGGACTACGTCGTGGTCAAGGGCGCGGGGATCACCGGGCGGACCTGGGCCACCGGTACACCGCTGTGGGTGCCCGACCTGACGAGAACCGGATACCTCGGCACGCCGCAGTCACAGGCGCGACGGGACGCGTGCATCCGGCAGGGGCTGCGCACGGTGGTGTCGGTGCCGGTGCGGGACGCGGGCACCGTGCTCGGCGTGCTCACCTGCTACGCCGGGACGCCGGAGTATCACGAGGACCTGCTCACCGTGCTCCTCGACGGGGTGGCCGCACAGATCGGCGCCTACCTGGCGCGGCGCCGGGCCGAGGAACTGGCCCGGCAGCTCAGCCACGCCAAGGAGGACTTCGTCACGCTGGTCGGTCATGAGCTGCGCACCCCGCTGACGTCCATCGTCGCCTACGCCGGCATCCTCGGAGAAGACCTCGCCGGCCTCGACGACGAGCATCGGCGGATGCTGGACACCATCGCCCGCAACGGCACCGACCTCAGCGACATGGTGGACACCCTCCTCGAACTCGCCGGGCTGGAAAGCGGCCACCTTCCCCTGACCGTCCGGCAGGTCGACCTCGCCGAGATCGTCGCCCGCGCGGTGGGCGCCGCCGGCCCCGAGGCCGAGCACGGCGGTCTGCGGCTGACCACCGACCTGCCCGCGCACCTGGCCGTGGACGGCGACGCCGCCCGGCTGCGTCAGGTCGTCGACGTCCTGCTGACCAACGCCATCCGGTACAGCGCACCGGGCGGCGGCGTGCACGTGCGCCTCGCACGCGGGCACGCCGCCGCGGAACTGCACGTCACGGACGGCGGAATCGGCGTCCCCGACGAGGACCGCCACCGGCTGTTCGACCGCTTCTACCGGGCCGGCAACGTGCGCCATCAGGGCAGGTCCGGCGCCGGTCTCGGGCTCAGCCTCGCCCGGACCATCGTGGACCTGCACGGCGGCGTCATCCGGGTCGACCCGGGAACGGCACCGGGCACCACCATGCACGTCCGGCTTCCGCTGCACACCGACGCGAGCGCACCGCACGGCCCCGACCCGATGCCGGCCGGAATGCGGCGCGGACCGGGGTATCCGCCGGTCCGATCCGCCGTCGGCGACGCACCCGACAACGAGGTGCCGTCGGCCTCGCCGGCGCGGGGCCCGCTCACCGAAGGGCTCATCACGCTGGCCGAGACCCCGGACGACGCACCCGGAATCGACGAACAGCTCGAGAACCTGGTCGCCCTCGCCGCCGCACAGGTCGGCGCCGTCGACTACGCCTCCGTCACCCGCCGTCGCGACGGCGCCTTCACCACGGTCGCGACCAGCAGCGAACTCGCCGCCGCGGTCGACCAGGCGCAGTACGCCGACGGGGAGGGACCGTGTCTGCAGCCCCTCGACGACGACACCCCCGTCACCGTGCCCCACATCGCGACGACGATGGCCTGGCCCGGCTTCCGTCAGAAGGCCGTCGATCTCGGCCTGGAGTGCTCGGTGTCGATCCCGCTCTTCGCCGGCAGCGGCACCGCGATCGCCACACTCAACCTCTACGGCCGCGACGGCGACGCCATGGCGCCCCTGATCAAGGGCGTCTGGACCATCTACGACCCGGGCCGGCTCGAGCCCGGCGAACTCGCGGTGCGGGTGCTGGACGCCGGCGGCGAGGAACTGCTGTCGGGACTCGCGGCGGCGCTGACCATCCGCGCCACCATCCAGCTCGCCCTCCAGGTGATCATGCACCGTGGCTCCTCCAGCGCCGAGAACGCCTACGTGTGCCTGCGGCTGCACGCGGCCGCCAGCGGCATCAGCCTGCGCATCGCCGCGGAACACGTCATCACCGGATCCGCCGCGCCGTAGGGCGCCGGCGCGTCCTCCCCGCGACCGTCCGGGTGCACCGCGCTCGCCGGCCGGGCGCCGGTCCCGCCTACGGCGGTGCGGACGGCGCGGTCAGCAACGTGTCGACGAGTTCCAGGAGTTGGGCCCTGGTGAACGGCTTGGCCAGCACGGCCGTGGCACCGGCGGCGAACGCCGCGGTGAACGGCGGGGTGATCTGCCCGCTGACGACGCCGACCGGAAGCGTGCTGGTCGCCGGGTCCTCGCGCAGAGCGCGGCAGATGTCCAGACCCCCGACGTGCGGCAGGCCGAGGTCGAGCAGGACGAGGTCGGGGCGGTGCTCACCGACCGCGTCGACGACGTCGGCGCCGTCGCCGACGACGGTGACGGTGTGCCCGGCACGTTCGAGGATCATGCGCAGGATCTGCTGGATCTCCGGCTCGTCCTCGGCCGCGATCACGTGCGCCATGTCAGGCCCGTGCGTGCGGGAGACGGCAGGTGGTCCGGCGGAACGTCGCGGGCCGGGTGAGGCCGCGGGGCGGGCGGGCCGCTCGTGCGGGCGTGTGGTCCGGCGTTGCCGCCCCGGTCGCTCATCAACGCCGTACCCCCGCACTGGGTCCTTCCGGCCCGTGATGAATATGGTAAACGGCCGGGTTGTCACGGTTCGCGTGAATCAACGTATTGGGTTGTCCGCTCCCGTCGGCGTCGGCGCATAGGCCCCGTGCGAGCGGACGAGCCGGACCGCGATGGTGGCGTGCGTCAGATGGCGGTGCGGCCTCCGCCGGCGGCGAGGACGGCGCCGGCGGAGGAGCGTCCACGATCGTCCGCGAGGCGTTCCGCCGATTCGTGGATGTGGTGGCCGGCGGGCGTCGCGACGCGCAGCGCTGCGGCGAGGTGGCCAGCGCGTCCGCCCCCGAGGCGCGGGCCCGGCTGCTGCTCGTGGGGCCCGAGGGCACGGCCCTGCTCGCCCGTGCCGGCACCGACCGGCCGCCGCCGCGATCGACGTGGCGATCGAAGGCCCGCGCCCCTCACGCCGGAAAATCGGTCGTGCGCCGGATTATCGGAGACCGTCCACATCGGCCGATTGGAAATCCTGAGTGGAGACTCGGTCGCGTTACGCTGGCCGGAGACCCCCGGAGTACCAGGTCTTCGTGGCCACCGTCGACGACCCGACGGCATCGGCGAGGAGGAACGCGTGGGAACAGCCGCCGCACCGGGTGACCGTCGCGCCGATCGGATCCGGCGCGGTTCCGCTGGATGCCCGGGAGGCGGCAACGCGCGCCGGGGCACGATCGACCGACGGGAGGCCGACCATGACATGCCGCATCGCCGACGGTGGAAGCACCGCGGGCACGGAGACGCCGTCATCCCTGCTGCACCGGATCCGATCGGGCATCATCGGTGAGGGTGAGTTGCTGGACGGTCCGTACGGTCCGCGCCGGATCACCTACGCCGACTACACCGCCTCCGGCCGGTCGCTGGATTTCATCGAGGACTTCATCCGCACGCACGTGCTGACCCGGTACGCCAACACCCACACCGAGTCGTCCGGCACCGGGCTGCACACCGGCCGCCTCCGCGAGCAGGCGCGGGCCGTCATCGCGGACGCGGTGGGCGCCGGGGACGAGCACGCGGTGATCTTCTGCGGCTCGGGCGCCACGGCGGCGATCAACAGGCTGGTCGCCATCCTGGGACTGCGCCTGCCGGACACACTGGACCGGCGGTACCGGCTGGCCGAGCGCATCCCGCCCGAGCGCCGGCCCGTCGTCTTCGTCGGCCCCTACGAGCATCACTCCAACGAGTTGCCGTGGCGCGAGAGCATCGCCGACGTGGTGACCATCGGTTGCGACACCGACGGCCACGTCGACCTCGCCGACCTCGCCCGGCAACTGGAACGGTACGCCGACCGTCCACTGCGCATCGGCAGCTTCTCCGCCGCCTCGAACGTCACCGGCGTGCTCACCGACACCACGGCGGTCGCCGCGCTCCTGCACCGCCACGGCGCGCTGTCGCTGTGGGACTACGCGGCGGCGGGCCCGTACGTGCCGATCCGCATGACCGAGACCTCGCCGGGGGCCGGGGACGGCAAGGACGCGGTGTTCCTGTCACCGCACAAGTTCGTCGGCGGTCCGCAGACGCCCGGGGTGCTCGTGGTGCGCCGCGACCTGATCGCCGCCCGGGCGCCCAGCAGCCCCGGAGGCGGCACGGTGTCGTACGTCGGACCGGCCGGCCACCGTTATCTGGACGACCCGGTCGCCCGGGAGGAAGGCGGTACCCCGGCGATCGTGGAATCCGTCCGCGCCGGGCTGGTGTTCCGGCTCAAACAGGCGGTCGGCACCAACCTGATCGTCGCCCGCGAACGCCGCCTGTGGCAGCGCGTCATGAGCCGATGGGCGTCGGACGGCCGTATCGAGGTGCTCGGCAATCCCGCCGTGGACCGGCTGTCGATCATCTCGTTCCGGCTGCGCCACGGCGACGGCTGGCTGCACCACAACCTGGTGACCGCCCTGCTCAACGACCTGTTCGGCATCCAGGCCCGGGGTGGGTGCTCGTGCGCCGGCCCCTACGGTCACCGCCTGCTGGGCATCGACGAGGCCGTCTCGCGGGCGTACGCCGCGCAGATCGCTCGCGGCTACGAGGGCATCAAGCCGGGCTGGATCCGGATCAACGTCAACTACTTCATCTCCGACACCGTCGCCGACTACCTCGCCGAGGCGGTCGCGATCCTCGTCGACGGCGCGCGCCGGCTGCTGGAGGACTACCGGTTCGACCCGCGCACCGGCCTGTGGCGACATCGGGGCACCACGCCACCGGACCTTCCCGGGATGTCCCTCGGCGCGGACGGCATGGTGACGTTCCCACCGCCGCGACCGGTCGTCGGGGAAGAGGCGCTGGCCGGATACCTCGACGACGCCCGCCGGATCATCGCCCGGCATGCCGACCCCGGCATCGCACTCGGCCCGTCGGCGCTGCCCGCCGACGTCGAGAAGCTGCGCTGGTTTCCCCTGCCGGCGACCGGGTGAGCCGGCGTTGCCGCTACCGGGGCGCGTGAGCGGTCAGAAAATCCGCGGCGACGCGCTGGTGGTCGGTGGCGTGCGGGCTCAGCCAGAAGCCGAGGTGGTCCTCGCCCGGCATCCAGTGGTGCCGCGCGCCGGGGATCAGGGCGGCGGCGTTCTGGCCATCGTGGAACGGGACGTCGCCGTCCGCGCTGCCGTGCATGACGAGCGTGGGAGTCGTCATCCCGCGCAGCGGAAGCGCCAGGCTCGCCCGCTGAAGGGCGTCATTCCGGGTACCCGGCATCCTCTTCTCGTACGGGAAGGTGGTCTCGACCATTGCCGTGAAGAATTCTCTGGCGCCGGGGTCGTTGACGATGTGATCCTGCCGCCGGGCCTTCTCGTCCGCAGTGAAGAGGCTGGTGGCGTCGAGCGTGCCGGTCACGATCGTGTCGAGCGAGACCGCGCCGGTGAGATATGCGATCTTCTGGACGACCTTGTCGACGAAGAAGCGCCGAACGGGGTTGGACGGGGCCCAGTCCGGATTCGCCGTGCTGACGCCCGCGACCGCGACGACCGCCCAGACCCGGTCCGGGTGGCGCGCGGCGAAGGTGTACGCGACGGGCGCGCCCGCCGAGGCGGTGAAGACCCCGACCCGGGCGATGCGCAGGGTGTCCAGCAGCGCGGCGAGCAGATCGGCCTGCTCCTCGACGGTGCGGCCGCTGCTCAACGGCGTCCCGGGATAGCCGGGCCGCGACGGGCTGAGCACGCGGAAGCCCTCCCGGCGGAGAAACCGGGCGAACAGCCGCCCCTGGTCGGCGCCGCCAAGACCGGCGTGGACGGAAAGGACCACCGGACCGTCCGTACCGTCGAGGTCATAGGCTATCGGCCCGCGCGCCGTTTCCGCCCGGCCGAACTCGGGAACCGAGCCGGGCTCCCAGAGAATCAGCGCCGTGGCCAACAGCAGCACCACCACCACCGCCGCGATTCCGATCGGTTTCCGCATTGCTCGCTTCCGCATACGGTCAGACGGTATTGCGGGAAACGGCGGCGCAGAATAAGGCAAATCTATGCGACCTTGCGGAGGCGCGTGATGGGACGGGTGAGCAAGCTGCTGGTGTGCCCCTACGGCGGCTCGGGCGTGGGCGGCAAATGGATGTTCTGGAGCATGTTCCACCTGCTCGACGGCCCGAAGCGGTTGTCCGACCTGCAACGGCGCATCCCGGGCGCGGGCCGGCAGCTGCTCGTCGCTCAGCTGCGCGCGCTGGAGCGGGCGGGCGTGGTCCGGCGCGTGGTCTTCCCTGAGCGCCGAATCCGCGTGGAGTACTCGTTGACGCCGGCGGGACGGCAGCAGGAGCCCATCCTGCGTCACCTGCACGCCTGGGGCGAGTGGTTCGGCGCCCGCGCCGACACGGACTGGCTGGTCAGTCTGGGCGGCCGGTGGAAGGTGTGGGTGGTACACACGCTGACCGGCGGCCCACGGCGGTTCACCGAGATCCGGCGGCTCCTGGCGCCGATCGGCAACCCGTCGCTGGCACGGGAGCTGCGCGAGCTGGCGGACCTGGGCCTGATCGAGCGGCTGCCGACCGGCGGATACGCCCTGACCGAGGTGGGCGTCGCATCACAACCGATGTTCGAGCAGCTGTACGCGTGGGGCAGGCGGGTCGCGCCGGACTTCCCCTGGCCGCTGACCATGACCCCGGTGCCGATCACGGCTACGTCCGCGGAACGTGATGCGGTAGGCGCTGGGCGAGACGCCCAGGTGGGCCTGGAAGTGCAGCCGCATCGACCCGGCGGTGCCGAACCCGGTGGCGGCGGCGACGTCGTCGACGGGCAGGTCGCTGCGCTCCAGCAGGGCGCAGGCGCGCTCCACCCGCCGCTGGAGCAGCCAGTGTCCGGGTGAGGTGCCCATCTCGTCGCGGAAGCGGCGGGTGAACGTCCGGATGCTGGTCGCCTCCTGAGCGGCGAGTTCCCGCAGGGTGACGGGCCGGTGCAGGTTCTCCAGCGCCCATGCGCGCGCCCGGCGGGTCGAGGAGACGCGCGGCTCGGGTATCGGCCGGTTGAGGTACTGCGCCTGGCCGCCGTCGCGGTGCGGCGGGACGATGGTGCCGCGGGCCACCTCGTTGGCGACCGCGGCGCCGTGATCGCTGCGGATCATGTGCAGGCACAGGTCGATGCCCGCCGCCGCGCCGGCCGAGGTGAACACGCCGTCGTCCTCGGTGTAGAGGACCCCGAGGTCGAACGTGACGTCCGGGAAACGCGCGCGGGCCCGCGCGGAGGAGCGCCAATGCGTGGTCGCCCGCCGGCCGTTCAGCAACCCGGCCGCGGCCAGCACGAACGAGCCGGCGCAGATGGAGGCGATCCGGGTGCCGGGCCGGATGCGGGCCAGCGCCGCGGCGAGCGCCGGTTCCAGGGGCCCGTCCGGCGGCTCGTAGTCGGCGTCGGACGCGGGGATGACGACGGTGCCGGCCTCGGCGAGCGCCTCCGGGCCGTGGCTGACGAAGATCGCGAAATCCGAGTCGGTACGGACGGCGCCCGGCTCGAGCGCGCACGTCACCACCTCGTACAGCGCGGCGCCGGCGGCCGAGCGGGCCTGGCCGAACAGCCGGTGGACGATGCTGAGCTCGAAGGGCAGCACCCCGTGGCGGGCCAGGACGGCCACCCGGTGCACCTCTTCGCCGGCGGCAACAACCATGGCCCGATGTTCGCACATGTTGGCCATCAGGCCAGTCGTGGCGGCGATCCACAGGCACGACGATCGAAGCCATGGACGTTCTCTGGATTCAGGCCCACCCCGAGCCCCGCTCCCTCAACGGTTTCCTGGCCGCGGCGGGCCGGCGCGCACTGCGTACCGATGGCCATCGGGTCGAGGTGTCGGACCTCTACGCCATGCGCTGGAACCCGGTCGTCGACGCCGCCGACTACGGCCACGACCCGGCCGGGCGCTTCCAGGTCGCCCACGCCGCCGGCCGTGCCCACACCCGCGGCACGGTCAGCGAGGACATCCGCGCCGAGCAGCGGAAGATCGACCGGGCGGACACCATCGTCGTGCAGTTCCCGATGTGGTGGTTCGGGATGCCGGCCATCCTCAAGGGCTGGTTCGACCGGGTCTGGCACAAGGGCTACGCGTACGGTCATCGCGGCCCGCGGGGCGAATGGATCGGCTACGGGGACGGTTTCCTGGCGGGCAAGCGCGCACTGGCCGTGGTGACGATGGGCGGGCCGCCGTGGTTCTACGGCGAGCGCGGGATTCACGGCGCCGTCGACGACCTGCTGTTCCCGTTGCAGCACGGCCTGCTGTTCTACGCGGGCGCGACCGTGCTTCCGCCGGTGCTGGTCCACGGCACCGACCGGTTCACCGCCGCCAACGCCGAGACCGCGGCCGAGGAGCTGCGCGAGCGCCTGCGCACGATGCCGGTGACGGAGCCGCTCCCGTACCGCACGCAGACCGGCGGCGACTACGACGAGCGCTTCGTGCTGCGCCCGGAGATCGCGCCGGGCGTGACCGGGCTGCGCGCGCACCTGCGCGAGCGCGACAAGGAAAGTGCCGGAGGGCGGCGCGGGACGGCCGGCGTGTAGCACCGGGTGGTCGCATCGTTCCTGGCCCCGGGCGAGCCGCCGCTGACCGCGCTGACCACGACCGGCCGAGATCGCGACAACCATGAAGACCCGCACGGTACGCGAGCGCGCCGTGCTCCGGATGCCCGATGTGCCCGGCGCGGCGGCCGACACGGTCCAGCGCCTGGAGGCCGCGCTGGCCGAGCAGCGCCGGTGGACCGGCGCGGAGCTGCGTGTGCTCGCCGCCCACCGCTGCTGTTCGCCGATCGGCCGCCACCTGCTGTGGGTCACCGCGGACGGGACCGCGTTCCGGATCGCGGAGGACCGCACGCTCGCGGACGCCGGCGACGCCCCCGCGCCGCTCGACGACGACGCCGAGGTGCGCCTGGCCCACCCCGCGCTCGGCATCGACGCCGCGCCGTCGCCGGATCTCGTGAGAAGGCTGGCGCCGCCGCCCTGCCGTCCATACCAGCATGGTGATGGGGCGGCGAGAGGCTCGCCGGCGGTGCCGGGTCACGGATTCGCCGGGGTGTGGCGGGGCCAGGTCCAGGCGACCCGGGTGATGACCAGCAGGAGTGAGATCTGGATCAGGATGCCGATGATGTAGTACGCCCAGGTCTCGCCGATGAGCGAGGCTCCCGCGGTCGCCACGTAGAACAGGCTCACGGCGATGTTGGTGATTCGGTTGATGCGGGCCGGTGCGAGCAGCGAGACGGTGACCATCAGCGCCGCGGCCGCGATGTAGAGCGTGGTGAGCACGAGGAAGACCTGGTCGATCGTGAGGCCGGCGACCCTTCCGGCGAGTACGCCGTTGATCAGGTCCGCGCGGTAGAAGCCGAAGATGTCGACGTAGGCGAAGACGAGCAGCGTGGTGACCCACAAGCCGCAGAGCACGACCTTGACGTCGATCCTGCTGTCCTGGAGCTGGCCGTTCATGAGGTGCTCTCCTCGTGGTAGGGGCGGGCCGTCCCAGTCTCGGCCGTACCGGCGCGGGGCGCCCGGGCCCTCCGGACGGCGTTGTCCTGGCTCATCGGCCAGGTCGGAGACTGGTCGCGCGGCCGGTGGATCGCGTGCCCGCGATCGGTACCGTGGCACTCGTGCCGAACGCCACAACCTCGCCGTACACCCGGGGAGACTGGGGCTTCGCCGCGCTGGTGCTGGCCGCGCTCGTGCTCGATGTGGCCTTCCGGGAGCTGGTGTGGCCGCCGGTGGCGGTCCTCTTCGGCTGCGGGCTGGCGCTGGCGGCGCTCGTCCGGCGTACCCATCCGCTGGGGGCGGTGGTGTTCGCCTTCGGCGGGTTCGCGGTGCTCGAACTCGTCGCGTTCGCCGTGGGCAGCGAGCCGGTGGAGCTGTCCGGCGGGTGGGTCGTGCTCCTGCTGGCGTACTCGCTGGGGCGGTGGGGCGTCGGCCACGATGTGGCCGTCGGGGTCGCGGTGCTGATCGCGGGAGTGGCCGTGATCGTGAGCGTGGATTTCCCCGGGATCGCCGAGGCCGTCGCCGGGGTCGCGCTGGTGCTGATGGTGGTCGCCCTCGGTGCGTCGGTGCGGTACCGGAACGCCGCCCGCGCGCAGCTCATCGTGCAGGCCAAGCTCCAGGAACGCGAGCAGCTCGCCCGGGAGCTGCACGACACCGTCGCCCACCATGTGTCGGCGATCGCGATACAGGCGCAGGCGGGCCTCTTCCTGGCGCGGTCGTCGTCGCTGAGCGGGGCCACCGACGCCCTGGAGATCATCGACCGTGAGGCGGCCAGGACCCTCGCGGAGATGCGCACGATGGTCAGCGCGCTGCGTGACCGCGAGCGGGAGCCGGCCGAGGCGGTGCGGCGCCGGATCGCCGATCTCGCGGACCTCGCCGCCGGCGGCACCGACGCGCTGCGGATCGACGTGGCACTCCGCGGTGACCTGGCGAACCTGCCGCCGGCCGTCGAGGGCGCGCTCTACCGCGTGACGCAGGAGTCGATAACCAACGCGCAGCGCCACGCCCGGCTGGCCACCCGGGTCGAGGTCGACGTGATCGGCAGCGCCACCGACGTCCGGCTGACCGTCACCGACGACGGCGCACGGGTCGTGCCCGCCGCCGTCCGGTCCGGCTTCGGGCTGATCGGCATGACCGAACGGGTCGCGCTCCTCGGCGGTACGCTCTCCGCCGGGCCGAATCCGGATCGTGGCTGGAGCGTCCGGGCCGTTCTTCCCCGCCGGGGCGCCGAGGCATGAGCATCCGCGTCGTGATCGCCGACGACCAGGACATCGTCCGCGCCGGGCTGTCGACGATCCTCGACGGACAGCCGGGCATCGAGGTCGTCGGCCAGGCCGCCGACGGGCGCGCGGCCGTCGCGCTCGCCCGCCGCCTGCGGCCGGACGTGTGCCTGTTCGACATCCGGATGCCGGTCCTGGATGGCATCGAGGCCACCCGGCTGCTCGCCGGACCGGACGTCGCCGATCCGCTCGCCGTCGTCGTGATCACCACGTTCGACACGGACGAGCACATCTACGGCGCCCTCCGGGCCGGCGCCCGCGGCTTCCTGCTCAAGGGCGCCGACCCGGATCAACTGGTGCGGGCGATCCGCGCCGCCGTGCACGGCGACGCGCTCATCGACCCGGCCGTCACCGGCCGGCTGCTGGCCACGTTCGCCGCCACCGACCCCGCCGTCCCGCCCGCGCAACCCGTCGTGCCGCTGACCGACCGGGAGGAGGACGTCCTGAGCCGCGTCGCCCGAGGCGCGACGAACGCCGAGATCGCGCGCGATCTGCACATCAGCATGAGCACGGTCAAATTCCACCTGGCCGGCCTGATGACCAAGCTGGCCACCCGAAACCGCGTCGAACTCGCCATCTGGGCCTACCGCACCCACCGCATCACCTGACCCACCACGCTATCCGCGGCCGGCCGTCCGCAGTCACGGCGTACCCATGGCTGGTGATGACCGTCGGCAAGGTGACAACGGCCGTCGGCGAACCTGCCTACTGTGGACTGGCCGATCGAGGGGAGTCGTTATGCGGGCGAGCTTGTGGGTGGCCGGTGCGACGGCGGTCCTGCTGGTGGTGGCGCCGGGGGTCGCGGTCGCCGCGCCGGGTGTTCCTGAGCTGATCAGCGTGGTGGACGGGGGTGGTGGCGCGGCCGGGAGCAGCGTGGAGCCGTCGATCAGCGCTGACGGGCGGTTCGTCGCGTTCGAGTCGGCCGCGGGCGATCTGGTCCCGGGGGACACCAACGGGGTGCGGGACGTGTTCCTCCGCGATCGCGTGCTCGGCACGACGGTGCTGGTCAGCGCAGCCTGGGACGGCAGCGACAATCCGGACGGGGCGAGCAGCCCGGCGATCAGCGGCGACGGGCGGTTCGTGGCGTTCGACTCGTACGCGGAGAATCTGGTGCCCGGCGACGTCAACGGCGAGGCGGACGTCTTCGTCTACGACCGGCTCACCGGTACGACCGTGCTGGCCAGCCTGACCAGCGGCGGCGCGCAGGCGAACCGGAACAGCTACACGCCGTCGCTGAGCGCGGACGGCCGCTACGTGGCCTTCTCCACCCACGCGTCCAACCTGCTCACCAGCCACCGCAACGGCACCCGCCTGCCGGACGTGGTCGTGCGCGACCTGCTGCTCGGCACCACCACCCAGGTCAGCCTGGACCCGAACGGGCTCGGCGGCACCGGCACCCACCTCAATCCGCAGGTCAGCGCGGACGGCCGGTACATCACGTTCATCTCGTCCTCGCGTGACCTGGTCGGCGACGCCACGTACGGGTACGGCGTCTTCATCCGCGACATGTCGTCCGGGATCACCACGCGTGCGGCGCGGACCTCGACCGGCAGCCCGGCGGTGGGCATCTTCGAGTACACGATCTCCCCGGACACCCGCTACCTCACGTTCGAGACGGACGCGTCCGGCGTGGTGCCCGGCGACGTCAACGGCGTGCCCGACGTCTTCTTCCGGGACCTGCGGACCGGTGTCACGGAGCTGATCAGCGTCGCGGACGACGGCACGCAGGGCGACGCGGAGAGCCGCGATCCGTCGGTCGGTCTCAGCGGCAGGTGCGTCGTCTGGGCGTCCGGCGCCACCACGCTCGTCCCCGGCGACACCAACGCCAGCTACGACATCTTCGTCCGGGACCGCGTCGCCGGCACCACCACGCGGCTGACCGGCAACGGTTACGGTGGCTACGGATACAGCCCGCGGCTCACGCCGGACGGTGCCACGGTCGTCTTCGAGACCGCCGCCGCGCTGACCGCCGACGACACGAACGGCGACTACGACGTCTACGCCATGGATCCGGGCTGCCGGTAGGGTTTACGACAGCACACTCGCGTCGTCCAGCTCCTGATCGGACCGTGTCGGATGCGCCCGGTGCTCGCGGCCGTACCGGCCGGGGGACACGCCGTACTGCCGTTTGAACGCCGCGGCGAACGCGAACTCCGACGAGTAACCGACCCTGCGCGCGATCGTGGCCAGCGCGGCGTCGTCGCGGCTGAGCAGCCGAGCCGCCGTGTTCAGCCGCCACCAGGTCAGGTACGCCAGCGGTGCCTGGCCCATGGTGGCGGTGAACCGGCGTGCGAACGCGGTCCGGGACAGCCCGGTCAGCGCGCCGAGCTGCTGCACGGTCCACGGCCGCGCCGGGTCCCGATGCATGTGGTGCAGGGCGGTGGCCACGGCGTGATCGGCCAGCGCCGCCGACCAGCCCTCGGTGGCGCCGTTGCCGGTCTGCTCGTCCAGCCAGGCCCGCAACACGTAGATCAGCAACAGGTCCAGCAGTGCCGGCAGGGCGGCGTCGGCGCCGGGCCGGGACGCGGTGAGGTCGGCGCCGAGCAGGTCGACGGCGGCCCGCAGCGCCGGGTGCCGGCCGAGCTGCGCGGGCAGGTGGATCACCTCCGGCAGCTGGCGCAGGAACGGGTGCGTGTTGCCGTGGTCCAGCCGGTAGGCGCCGCACAGCAACAGGGCGTCACCGGCGTCCGGGTCGCCGTCACCGAGGTCGGGGCCGTCGGGGAGCTGCGGTGCGAGCCGGTCGAGGGCCCGCGTGGGTGTGTCGCTGAGCCCGTGCACGGCGCCGTGCGGCAGGAACACGACGTCACCGGCGGTGAGGCGGGCCGGCTCGCCCGTGGGCGGCAGCAGCCAGCAGGACCCGGCGAGCACGACGTGGAAACCGGCTCCCGGGTACGGCCCGAAGCGGTTGCCCCACCGCCCCAGGTGCCGGGTGCGGGCGAACTTGGCACGCCCGGTCCGCATCGACGCTATGACGTCACTGAGCACATCCACGCGTCCAGGATAGCGGGACGATCGCGTATGTTTGCTCGCGTCTGACGCATGGGAACGCCCGCCGGGGCGGCTTAGCGTGGAGATCACCGGACGATACGGCAAGGAGAGAAGGACATGACCGCGTACGTCGTCATCGATCTCGACGTGGACAACCCCGAGGGCTTCCAGGAATATCTCGACGGCGTCGTCCCGCTGATGGAGCGGGCCGGTGGCCGCAACGTGCTGACCGAGCCCGACACCCTCGTGCTGGAGGGCGACTGGCGGCCGTCCACCTTGGTGATCCACGAGTTCCCGGACCGGGCCGCCGTCCAGCGTTTCTGGGACTCGCCGGAGTACCAGCCGCTGAAGGACATCCGCCGCCGGCACTCACGGGTACGGGTGGTCGTCGGCGAGAACGACTGACCGGTGTCGCTCGCTGGTGCCGGCACCGGACGTTGCTGAGTTCCGGCACCAGCGAGACCCCCTGATGTGGATGATCGCGAGTCTGGGCTGTCCTATTAGATGGGGGTGCGACCTGTCGAGTGCCAGAATGGCGTGGTGGATCTGAAGGTCTGGGTCGACGACTGGCAGATGCAGTGCTGCGGCGCGCCGTTTTCCGTAGGCGACGAGGTGTCGTGGACGTTACGAGAACCGGACACCGCCTGGCTGGAAGCGGTGCTCGACAAGGACGTGGCCGGCGGCATCGGCGGAGCAGAGGAACATCATGGAGGCGTGAGCGAGGACGCTGTGCCCACCGTGGGGACCGTTGTCGCGATCCATGCCGTGCATTGCCGCTATGCCCCGCTATCCGACGAAGCGGGGACTCGGCTTGTTCCGGTGGCCGGATCCGGTGTTGTCGACACCGTTCGGTCGGCGGACGGCTGGATACCCGACCGCGGTGACCTCAGGTTCGCCGGATACGTGGTGCAGTTGACGGGTGGACAGGGCGCCCGATAAACCTAACGGCCTCGGGAAGCACCCGCATCGCCCGCCGATGCGCGGGTCGCGGCATGAGCGGATGTGCGATCAAGCGCGGCCAGCACGACCGTTCCTCACGGATGCGAGCCGAACGGCCGACCCGAACAATCCACGACTGTGGATAAACTGCCAGCGCTGGGCGATCGCCTGAAGGCGTCGATCGAAGTCCGACCACCACGACGTCGAAAGGTGGCACCGTCGTGCGTTTTCGTCGGCACGCAGGTCGACGGCGACGCCGGTGTCATCGCGTGGCCGCCTGATGCTTCGGTGCCGAACCTGATGAACCTCAGCCGTCGAGACCAGATAGGAGGGGTGTGATGCGCCGGATCGCGACCACCCTCATGCTGTCCCTCTCCCTCGTCCTCACCCTTGCACCGGCCGCTACCGCCGTCCCCGACGCCGACCTCACGGTCAGCGGCCAGTGGGCCCTGCTCAGCGACGATCCCGCCACGGTGGCCCTGGTCGGAAAGTACACCTGCGGCCCGTATCCGGGCGGCGTCCCGGACCGCGGCGTCATCGACCTGAGCGTCGACCAGCGCGTCAACGGCGCGATCCGCCGCGGCACCGGATACCTCACCCCCACCGTGTGCGACGGTACCCCGCAATGGTTCGCGGCCGGCGTGACCACCGTCGACGGCAGCGCCTTCCGCCGGGCGACGGCGACGTGGAGTGCCTCCGGCTACGTCGAGGGACCCGGCGGCCTCCAGCACGGCGCCGTACCGCCGACCACGATCCAGATCCGCTGAGGACAGCGAGACCAGCTCAGACTGTTGGCTCGTGGGCAAGGCAGGCGAGCAGCGCCAGCAGATCCAAGGCGGCATGTGCCATCCGGCCGTGCGGGTCGTAGGAGGCCAGTGATGCCGAGGCGACCGGGAGCCGGACGGCGAACTGCCGTACCACCGGCTGTACCTCGTCGGCCGTCACCCGTGCGGGGCGGCGCAGCTGTTCGCCGGCGCTATCGAGGGATCGTGCACGTCGAGATCCACGTGAACGTGCATCACGTCGACGCGAGGAACTCGCGCGGTCGCGGCAAACCCGGCTGTCTCCTCTCGGGGCACGGCCGGACGGGCCCACTCGTATCGGCAACGGTCCCGGCGGCTCACGTCACCCGCAGCAGGTCATTCGGTGCCGGTGGTGGTGTGTCTGCCGCCCGCCGCGTTCTCTCGGCGGTCGGCTTCCGCGGCTTTCCGGGCTGCGAGCAGCCGGCTGGGCACGACGACTACCGAGTACAACGCGGCCATCCGCACGCCCAGCGCCCGGTGCGGGTGTGGGTGGCCCTGTCGGGTGAGCCGCTCCAACCAGCGTCGCTCCAGCCGGCGGACGGCCATGGCCGCGCCGGCGGAGATGGCCACGGCGGTGGTGAGTCCGGCGGCGCCGGTCAGGACGACCTGCCGCCGCGCTGATGCTTTCCCCGCGGCCGGCTCACCGGCGGGGACCCTGATACCGGCGTCCACGAACGGCAGTCCGGAGTGGGCGCCCGGAATCACCGGCTCGGCGGCGCCCTGGAGATCGGCACGGATGGCACGGACCCCCGGGATCGCCGCGGCGACGGTGACCGCCACCAACGCCCCGCGGGCGAGGCGCCGGCGGGCCGGGCGCAATTCGCCGGCGGCGATCCAGGCGCCGACGGACGCAACGTCAAGCCCGGCCTCGGCGAGAGTGCGTAGGTAGAGGCGCCATGCGACGCCGGTCGGAGTGCTCGTCATCCCCCCACCGTAGACACGATCCGCCGCCTCGCGCTGGCGGCGGCGGACCGGCGTGGCCGCCCGGACCGTGGCCAGAAGAGTGCACAGGTTTCAAGACAGTCACGATTGACTGATGCGAGTCGAAAGCGGAAGCGGCCAACAGGCGACTTCGCCTTTCAGGAAGCACGTCGCGCCTCAACGGGCCGGTGTCGCGGTTCCGTGGCTTACGTCAGGCTGGCGTGATTGCCACAGTCGAGCTTTGACTGCAGAGAAACTCGAGGCTGGTGTACCCGCTCGGCGGGGTCCAGATCGTCGCCACGCCGGTGAAGCTTCCCTCCCAGTACGGCGGAACACCGGCTGAGAACCACCGCCACCGTACGGACACGCCACTTGCTACGCGATATTGATAGCTCGCCGTCCAAAATGGTGTCACATACCAATGCACCTGGGTCCACTGACCTCCAGTGCACGACGAGTATGCCGTCTTTGCGGACACCGCGGCCCGCCCTTCCGCCTCCGGTGAGGAGCGGTCACCTGGTGCGGCGACCGCGGGCGCCGAAACCAGCACGGTCAGCCACGCGGCCGCCACAACGGCCGACCGTCGAGCTGAAACCAGGAACAACGTGAGATTCTTGCGGTTCGCCATGATTGCACCTCTGTTAGGCAATGGGCAGGTCGTTTACCGAGCTAGGTAAGGGTGTGCCGCGAAAGGAGAAGAGGCGGTGACGCCCTGGAAAGGGCCGCGAAGGATCGCTGCGGCCATGATGCCGTGCAAAGATACGCATTATTCACCTCACCAGCGACGCGGTGAACGGTCAAAGCGGAGTCTGTGCTGGCGGCTTTCCGGTCAGCCCGATACGACCAAAGATCTCACCCGCGCAATGCAGAGGTGGGCGAACATGCTAACTGTCGGAAGTCAGACAGACTCGGCCTACTGGCGGACGGCCACTCGCCGAAGTGGCGGAGGTTCGATGAAAGCCGAGCGTGTTCGATCGATGTACCGGGCAGCGGTGGGTCTGGCCCTGGCGCGGTGTGGGCCCGGCCGCCTGGAGGGGGACCACCGTGCATTCGAGGCGCAGTGGCGACGCCATATCCGCTGCCGTGGAGGCACGCGAGGTGACGACGACCGCCGGGCGCGAGCTGACACCTGCGTATCTTCGATGCTCGATACGATGTGGTCATGGCGTCCTCGCAAGCCCGCCGTGGCCGACCGCCTAAACCGCCGCCTCCGGTCTCCGGCGGCTATCGCCCGCGGATCGGGTGGCTGCTGCGGATCAACCGCCTGTTCGGGCGGGACGAGAGTGCCGCGGTCGCGGCAGGCTTCGGGCGGCGTTTCGGCGCCACGTGCCTCGGGCGTCCGGTGGACGGGCCGACGATCGCGCATTGGGAGGCGGGCCGCCGCCCGGCTGACCAGTTGGTGCTCCGCGCCTATGAACACCTCCTTGGGCTGCCCGACCGTCTATTGGTAGCGGTCGCGGACGCCGCGCAATCCTTGGATGGAGGGCCTGCGCCACGGCGCGCCGCGGGTCAGGGCGGTGTGGCAGTGCCGCGACGCACCGAGGAGTTGCTGTACCGGGCGGTGGGCGGCGAGGTCATGGACGGCAGCGAATGGGCCGATCTGGCCGACAGCCTGCTCGCTATGCCGCAGATCGTGTTGTTTCCGCGAGACGCCTGGGCGCGGCTCGCGGAGCGATTGCTCGGCGAGATGATCATCGCGGAGAGCACCGGCTATCTGCAGCGCATCGAGGCGCTGCACCGCCTGCTCGTGCACCCCAACGGTAAGCCGGCGGTGATCCGCGCCGTCGGTGACCTGATCGGGGACGGCACCAACCAGATCTTCGTCGACCCGCTGACTCTGTTGGAATCGGTCTCCCACCCCGACGCCACCAGGCACCTTCTGCGCCAGATCGTCAATCCGACGAACGAGCACGCTCTGCGCGGGGCCTGGTGCTCGGCCGCTGAGAAGATCCGGCGGGGTCATTTCAGCCCTGCCGAGTTGAGCCGGCTGAGTCGTCAGGCCGCCGAGCTGTTGACCGGTGAGACGACGCACCCCGCTTGTCGGGTTGCCGCGGCGGACTTGTTGCGGCAGGCCCATGCGCCTGTCGCGCCCGGGATCGCTCGAGTGCTGCGGACGGCTGCCGCCGATGACGACGTGACGCGGCACGTGTTGCGCCGTGGTCAGATGGCGGCCGCCGAGACGGCGACGATCGTGACCGACCGCCTCGCCTCCCATGCGATCAGCCGGTTGCCGCGGGACGGGTTCGCCGAGGACCCGGTGCTTCAGGTCTTGCTCGAGGAGATGCTCTTCCATCCGCAGATCTCCCGGCGGCTCCTTGCCGCGCAGTTCATCGAGGCCACGCCGTATCGCACGCCGGTTGCCGCCGCGTTGATCGCCGAACTGCGCAATCGGATCGCTTCGTCATCCGTCGGTCTGGTCTGTTCCATCCTTCAGGCGCTGAGCACGCTTGGTGACCCTGATGCTCGGCCGTTGGTGGAGCGCCTTGTTCTCGACACCGGTGTACCGCCCGCGGTGACCGAGGCGGCAGCGTGGTCCCTCGGACACCTCCGCGGAAAGAGTCCGGCCGCCTTCTGGGCTGCGGCACTCGCGCGACAGATCACGATTCGCCCGGCCGGCCCGTCGCTGCTCGCGCGGTCGGCCACGCGGGGTCTGGTGTACGGACTCGGCGTCAGCCGCGACACCGCGATGCTGCGGCGACTCAGCTCCGATCCCGCGGGTGAGCCCGCCGTTCGGGTTGCGGCGGCGTGGTGGTTGAGGAAACCGCGCCACGTGCTGGACAGCACGGACCGCTGACCTCCGCGGGCTTTCTTGCCGGCCTGCGAGTGATGTGCAAGAACCGGCCGATACCTGTACGTCGCGCCATACGCTCCTGCGGGAATCAGCGCGGCGGAGAAAGTATCTTCGCCGCGGTCGGCTGTGACGATCGATAGTTTCGTGAGCGGAGCGTGCATGGGTGAGACGTCCACCAGCAGCGTGAAACGGTGGCTCGTGGCGAATCGGGGTTTGATTTCAGTCACCGTCATTCTTCTTTCTGCACTTGCGATTGCCGTGATCGTCAACAGAGATAAGGCATCCGACTCGTCGACCGCAGTAATCGTCGTGCCCTCAAGCGATAAGACGTCGCAGGCGGACTCGTACGGGTCCGTAAGCGTAAAGGCGACCGGAAGCTTTCGAGTCAACAGCAAATCGGCGGATGTTGAACGAGAGTGCGGGGAAATACGACCGCTGGACGCATACAGGGAAAGGAGCGACGGAACTACCGGCCGTGACGTTCTGCGAGTCGAGGTTCGTGGCAGTACATTGTGCATCGTGGCGGGCCATAGGGTGAAGGTTCATGGTATAGAAATCGAGGCCGTCAGTCTGTTGCCGCAACGCGTCTGCCTTCCGGAATCCAGCGACTTGCCGCCGGGCGTCACCGTGATTGACGTTCCCGTCAACCGCTGTCCGGAACTGGCCGAAATCCGTCTGTCGCGTCCCGACTTCGGGTGGCTCGATCTGGTGGTGCTCATAGGATCGCTCATCGTTGGTGCTGCGGTCTCGCACATGGTGGAGCGCATGGTCCCCAGGCCGCGCCGGGATACGAAGGCCGCACCGATGCAGAAGACCGGATAGAGCGAAGCCGCTTCCGATGTGGAGTCGCCGATTCCGCGTCGCGGTGGAAGCGCTGTCAGCGGCAGAGTCGTGCACCGGCCGGCCCTCGATCACTACAACGTCCGGGTCGAGCGTCACCGTCGTGGCGCCGGATCAGATGGTGTGGGTGTTGCTCCTCTTCGCCAGCACCCAGACGTAGTACCAGGCGTCTTCGCCGAGGACGCGCGGGCTGGACTGTGCGGCGGCGTGCAGCATGGTCCACACGCTGCCGGCGCCGATGGCGGTGACGACGGCCGCGAGGGCCGGGCCGTAGACCGCGACGAGCATCGCACCGGACGATCCCACCACCGCGCCGCTGGCGTCGAGGACGCGTTTGCGGCGGGTGGCGCGCATGTCGGCGCGTACCGCCCGGATCTGGTCCTTGATCTCCAGCCCGAGCTTGATCATCTCCCGCTCGGACTGGACCGCGTTGAGCGAGTCGTCCATCTCCAGCAGGCTGCGGCGCAGGTAGTCGCGGAAGGCCGAGTACGCGCCGAACTCGCCGATCGTGACCTTGCTGAAGGTCCGGGCGTCGACGCCCTCGATGAAGGGCAGGTCGATCTCCAGAATCGGCCGCACGAACTGGCTCTTGATCGGGTCGGCGCCGGAGCCGTCCACCGCGCGGCCGTCCGCGACGAGGAAGTCGACCGCCGCCCGGAAGTCCCGGTCCTCGGTGTGCGTCGCGCCCTTCAGGACGCCGCCGGTGCGCAGGATCGAGTAGGTCGGGACGTACCAGGCCAGGCCCGCCTTGAGCAGCGGCTTGAAGTCCAGGATCCACTGTCCCAGGGCGGCGAGGTCCGGGCAGTACATGCCGTATCTCGTCGACGGGCCGTCGGGGTCGTACGTCGACGCGGGAAACTGCGTCCCGAGCGGCGTGGCCACCGCCGTCGTACTGTCGCCGCCCAGGAAGCCGAGCTGACGGAACGGGCCCGCCTTGTCGTGGGTGAGCAGCAGGGTGTCCGACACGAGCGAGACGCGCTTGGTCAGCTGCGTGAAGGTCAGCGCGCTGTCTCCCGGGGCGGACAGGTTCACGCTGAATCGTGACCGGTGCGGCGCGCGGGGGCCGCGCCCGTCGGCGCCGTCCTGCAGTCGGTGCCAGATGAACTCGCCGTAGCTTGTGGCGACCGCCTCGGGCGTGGGCCAGCCGAGGATGACGCCGTTGCGGAAGAACGACCGCATGTAGCGTGCCACGGTCTCGTCCTGCACAACCTTCCGGCGCCGGAACATGTAAAAACGATACTCGTTCGGCGAGACGATCGGCGGAGGGCGGAAGTTCCCCCGCCGATCGCGCTTAGCTCGGGCCGGCCGATCAGCACCAATCCAGGGCCGAGTCGGTTCGCCGGTGACGTCGGGGCAGGCTGGTAGTTTCCGGGCCAGGCTGGGGCGGCGGCGGTGGGTGATCATTCTTGGGTGATCCCAGGCAACGATCTCGGCGCCGCGCTCCGGCGCTGGCGTGAGCGCGCGACCCCGTCGCCGGGTGGATTCGGCTCGGCCTCGCGCCGGCGTACGCCTGGAATGCGCCGGGACGAACTGGCCGCCGCGGCCGGCGTGTCCGCCGAGTACGTCAAGCGGCTCGAACAGGGGCACGGGCGGCCGTCCGCCCAGGTGCTGTACGCGCTCGCCAGGGCCCTGCGCCTGTCCAGCGCCGAGTACGAGTACCTCTGCTCGCTCGCCGGGCACGTGCCGTCCCGCGCGGGCCGGGTCCCGTACGAGGTGGGGCCCAGCGCGCGGCACCTGCTCGACCGGCTCGGCGACGTACCGATCTGTGTCTTGGACGCCGCCTGGACGCTGCTCGCCTGGAACGCGGCCTGCGAGGCATTGTGCGCCGACTCGATGCTGGCCGACGGCCGGCGGCGCAACCTGGCCTGGCGCGCCTTCACCAGCGAGGCGAGGGACGCGACGGAACTGCGATTCCAGCACGCGATCGTCGCCGACCTGCGGGCCACCGCCCTGCGTTATCCGCACGATGACTGGCTGACGGACCTGGTCGTCGACCTGCGGGCGGTGAGCGAGCCGTTCGCCGCCATGTGGGAGTCACGGGTCGACTACGAGGACCGGCCCCATCGGCTCACCACGCGTCATCCGGTCGTCGGCGAGCTCACGGTGGACTGCGACATCATGACGATCCACGAGGGTGACCTCCGTGCGGTCGTGTACACCGCGGAGCCCGGCTCGATCGACGCCGTACGCCTGGCCACCGCCCTGGCCCAGCACAACCGCCTGGGCTGACGTTCCCCCGTACGAAGGAAGACACGACTGCCATGAACGAAGCATTGCTGGACGCCGCCCGCAAGACGGTGCCCACGCTGGCGGCTAACGCGGCGCGTACCGAACGCGAGTTGATGCCGGCGCCGGACAGTGTGGCGGCGGTCCGGGCCGCCGGACTGTTCGCGCTCACGGTGCCGCGCGCGGCGGGCGGGCAGGAGGCCGATCTGCGTACGCTGGTGGAGGTGCTCGCCGCACTCGGCCGCGGCTGCCCGTCCACCGCGTGGGTCGTCGGCCTGAACGCCTCGAACAAGGGCGTGGCCCGGCTGATGCTGTCGGCCGAGGGACAGGACGCCGTCCTGGCCGACCCGGACGCCGTGTGCTGCGCCTCCAACGTGATGTCGCGGCAGAGCAGCGGGGTACGGGTGCCCGGTGGCCTGCGAGTCTCCGGGCGATGGGCGATGGCGTCCGGTTCCGAACTGGCGTCCCTGGCCATGGTCGGGGTGCCGCTGCCGGACGGCGAGACGCCGGCCGTGGCCATGGCCCTGGTGCCGGTCTCCGACCTGTCGGTGGAGCGGACCTGGCGGGCGGCCGGCCTCGCCGGTACGAGCAGCCACACTCTGGTGGCCGAGGACGTTTTCGTGCCGGACGGGTTCGTGAACGTCCCGGGTGCTGCCGGCCCGGCGCGGTCGATTCCGCCGGAATCGATGTTCACCGGCGGACTGGCGGCGCTCGCCCCGATGATCGGGGCGACCCGTGGAGCCCGGGACCTGGTCGCGGCGGCGGTCGCCGGCGGCCGGGCACCGTACTTGACGACCTACGCCCGGGTCGCGGACTCCCCGCTCGGGCGGTACTGGTTCACCGAGGCGATGCGGCGTACCGATACGGCGATGCGGCGTACGGTCCGGGTGGCCGACGTTCTCGACGAGTTGCCGGTGGGCGGACGGCTGCCGGTCGCCGAGCGGGTCGAGCTGCGCGTCGAGCTGTCGACGGCCGCCCGGGAGTGCCGCGAGGCGATGGAGCTGCTGCTCGACCTGCACGGGGCGAGCGGGTTCGCGGACGACAACCCGCTGCAGCGTTTCTGGCGGGACGTCGCCGTCGGCACCCGGCATCCGTTCTTCACGCCGTACATCCTGGCCGAGGACGAGGGCCGGCTCGCGTTCGACGTGCAGCCCACCGTGTCGCTCGCGCTCTAGCCTCCGCGGGCGTTCGCGGTGGGAGGAACCGGTCCCGTTCCGCTACCGGCGGGGCGGCAACGCGTACTTCGGCGGCGCGGGGACCGCGCCGCCGAAGTGATCGCGTTGATCCGCCGGTTGGCCGGCGTAGGACCGAACCGTTCGGCGCGGTCAGGCGAACGGCCGCTCGGCGAAACTGATCCCGGACCGCTCGGCCGAGGTGAGAACCTGCCGGGGGACGTGCCGGGGCGGCATCCTGATGAACTGCGTGTAACCGGCGGCACGCAGCCGTAGATCGAAATTGTGGCCCTCGATGTGCCAGACCGGATCGACGGTGCCGTCGGTCGCGTCGGTCCGGTGAATGCCCGAGATCTCCAGCGCCTCGTGCAGCGGGCCGAGGTCGCCGCTGATGGCCCACGCCTGGTGGAACACCAGCGTCGCCGGCGCGATCCAGAACGTGAAGTGTTTCGCTCCGCGGGCCGGTGGCACCCAGCGCACGATGTAGTCCACGTCCAGCAGCATCCTCGCGGGTGGGAGCGTGCCGTCGTCGTACTCGCCGATACTGATCGCGTGAATCCGGCAGTCGTGCCAGCCCATGGTGGCGAAGTCGGCATCCGTCCAGGTCGCCCGGGAGAGCCCGGACGGGCCGTGCGGCAATTCGATCACACAGGGAGTATCGCCGCGCGGCCGAGGAACGGGGTAGGTGGCTTCAGCCGCCCGGGTAGCGGACGACGGCGCCGATGCCGTGGTCCAGTGGGGTGTCGTCCGGGTCGAGTAGGACGAGGGTGGCCCCGGAGGCGGCGATCGCGCGGGTCAGCGCGGCGTCCGCCCGTACCTTCCGGGGATTCTCGACGCCGGCCTCGCGCAGGACGTGGTCGTCGACCGAGATGAGGGCCGGGTCGTCGGGGGTGATCCACAGGGTGTCGGTGGAGGAGGGGTCGTCGGCGAGCAGGACCGTGTCGACCTGGCGGCGCTGGAGGCGGGCGACCACGTCGGTCAGGCCGCTGCCGGCCGTACCGTCGGCCTCCTGCGCCCGGTAGCGGTCGAGGATCTCGCGGGTGTGCTGGTCGGAGCGGTCGGCGACGGCCTGGATGATCACGTCGTCCAGGGCGGACTCGTCGGCGCCGGCGTGCCGGGATCCGGCGTCGGTGGCGATGACCCGGTCCTGCCAGCGCTTCGGCAGCCGGCCGGTGAAGGTCTGCACGGCCCGGACGTCGCCGCCGACCACGATGAACTCGGCGCCGACGGCGTCGGCGAGATCGGCCGCGGCCGCGGCCACGTCGCCGGCGTTGCGCTTCCAGGATTCCTCGACGGCCTGCAGGTAGTGCCGGTGGGACCAGCCGCCGGCGTGCACCTTCCGCAGCGGGAACGTGGCGCTGCCCTCGACCTGCTGGTGCCGGGGTACGCCGCCGGCGGACAGGGCCTCGAGGTCGGCGCCGGTCCGGTCGGTGAGGACCCGGACGTACGGCACCTGGGCGTGGCGCTGCCTGAGCAGCGGCATGACGTGTGGCAGCGGTGCCAGCTCGGCCTCGTCGGCGGGCGGGGGAGCGGGCAGCGTCTCCACCATGGCCACCTCGCCGTCGCAGGCGAACACGGCGAGTCCGTACCGGCCGGGCTGGTAGGGATGGTCGGAGATGGCCGTGCTCACCGCGTCGAGCGTGGCCGCGTCGGCGCCCTGCTCCGCCAGCCGTTCCCGGAGGGCGCGCCAGCGCAGCTCGATCTCGTGGCCGGCGTTCTCGCCGGCCCGGGTGGCGTCCAGGTAGACGGATGCCCAGGTGCCGGGGCGGAGCAGTAGTGGCCGCAGGTTGTCGAGGTTCATGCCGTCACCTCTTCGCTGAGTGGAGAAATCACTGGTCAGGAGCCGTCGGTTACCACGCTTTCCGGGCGGCAAACGTGGGCGCGTTTGCCCGCACCGCGGCGGGGGCATAGCAGCGCGGTGTGGGATGGACGACAGGTCGGCGGGCGCTACCTGCTGCGTGAGCCGCTGGGTGATGGCGGCATGTCCGTCGTGTGGCGGGCCGAGGACACCGTCCTCGGGCGTGAGGTGGCGGTCAAGGTTCTCTCCGCCGACGTGTCCGCCGATCCCGAGGCGCTGGGCCGGATGTACGCGGAGGCGCGCGCCGCCGCCAGTCTGCGCCACGACAACGTGGTCGAGGTGTACGACTACGGCGAGACCGAGATCGACGGCGTGCCCATGCCGTACGTGGTGATGGAGCTCGTCGGCGGCCGTCCGTTGAGCGCCCTGCTGCGCGCCGGCGCGCTGTCCTGGCAGGTCGCCGTCGTGATCGGCGCCCAGGTGGCGGCGGCGCTGGCGGCCGCGCACGACCGGGGCGTGGTGCACCGCGACGTCAAGCCGGCCAACGTCATGGTCCACTCCGGCGGCGTGAAGCTGGTCGACTTCGGCATCTCCGCCGCCGTCGGCGAGCTCGAGGCGGACTCCGGCCAGATCCTCGGCACCCCCGCCTACCTGGCCCCGGAGCGCCTGGCCGGCGGGATGGTCCGGCCCGCCACCGACGTGTACGCGCTCGGCCTGCTGCTCTACCTGATGCTGGCCGGCCGGATGCCGTGGAACGCGTCCACGACGACGCAGATGCTCAAGGCCCACCGCTACCGCGAGCCGGCGCCGCTGCCCGAGATCGCCGGCCTTCCGGACGAGGTCGTCGACCTGGTGCGCCACTGCCTGGACAAGGCGCCCGCGCAGCGCCCCGCCGCGATCGCCGCGGTCCGCGTGCTCCGCCGGGCCGCCGGGCTGCCGCCGTCCACGCTGATCACCGGGCTGCCGCCGTCGACGCTGCGCACCGGGCTGGAGGAGCGGGAGGCCACCGCGCCCGTGACCGGGCCGCCGACCGTCCGCGCCCGGAAGATTCCACACCTGCCGGTACGCCACCGGATAGCCGTGGGCGGCGCCCTGCTCGCCGCCGCGGCCACGACCGCCGTCATCTACTGGCCCGGTGGGCCGAGGCCGGAGCCGGCCGCCGCCGCGCCGGCGCTGACCTGCCGGGTCACCTACACCACGCAGATCACCTCCGCCGGGGAGGCGGAGACCGCGGTGACGGTCGCCAACACCGGCTCCGGCGCCGTCGACGGGTGGACGCTGTCGTTCCGGCTGCCGGGGGAGCAGAAGCTGCTGCGCGGCTCCGACGTCACCTGGCGGCAGACCGGCGACCTCGTCGAGGCCTCCGGCGCCGCGCTCGCCCCCGGCGCCGCCACCAGCGCCTCGTTCGACGCCTCCTACCGCACCACGGTGATGCTCCCGGCGTCCTTCACCGTCAACGACGTGGTCTGCGGCGCCGAGATGTCGGTCCAGGCCCCACCCACGTCGGCCCCGTCGTCCGCGCCACCGGCCGCGACCGGCACGGAACCGCAGGCCCCCGCCCCCGCCCCCGCCGCTGAGCCGGGGCCCGCCGCCGTGCCGGAGCCCGCCGCCAAGCCGGAGCCGGCCGGTAAGAAGCCCACGGACAAGAAGCCCGGCAAGCCCGCCGGCAAGAAGCCCGCCTGACCGGTTGTCCCGGGACGGCGGCGGCACGGCGGTGGCCGAAAAGCCGATGAAGTCGCCGTCCACGGCGTTAAATGGGGGTAAATCGACACTAGAGGGTGGAAATGAACGATATGCGCGTTGCCCTGGCGACCCTTCTCCTGGCCGCGGCGTGGCTGCCCGCCGCCCCGGCGCACGCCTCCACCACCGCTCCGCCCGTCGAGGGCGTGGTCGTCACCGGCACCGGCGAGGCCTACGGTGAGCCGGACACGGCCGCCGTCAGCCTCGCGGTGGAGACCAGCGCGCCGACCGTCGCGAAGGCCATGGACGACGCGAGCGCGGCGGCGGTCCGGATGCGGGACGCCCTGCTGCGGGCCGGGGTGGCCCGGGCCGACCTGCGCACGTCGGACGTCACCGTCGACTCCACCGTCGACGACGAGCAGAAGGTCACCGGGTACAGCGCGCGGTACGAGCTCGACGCCACCGTGCGGGATCTGCCGAAGGCCGGCGCGATCATGTCCGCGGCGATCGCGGCCGGCGGTGACGCCGCCCGGCTGGACGGCGTGTCGTTCGTGATCGAGGACTCGGCCGCGGTGCTGGCCAAGGCGCGGCAGCGGGCGTTCGCCGACGCCCGCGCCAAGGCCGAGCTGTACGCCCACCAGGCCGGCCGCGCGCTGGACCGGGTGGTCAGGGTGACCGAGGACGCCCCCGGTCACTCGGGAGCGGACAAGCAGTCCTACGCCCTGGGCGCGGGCGCGGCGGACGCCGCGGTGCCGATCGAGCCGGGCACGCAGGCGCTGACGGCGACGGTCACCGTCGAGTGGTCGTTCACCGACCCGCGATAGGGCGCCGCAACGCCCGCTTGTCCGGCTTGCCCGCGGCCGTCAACGGCGTCCGGTCGATCACCGTGACGGTCGCGGGCACCGCCGCCTCGCCGAGTTCCGCGCGCACCGCCTCCCTCAGCGGCGCGGGATCGACGACCCCGCCGGCCGGTACGACGAACGCGTGCACCGCCTCGCCGGTGGCCTCGGACGGCGCGCCGACCACGTGCGCCTCCGCCACCGACGGGTGCGCCGCGAGGACCCGCTCGACCGGCACCGCGTACACGATGGTCGCGTTCACGATGATCACGTCCCGGGCGCGGCCGGCCAGGTGCAGGTAGCCGTCCGGGTCGAGGAAGCCGAGGTCGCGGGTGCGCACCCAGCCGCCCGCGAACACGGCCGCGCTCTCCACCGGATCGTCCAGATAGCCGCAGGCCTGCGCGGGGGTACGCACGAACACCTCACCGACCTCGCCCGCGGGCACCGGGCGCCCGTCCGCGTCGCGGATCTCGACCGCGTTCTCCGGCGGCGGCCTGCCCACCGACGCCCGTACCCGCGCCTCGCCCATCTCCTCCGGCGACACCATGGCGATCATCCCGGTCTCGGTCTGGCCGTACCCGTGGAAGACGACCGGGCCGAGCACGTCGAGCGCGTCGGCCAGCAGTGACGGGTCGAGCGGCGAGCCGGAGACCATCAGCGCGCGCAGCGACTCCAGCCCGGACCGGTCGGCGCGGGCGGCCTCGACCACGGCGCGCAGCTTCGCCACGGTGATCACGGTGGAGGTGGCGCGGTGGCGGATGATCGCGCCGGGCAGGTCCGGGCGGGCGGCGACCAGGGTGCCGCCGGCGGCGATCGCCATCACGCCGTACTCGAACATCACCTGGCTCGCCAGGGTGCCGAAGACCAGGTGCCGGCGCAGCCGCGGCCCGAGCCGGCGCAGCGCGAGCGGCCATCGGCCGGGGTGCGCGGCCCAGCCGGCCGCCATCGCCGCGTACGTCTGCAGGCAGCCCTTGGGCAGCCCGGTGCTGCCGCTGGTGTGCATGATCCGGGCGATGTCGCCGGGCCGGGCGGCCGGCACCGGGTCCACGGCCGGCCCGTCCAGCAGCGCGCCGAGCGGCAGCGGGTCCACGCCGGGCAGGTCCGCCGCGCGCGTGGCGTCGGCGACCACGGTGGCGTCCCCGATCACGTGGGCCAGGTGCGCGCCGGGCAGGCCGGGGCGGACGCCGGTGACGCGGGCGCCGGCCGTGTGCGCCGCGACGATCGCCGCGAACGCCTCCGCGGTGACGCCGACCGCGAGCGCGACGCCGTCGCCCGGCTTGATGCCGGCCCGATCGAGGCCGCCGCGCACCCGGCCCACGAGGTCGAGCAGCTGCGCGCCGCTGGTGTGCCGGTCGCCGTCCTCGAACACGGTCCGGTCGCCGGCCGCGCGGAGCACGTCCAGGATCACCTGGGGGTACGGCCGGTCAGTCATCGCCGATGCACTGCTTGACGAAGACCTCCAGCGGCATCCGGTGCACGGCCGGCAGGTCCCAGTGGTTCTCCAGGTTCTCGGCCAGGTGGTGCTCCCCGTCCGGCAGGCCGTCCCGGTAGTGGCGCACCACCGGGTGCAGGTAGGAGGCGTCGTGCGCGGCGAGCGGGTCGTTCTCCGGGATGCGCGGCACGGACACGTCGAACGGGTCGACGGCGTCGTGGTCCGGGCCGTACTCCAGGGTGACCACGAACGCGTGCCGGTGCTCGCCGAGCCCGCCCTCGCGGTGGTACGCGACCGGCACCTCCTCGTGGTAGGCCGCGGTCTCACCGTCGACCGTGACCACGTCGCCGAGCACGCCGAACTGCTGCCACAGGCCGGAGGAGCGGTTGACCCGGGTGATGATCGCATCGGCGACCCCGGCCGGGTCCAGCGTCGCGGCCGGCCACGGCGTGTCCTCGTACCGTTGCATCAGGATCTTGTGCAGGGCCCGGGTCGCGTAGCGGAAGCCGTGGATGAAACCGTTGGTGGACCGCTTGAAGTCGCGCTGCTGGGTGAGCGTGCCCGCGACGTAGAGGCCCGGCACGCTGACCGACTCGAACGCCGGGGTCTGCGCCGGGAACCGGTCGTTGATGGCCAGCTCCGGCCGGGCGGTGCCGTCGAAGATCGAGGCGTCGAACCGGAACCCGGTGCAGAGGATGATCCGGTCGTAGTGCAGCACCCGGACCGCCTCGACCGTGCGCGCGTAGCGGAATTCGACCCGGAACCCGCCCGCCGGCACCCGTTCGATCCGCTCGACCGTGCCGTCCAGCACCGCGTTGCCGGACTTCAGCTGGTACGTGTCGAGGAAGTTGTTGTTCACCGCGCGCAGGTGCCCGACGTAGTGGGTCTGCCAGGCGAACCGGATCGAGTGCGGGCCGGCCACGTGCACGACCGCGGTGGTCTCCATCAGCGCGTCCGCGGTCTCGAACGCGGAGTTGCCCTTGCCGATGATGAGCACCCGCTGGTCGACGAAGTCCTCCGGGTCCACGCTGACCGTGTCATAGCGCTCGGCCAGTTCCGCGCCCGGGATCTCCGGCACGTACAGCCGCGACACGCCGGTGGCGACGACGAGCCGGCGGCCCCGGTGCACCTCACCTGACTGATCGGTCAGCTCGAAGGTGCCGTCGGCGGCGCGCCGCACGCCGGTGACGGCGGTGTCGTAGTGAATCCGGTGCGCCAGCGGCGCGGCGAAGTCGGCGAGGTAGCGCAGCAGATCGTCGGCCGCGGGGAAGTAGCGGCGGCTGTACCGCGCGAAGCGCAGCGCCGGATCGTCGCTCAGCAGCGAGTTCCAGTCCATCCGCATCGCCCGCTCCGGATCGGACTGTCCGGTGTAGACCTTGTTGATGGAGATCAGCTGCCGGTGCCGCGGGTACGTCCGGAAAAACGTGCCCGGCCCCGGCCCGGCCTCCAGCACGGCGAAGTCGCGGCCGTCCCGCTCCAGCAGCGCGGCGAGCTGCAAACCAGCGGGTCCGGCACCGATGATCAGATAGTCGCGCGTCATGCCCGGCGACGCTAGGCAACGGTTCTCAGAGCGAATTCAGACCCGGGGCTCGCTGAGACCGCTCTGATAATCCGCGCCTAGCCTCGCCGGGATGCCGATCGCCCTGCCCGGACCGCTGCGCGTCGACGACCTGCACGCGGCCGCACTCCCGATCATCGTCGAGTTCCCCGAGCCGGTGTCGCAGGCGGTGGCCGCCGGCCGCGACTTCCTCGCCGCGGCCCGGGGCCCGATCTACGGCGCCACCACCGGATTCGGCGCGCTGGTCGGCTACGCCGGCCGGGACACCGCCGCGGACCAGGCCGACAACACCCTCGCCCACCTCGGCGCCGGCCAGGGCCCGGACCTGCCGCCGCCGGTCGTGCGCGCCGCGTTGCTGGTCCGCGCCGGGTCGCTGGCCCGCGGGCTGTCCGGCGTCTCCCCGCACGTGATCACCGCGCTGACCGCGGCGCTCGGCACGGGTTTCGCCCCGGCGGTGCCGCGCTTCGGGTCGGTCGGCGCGTCCGGCGACCTGATCCCGCTCGCGTACGCGGCGCAGGCGTTGCGCGGCCGGGGCGACGCCTACCTCGACGGGCGGCGCATGCCGGCCGCGGACGCGCTGGCGAAGGCCGGCCTGACGCCGCTGGTGCTGGACGGCCGGGACGCGCTCGCGCTGGTCAACGGCGTCTCGGTGACCACGGCCGCGCTCGGCCTGGCCCAGCGCGCCGCCCGGCGATCGCATCTGGCGCTGCAACTGCTGACGGCGCTGCTGACCGACCTGCTCGGCTGCGACCCGCAGTTCCTCGACGCGCGGCTGATCGCGGCCTACGCGCATCCGGGCGCCGCGGTGGTCGCCGATCACCTGCGCGCGGCGCTCGCGGGCATGTCCGCCTCGGGCACGCGGCCGTTGCAGGAGCCGTACAGCATCCGCTGCGCGCCGCAGCTGCTCGGCGCCGCCCACGACGCGCTGTCCTATGTCGACGGCGTGCTCGACGCCGACCTCGCCTCGGTCAGCGACAACCCGCTGCTGTTCCCCGGCGACGAGGCGGTCCTGCACGGCGGGAACTTCTTCGGCCAGCCGGCCGCGTTCGCCGCCGATCTGCTCGCCGTGGTCGTCGCGCAGCTCGCCAACCTCGCCGAACGGCAGCTGGACCTGCTCGTCGACCCGGCCCGCAACACCGGCCTGCCGCCGATGCTCGCGGCCGGGCCGGGCCGGCAGCACGGGTTGCAGGGCGTGCAGCTGGCCACCACCGCGTTCGCCGCGCACATCCGCCGGGACGCGACGCCGGCCGGCATGCAGAGCCTGCCGACCAACCTGCACAACCAGGACGTGGTGCCGCTCGGCACCCAGGCCGCGCTGCGCGCCTACGACCAGGCCGAGCTGCTGCACCTGCTCTGCGGCTCGCTGGCGCTCGGGCTGCGCCAGGCGGTGCACGTCGGCGCCCGGCGGCCGACCGCGCCCGCCTGCGCCGCCGTGCTCGCCCGCCTGGAGGCCGCGATCGCGCCGGTCGACCCGGACCGTCCGCTCGACGCGGACGTGCGCCTGGCGGCCGGCCTGTGCGAGGACGCGGCCGTTGAGTTTTCTCTGAAACCGCGTCCCTAGCGTCGCCGAGGTGGACGAATCGACGCGCGACTACCTCATCCTCGGCGCCGGCCCGGCGGGTCTGCAACTGGCCGCCCTCATGAAGGCCGCCGGCGACGACTTCCTGGTGCTGGAGCGGGCGCCGGTGCCCGGGGCGTTCTTCACCCGCTATCCGCGGCACCGGACGCTGATCTCGATCAACAAGCCGCGGACCGGTTCGGACGATCCGGAGCTGAACCTGCGGATGGACTGGAACTCGCTGCTGTCCGGCGATCCGTCGCTGCGCTTCACCCGCTACAGCGAGCGCTACTTCCCGGACGCCGAGGACCTGGTCCGCTACCTGGCCGACTTCGCCGAGCCGCTCAAGGACCGGATCCACTACAACACCGACGTGGTACGGGTGGAGCGCGCCGACGACGGCGTCTTCACGCTGACCGATCAGTCAGGCAGGACCTTCCGCGGCCGCCGGCTCATCGTCGCGACCGGGGTGTCGAAGCCGTACACCGCGCCGATCCCCGGCATCGAGCTGGCGGAGAACTACGCGGGCATCTCCACCGACCCGAAGGACTACTGGGACCAGCGGGTGCTGATCATCGGCAAGGGCAACTCCGCGTTCGAGACCGCGGACGCGCTGATGGAGACGACCGCGGTGATTCACGTGGCCGGCCCCAGCCCGGTCCGGTTCGCCTGGCGCACGCACTACGTCGGGCACCTGCGCGCGGTGAACAACAACTTCCTCGACACGTACCAGCTGAAGTCCGCGAACGCGGTGCTGGACGGCACGGTCCGGGCCATCGAGAAGGACGCGGACGGCTTCCGGGTGACGTTCGCCTTCTCCCGGGTGAACGAGGTGACCAAGGAGCTGCGCTACGACCGGGTGATCGCCTGCACCGGGTTCGCGTTCGACGCCGGCGTCTTCGGCGAGGGCGCCCGGCCCGCGCTGACCATCCGGGACCGCTTCCCGGCGCAGACCCCGGCGTTCGAGTCGGTCAGCGTGCCGGGCCTCTACGTCGCCGGCACGCTCAGCCAGGAGCGAGACTTCAAGAAGTCCACCAACGGGTTCATCCACGGCTTCCGCTACGCGGTCCGCGCGCTCCACAAGATCCTCCGGCAGCGGTACGCCGGCGAGGGCTGGCCGGCGGCCCCGCTCGCCGTCGACCCCGCCGCGATCGCCGACGCCGTCGTGGCCCGGGTCAACCGCAGCTCCGGCCTGTGGCAGCAGTTCGGCGTGCTCGCCGACGTGGTCACCGCCGACGGCGACCGCGCCGGCTACCACGAGGAGGTGCCGGTCGCGTACCACGCCCACGGTGGACTGGGCGCGCACCGGGACGCGTTCGTGGTGACGCTGGAGTACGGGCCGGAGCACGACGCGGTCGACCCGTTCGACATCGAGGTCGCCCGCATCAGCCAGGACACGCCGGGGCAGGCACACGACGCGGCCTACCTGCATCCGGTCGTCCGGCACTACCGGGACGGGACGCTGACCGGCACCCACCACCTGGCGGAGAACCTGGAGAACCGCTGGGACCGGCCGGACGTCCACGTGGCGCCGCTGCGCGCCTTCGTCGCCGCCCGGCTCGCGGCATGACGCTCGTCAGCCTGCGGGACGTGGCGGTCAGCGCCCGCCGCCGGCTCGTACCGGCGCACTACGACTTCTTCGCCGGGGGCGCGGGCGAGGAACGCACGCTCCGGGACAACCGGGCCGCGTTCGACCGGTGGCGGCTGCGGCCCCGGGTGCTGCGGGCGGCCGGGGTCCCGGACCCGCGGGTGGAGCTGTTCGGCACGGAGCTGAGCGGGCCGGTGCTGATCGCGCCGACCGCGTTCCACCGGCTGGCGCACCCGGACGGCGAGGTGGCCACGGCGCGCGCGGCCCGGGCCGCCGGGACGGTGATGACGGTCAGCATGGCGGCCACCCGGCCGCTGGAGCAGATCGCGGCGACCGGCGCGCGGCTGTGGTTCCAGCTCTACCCGCAGCCGGACCGGGACTTCACCGCGAGCCTGGTGAAGAGGGCCGAGCGGGCGTGCACGGCGCTGGTGGTCAGCGTGGACTCGCCGGTCCTCGGCCGCCGCGCCCGCGACCTGCGCAACGGCTTCCTGGACCTGCCGCCCGGGCTGGCCTGCGAGAACCTGCGCGACCCGGTGACCGGCAAGGTCCGGGACATCGTCATGGACCCGTCGCTCGGCTGGGACGACATCGACCGGCTGCGCGCGGGCACCGGCCTGCCGGTGCTGCTCAAGGGGGTGCTGCATCCGGCCGACGCGCGCGAGGCGGTCGCGCGCGGCGTGGACGGGATCATCGTCTCCAACCACGGCGGCCGGCAGCTGGACAACGCGGTCGCCGCGATCGACGCGCTCCCGGCCGTGGTGGGGGCGGTGGACGGCCGGATTCCGGTGCTGCTGGACGGCGGCGTCCGGCGCGGCACGGACGTGCTGACCGCGCTGGCGCTGGGCGCGAGCGCGGTGCTCGTCGGCCGGCCGGTGATCTGGGGCCTGGCGCACGACGGGGAGGCCGGCGTACGGCAGGTGCTGAGCCTGCTGCACGAGGAACTGACCGGCGCGATGGCGCTCTGCGGAGCGGCCACCGTGGCGGACCTGACGCGGGATCTGCTGGCGGCATGAGCGAGCTGGCGAGCGAATCATCGGCTCAGCGCCGGCCACACGGATACCGCGGTGTGGTGGGGAGCGCGGCATGAGCGAGCTTGCGAGCGAATCATCGGCTCAGCGTCGACCACACGGATACCGCGGTGTGGTGGGGAGCGCGGCATGAGCGAGCTTGCGAGCGAATCATCGGCTCAGCGCCGGCCACACGGATACCGCGGCGTGGTGGGGAGCGCGGCATGAGCGCCCTGGTCGTACCTCCGTTGCTGGTGGTGCTCTGGTTTCTGCCGCGGCTGCTGCCGCCGGCGGTGGTCCGGCTGCGTGAGTGGATCTTCACGCGGGTGAACGGCACGGAGGGGATTCCGGTGCCCGGCCCGCTGGTGGGCGCGGAGCACTTCGCGCGCGTCTACGAGCATCCGGCCGCGGACGGGCGCAGCCGTGGCGCCGGCCTGTCCGACCTGTTCTGGTACTGGCTGGCGCCCGGGCCGCAGATGCACCAGGAGCATCTGGAACCGGGGGAGCGGTACGCGGCCGTCGCCCGGGTCAGCCGGCGGGTGCTGGCCGTCCCGCACGCCCGCTCGGAGCGGCTGGCCACGGACGCGACCCGGCGCGCACTCGACCGGCTCCCACCTGGCCGGACCGCCCACGTGCGGCTGCGCGACGCGATGATGCCGGTCTGGGCCGAGGTCTACTACGAGCTGGTCTTCGGCGAGCCGTGCCCGCCGGACGCCCGGGCGATGATCGTGGCGAACGCCGACGACGTGGTGACCGCGCTGAAGTGCTGCGGGCTGCGGCACCTGGACCGGCGCGATCGGCTGACCCGCTACCTGCGGCGGCGCGTCGAGGACGGGACCTGCCCGGTCGTGCTGCCGGCGCCGTTCACCGCCGAGGAGACGGCCTGGTACCTGCAGGGTGCGTTCTTCAACACCGCGGTGGTGCAGATGTCCGAGGCGTCCGCGCACGTGCTGCTGGCGATCGCGCAGCACCCGGGCGTGGCCGGCGCGGCCGGCGACGACGAGTTGGACCGGGTCATCGACGAGACGCTGCGGGTGTTCCCGCTGTTCGGCGTGGCGCATCGGATCACGTCGGCGCCGATCGAGGTCACGCCCGCGGTGACGCTGCCGGCCGGGTCGGTGCTGCTGTTCAACTATCTGGCGTACCAGCGCACCGGCCCGGCCGCGGACGATACGTTCGATCCTGACCGGTGGCTCAGTCTGAGGCGGCGCGACGCGCATTTCATCCCGTTCGGCGTGACCGCGAACCGTGCCTGCCCGGCCCGTGGCGCCGCACCGGTGATGCTGCGCGCGGCCGTCCGCGAGGTGCTGCGCCGGTGCACGCTCGCCTCGTCCGTGGCCCACAGCCGGTCGCTGCCGTCGCGTGGCCCCTGCTACCTGACGCCGCCCGGGGCCCGGCCGCCGGGCCGGGCGCGGCTGGCCGCGATGCGCCTGCGCGACCGGTGGGCGGACGTGGGCCGCGCCGTCACTCAACTCGTGCTCGGCAGCTGGATGGTCATCGACGCCCGCCGGCAGCGGTTGTGCACCACCTACTTCCAAGGGGGAGGCCTGTGAGTCCCGTCGAACTCGCGCCGCGGTTCTTCATCGCGGTCGCCGCTATCCTGCTCGTCTGCCGGCTGGTCGCCTGGCTGCTCGGCAAGGTCGGCCAGCCCGCCGTGGTCAGCGAGATGCTGGCCGGGGTGCTGCTCGGCCCGTCGCTGCTCGGCCTGCTGCTGCCGGGCGTACAGGCCGCGCTCTTCCCGCGCGAGCTGTACCCGATCCTCTACGTGGTCGGCCAGGTCGGCCTGGTCATCTTCATGTTCCAGGCCGGGTACGCGTTCCGCTCGCACCGCATCCACGGCCTGTTCGGCACCGCCGGGGCGGTCTCGGCCGCGGGCGTGGTCGTCCCGCTCGCGCTCGGCGTGCTGCTGGTGCTGGGCACCGGCGACCGGGTGCCGGTGCTCAAGCCCGGCGTGCCGATCGGCGTCTCCGCCGCGTTCGTGGGCGTGGCGCTGGCGATCACCGCGTTCCCGATGATGGCCCGGATCATCACGGAGAAGGGGCACGCCGGGACCCGGCACGGCGCGGTGTCGCTGGCCGCGGGCGCCATCGACGACGCGGTCGCCTGGATCCTGCTCGCCTGCGTGCTGGCGGTCGCGTCCGGGGCGATCGTGCCCGCGCTGACCACGATCGGCGGCGCGGTGATCTTCGCGGTCCTGATCTGGTACGTGGTGCGGCCGCTGTCCGCCAGGCTCATGGGCAGCGACCGGATGAGCGACGCCACGCGGCTGCTCGGCACGGTGGCGCTGCTGTTCCTGATCGCCTGGTACACCGACGAGATCGGCCTGTACGCGGTCTTCGGCGCGTTCGCGGTGGGCGCGGTCATGCCCCGCATGGCCCGCACCGAGTCGGTGGTGAACACGCTCAACCCGATCTGCCAGATCGTGTTCCTGCCGCTGTTCTTCACCTTCTCCGGCCTGCGTACCGAGTTCGCGCTGCTGTCCGATCCGGCCGTGCTGCTGTTCGCGCTGGTCTGCGTGGCGCTCGCGGTGGCCGGTAAATTCGGCGGGTGCTGGGCCGCGGCCCGGATGCGCGGGGAGACGCAACCGGTCGCGCTGCGGGTCGGCGCGCTGATGAACGCGCGCGGACTGATGCAGCTGATCGCGCTGAACGTGGGTTTGGAGGCGGGCATCGTCGGACCGGCCATGTTCACCGCGCTGGTGCTGGTCGCGCTGGTCACCACGCTGATGACCACGCCGGTGCTGTCCTGGCTGGAGCGCCGGGAGGCGAGTCGCATTCCGGTTTCACCGGCGGCCGTTGTTGGTTCCCATTGAACCTAGAGACATTTACCACTGTCGTTGAGTGTTCAACCTGTGGGATTCTCGGCGAATGCGTAGGAGCGGAACTCTTCTCCTCGTCGAGGACGACGCCGATCTCTCCGAGACGCTGACCGAGGCGCTGGCCGGCGAGGGCTACCTCGTCGACCATGCCCCGGACGGTCAGCGCGGCCTGCACCTGGGGCTCAGCCGTCCGTACGACGTGATGGTCATCGATCGTCGCCTGCCCGCACTGGACGGGCTCGACCTGCTGACCCGGCTGCGAAAACGGGCGGTCCCGGCCCGGGCGCTGATGCTCACCGCGCTCGGCTCGGTCGACGACCGGGTGGCCGGCCTCGACGCGGGCGCCGACGACTACCTGGTCAAGCCGTTCGACCTGGACGAGCTGAGCGCCCGGCTGCGCGCGCTGTGCCGGCGCGCCACCGACGCCACCGAGGCGCTGCGGATCGGCGCCGGGCTGCTCGACCTGACGCTGCGCGACGCGGTGCTGCCGACCGGTGACCGGGTGCCGCTCTCCGCCCGCGAGTTCGAGCTGCTGCGAATCCTGGCCGCGCGGCCGTCGGCCGTGCACTCCCGCGCGGAGCTGCGCCGCCGGGTCTTCGACGAGGCGCACGCCGCGTCCATCGTGGACACCTACGTCTACTACCTGCGGCGCAAGCTCGGGCGCGCCGCGGTGCGGACCGTGCACGGGCTCGGCTACCGGCTGGGGGAGCTGTGAACTGGGAACCGGCCGACCGCGCCGCCGTGGCCCGCGCCCGCCGCCAGATCGGGCTGATCGTCGGCCTGATCGTGGTGGGGCTGGTCGCACTGGTCGGCGGCGTCTCCTACGCGGTCCTGGTCGGCGGGCAGCGCACGCAGATCGACCGGGAGCTGGCCTGGACCATGCAGTACGGCGACCCGAGCGGCCCGCCCGGCTGCACCTGGCTGATCGTGTTCTCCGGCGGCTCCTCCACCGCGGGCGCCGGGATTCCGCCACCGCCCGGCTTCCCGCTCGTGGAGCAGCTCGAGGAGGTGGCCGCGTCCGGCGGCACCCGGTCGGCGACCGTGGCGCGCAACGGCACCGTCTACGAGGTGCTCACCCAGCGGCGCGGCACGGACGCCGTGCAGGCGGTCTTCGACACCCGCTACCAGCGCGCCGACCGGCTGCTGCTGCTCGAGGCGATCGGTTTCGCCGCCGCGCTCGGCCTGGTCGTCGCGGTCCTGGCCGGCCTGTTCGTCGGCGGTCGCGCGGTCGCCCCGCTGGCCGACGCGCTCAGCCGCCAGCGCCGCTTCGTCGCCGACGCCAGCCACGAACTGCGCACCCCGATCGCCCGCGTGCACACCCGCGCCCAGCTGCTGGCCCGCCGCGCGTCGATCCCGCCGGAGCACCGTACCGACCTGGACCGCCTGATCGGCAATACCCGGCTGCTCGGCGAGATCGTCGACGACCTGCTGCTCTCCGCGCAGCTCGGCACCCGCCTGCCGGACGACGTCGACCTCGCCGCCATCGCCCGCGACACGGTCACCCTGGACACCGACCGTGCCGCCGCCCGCGGCATCACGCTCACCGCCGCCGGCGACCCCGGCCCGCTGATCGTGCCCGGCATCGCCTCCGCGCTGCGCCGCGTCATCGGCGAACTCATCGGCAACGCCCTCGCGCACACCCCGCCGGGCGGCACGATCACCGTGACCACCCGCACCGCCACCGACACGGCCGAGCTCACGGTCGCCGACACCGGCATCGGCCTCGACCCGGCCGACACCGAGCGCATCTTCCACCGCTTCCACCACGGCGGCACGACCACCGGCTTCGGCCTCGGCCTCGCCCTGGTCCGCGACGTGGTGGAGAAACACGGCGGCACCATCACCGCCGCCGCCAACCCCGGCACCGGCGCCCTCTTCACCGTCCGCCTCCCCCTCGCCGACCGGGTGACGGCCCATCGTTAGCCGGCGCGTCACCGATATTCGGCGATCAGCTCCTCGGCGAGGCGATGGATCTCGCCGGCACCGTATCGGACGCCGGTTGAGTGCAGGACCGTGTCGCACGGGCCGGTGTCGAGGGAGACGACGACGGACCGCGCGCCGTCCCTGAGGACCAGCAGGTGCGTGGGAGACGCCGGGACGCCGTCACAGCCCGGCCCCGGCGGCTCGGTGGGCAGCGCGTTCAGGCGAGTGAGGAGGTCGCGCGCGTCCTCCGGGCGCAGACGCGGCGACTCGCTTCGTTCGGCGGGCGTCCGTCCCAGCGCGCACAGTTGCAGTTCGCGGTACGAGGCCTCCGCGACCATGGGCCCGGTCCCGGAGGTGGCCGACGGCTCGGGCATGGGTCCGGTCCCGGAGGTCGCCGGCGGCTCGGGGCATCGGCGATAGACGCGCTCGGCTTCCATCGACGGGGCGAACGGCGCGGCTCGCCATGCGGCCCAGACCCCACCGATGGCCGCCATGGCGACCGCCGCGGCTATCAGACGTCTGCGGCTCACTCGCGTACCCGTCCTCTGCTTCGTAGGAGATATCGCCGGTGATCAGTGCGACACGGGCCGGGACGTTCGGCCGGCCTCGGATCTCGGGTGGTCCGGGGCGGTGCCGAGGATGTGGTGGGTCAGGGCGTGCAGACCGGCGATCGGGTCGACGTCCGGGTGGGTGCGGAGGTGTTCCACCAGGTCGCTGCGGACGGCGGCGAGCAGTGCGTGCGCGAGGAAGGGCGCGTCCGCCGGGCCGCGTGCCCGGGTGACGTGGGCGGTCAGCTCGGCGTGCAGGCGGGCGTAGGCGGCGTTGGCGTACGGGCTGCCGTGTCCCTCCCGTTCCAGGGCGAGCGTAAGGCCGCGGTGGCGGTGCTTGAACGTCCACACCCGGGTCAGCAGCTCGGCGGCCGACTCCGCCGGGTCGGCGGCCAGTTCGCGGGCGACCTGCTCGTCGTAGAGGGCCTGGATCAGTCCGCGGCGATCGCCGAAGCCGCGGAAGATGGTGCCCTTGCCGACGCCGGCGGCCGCCGCGACGGCGTCCATGGAGACCTCGTCCGGGTCGGTGGCCCGCGCGAAGAGCTGTTCCGCGGCGGCCAGCACGGCCTCCCGGTTGCGTGCCTTGTCCGCTCGCACGACACCCGCCTTCCCAAACGGACCGATAGTCCGCTACGGTGAAACGGACCGACAGTCCGCAGTCTAGTGGAGGACTCGTGACCGACACCCCCGTGGCCGTCTTCCGGCGTGCCACCGACGCGCTGCTCGCCCACGACATGGCCGCGTTCACCGCGCTCTACGCCGACGACGCGGTGATGGAGTTCCCGTTCGCGCCGCCCGGCCGCCCGCAGCGGCTCGACGGCCGGGCCGCCGTCGAGGCGTACCTGGACGGCTACACCGACTGGCTCGACATCCAGCGCATCCACGACGTCGTGGTGCACGAGACCGCGGACCCGCGGGTGATCGTCGCCGAGTTGGCCGCCAGCGGCCGGGTCGTCGCCACCGGCGCTCCCTACACCGCCCGGTACGTCGCGGTGCTCACCATTGTCGACGGCCGCATCCGGCACTACCGCGACTACTGGAACCCGATGCTGATGGCGGAGCTGTCCGCATGACCGTGCTGGTCACGGCCGCCTCCGGCACCACCGGCAGCCGCCTCGCCCGCCGGCTGGAGGCGCACGGCACCCCGGTTCGCCGGGCGGGCCGGTCCGCGCGGGCGGACGTGCGGTTCGACTGGGCCGATCCGGCGACCCACCGCCCGGCACTGACCGACGTGGACGGCGTCTATCTCGTGCTGCCGCCCGGCGTCGCGGACCCGATGCCGGTGGTCGCGCCGTTCCTCGCGGAGGCGCGCCGGTGCCGGGTGCGGCGGATGGTGCTGCTGGGCTCCTCGGCCGTACCGCTGGGTGGTCCGGGTCTCGGTGCGGCCGGCGCGAGTCTGGCGGCGCACGTGCCGGAGTGGGCGGTGCTGCGGCCGAGCTGGTTCGCCAGCAACTTCGTCCTCGACCACCTGCACGCCGACTCGGTACGCCGCCACGACGAGATCGTCAGCGCGACCGGTGACGGTCGCGTCCCGTTCATCGACCCGGACGACATCGCCGCGGTCGCCGCCCGCTTCCTCACCGGCGCGGTCCCGGCCGGGCGGGACGTGGTGCTGACCGGCCCGGCGCCGCTGAGCTTCGACGACGTCGCGGCCATGCTCAGCGGCGTGACCGGCCGCCGGATCCGGCACCGGCGGGTCAGCCCGGCCGAACTGTCCGCGCGTCACCGGCGGCGCGGCATCCCGGCGCCGTTCGCCGACCTGCTCGCCGCCCTGGACGAGGCGATCGCCGGCGGCGCCGAGGACCGCACCACCACGACGGTCCAGGACATCACGGGTACGCCGCCGCGCTCCTTCGCCGACTTCCTGCTCGGCCTCCCGGCGGAGACCCGCGCCCGCCTCTGACCGCGCGCGGTTCCCGAACGGCACACACGGCACCAGCAGCAACAGCACCGGCGAGCGTCACCTGCGGCGGAGCGCGCAGGCGTACCCATGCCATCGGGGTTGAGCTCGTGTGCGGCTGACAGAATGGGCTCATGCAGGGGCAGGACGACTTCGGGACCGCGCTGCGAACCCTGCGGCAGCGGTTCTCGCCGGGTGAGGTCGGGGTGCCGGCCTCGTTGCCCGCCGTCCGGCGCGTGCCCGGGCTGCGCCGGGACGAGCTCGCCGGCGTCGTGGGCGTGTCCGAGGAGCATGTGAAGCGGCTGGAGCAGGGGCGTCGTCGGCCGTCACCGGGCGTGGTCGACGCGATCGCGCGGGCGCTGCGGCTGGCCCCGGGGGAGCACGACCGGCTGCGGGCACTCGCCGGATTCGCGGCGCCGCCGGAGCCGGACGGCATGGTCCCGCGCGAGATCACCGAGCCGGCGCATCGGATGCTGGCACGGCTGACCGAGGTCGCGGTCTGCGTCTGCGACGCGAGCTGGACGGTGCTGGCCGCCAACGAGCTGTGGCACTCGGACGTGTGCACCGTTCCGGAGACGCCGGGCCGCGGCCGGAACGTGGTGTGGCGCGCGTTCACCGAGGCGGGACCCTCGGTGTTCCAGGTGCCCGATCGGCTGGCGGGGTTCCGCGCCACCGTCGTGGCCGAACTGCGCGAGGCGGCCCGCCGTTACCCGGCCGACGCCGAGCTGTCGTCGATGATCACCGACCTGCGCCGGCTGAGCGGGGACTTCGTCCAGCTCTGGGACGCGCCGCCCGCCCCGGGCGGGCACGCGGACCGGATCCGCGTGCCGAGCCGGGTGCACGGCCACCTCGACCTGGACCTGGACGTGATGACCCTCAACCCGGGTGATCTGCGCGTCGTCGTCTACAGCAGCACGTACGCACCGGTCAGCGCAGCAGCGGGATGACCCGGGCGAACGCGGTCATGTGCGGCTCCAGCACGCCGTAGTAGGAGATGCCGAACTCGTCCCGGTAGCGCCGCAGCCGGTCGGCGATCACCTGTTCCGGGCCGCACAGCACGCTCGGCAGTCCGAGCAGTTCCTCGTCGGGCAGGCCGGTCGCGGCCCGGGCGATGGTCAGGTCCGACTCCGCGGTGCTACGCCCGACCGCGCCGACGATCATGTTCAGCTCCAGGCCGGCGAAGCGATCGCCGGCGGCGGCGCGGACCACGGCGATCCGGTCGGCGAGGGCGCGCTCCGGCTCCACGCCCGGGGTCACCGCCGCCTGGACGGAGAAGCCGACGATGTCCGCCTCCCGGCCGGCCAACTGCAGCAGCCGCCGCCCGGCACCGGCCAGCATCACCGGCGGGTCCGGCCGGTCCGGCTCGGCGGCCAGCCGCCCGCGTACCTCCCGGAGCGTGTGGGCCAGGTAGGCCAGCCGCTCGGCGCCGGAGCCGAACGGCAGCCCGGCCGCGGCGAACTCGTGCTCCATGTAGCCGGTGCCCAGGCCCAGCTCGAAGCGCCCGCCGGTGAGCCGCCACGTGTCGGCCACGTCCCGGGCCAGCACCCACGGGCGGTAGAGCGCGGCGTTGAGCACGAAGGTGCCCAGCCGCATCGTGCCGGTCGCCTCCGCGGCGGCCACCAGGGCCGGGAACGGCGCGGTGAACCCGAGATGATCGGGGATCTGCAGCACGTCATAACCGAGATCTGCCGCACGCCGCACCTTCTCCAGCCATGCGGTACGCGACACGACGCCGGTCAGCGCCACACCGAATCGGAACGGTCGCTCGGACATCCCCCGAGTATGTCCCGCATCGAAGTCCTTCGCCCCCTGGTACGTGCGCCATCCGGGGGAAGGGACGTTCTCCGGCCGGCGTGGGACGGTGACCGGAGAACCTCCGGTCACCGTCCCGTGCCGGTCAGGCCAGAGCCGCGACGTCCCGGCGGATCGACTCCAGCGTGGGACCGAACGCGTCGCCGGGGCACTCGGTGTTGTTATCCGGGTGAAACGGCGCCCAGTCGCGGTGTCCCTGGATCACGGGCACCTGGCCGGTGACGCCGCTGACCGTGTTCACGTAGGTGGTCGTGCCGGCCGGGTCGAGGCCGGAGACCTTCGACAGCAGCGCGAGCACCTTGACCAGGGACTCGCGGGCCGCGGCGGTGGGCTGGGCGGAGGTGAAGCGACCGAGCAGCACCACGCCGATGTTGCCGATGTTGCATGCGCGGGTGTGCCCAGCGGTAACCATGTTCAGCTCGCGGTTGTAGACCGGGAAGCCGTCGTCGCCGGAGACGCGGCCCTCGTAGACGGCGCCGTCGCGGTCGATGAGGAGCTGGTATCCGACGTCGCCGAAGTCGTCGATCACGCAGTCGTCGTAGTAGACGGCGCGCACGGTGGCGGCCGGATCCGGGTCGTCGTTGTGCTCGTAGACCCCGGTGTGGTGGACCGTCAGCGTCTGGACCGGGGCGAACTCCGCCGGCCACGACTCGGTGCCGTCGGCGCTGAAGCGCAGCGACTCGTCCGCGCCCCACGCCGCCCGGGACAGATACGCCGGCACGTCGCACTGGCCGCCGCGGGTACGCAGCTGCCGCGTCTTCGTGCCGGCGACCGGACCGGCGGGACCGTCGACGGTGTTCAGCTCGGTGACCGCGACGGCGCTGCCGTCACCGGTCTGCACCTCGTAGCCGGTGACGTCGCGGGCCAGCACCAGTGAGCGACGGCGGCCGGACCCGGCCTTGTCGTCCCGGGTGCGCCCGCAGGAGGCCGCCGCGAGGTCGATCCATTCTCCCCACCCCGAGCCGGTACGCAGCCGGACCCCCGTGGCCGCCGACGAGACGACCGACAGGTGGGTGAGGGTGAAGTCGGCGACGTCGGTCCGCGACCGGCTCTCGATCCGCGTCCGCCGGTTGGCGAGCGTGGTCGGCAGGCGCCGCGCACCGCCCTTGCCCGCGCCCGTGGTCTCGCCGGCGAAGGCGTTCGCGCCCGCGGCGGCGGCCAGGGCGAGCGCGCCCGCCCCCGTCGCGCCCGCGAGCAGGTGTCGTCGTGACAGCATGTCGTGCCTTTCTCGTGGAGTTTTCCGACCGGTCGGAGCATCGCTCCGGTTCCCCCGCGTCGAGCTGCCCCGGTCAGGCCGATCTCACCGTGCCGAAATTCGCCCAAATCCGCATCTGTCGAAAGTTGTAGTCGCCGAACGGCATATCCGCTCCCCGGCACAATGCCGCGCCGGTGCGCGGACCGGGGACCGGCTCAGGGGTGCGGAGTTCGGGGTGCCGGGCGACGACGACGGTCTTGCCGTGCGGCTCGCCGGCGGCGGCCGCGGCGTGGACGGTGGCCAGGCCGGCCCGCGGCTCGCTCATGAGCCGCTGATACGTGGCGAGCGCGAGGTGCCCCGGCACTGCTCGGGTACATTGGGGCGTACGGTTTCACTGTTCTGCCCCGCCGCGCTCGACCGCGGCTCCTGCGCACCCGGCCGCCGGCCGGTGCCGGGCAGCGCGCCCTTCCACGTTCGGAGACTGCATGGCGGCACGCCGCCCTCGATCAACCGCTTCCCCCACCACGTTCAGCGGGCTCGGTGTGCCCGCCCCGATCGTCGCGGCGCTGGCCGCGAACGGCGTCACCACCCCGTTCCCGATCCAGGCCGCGACGCTGCCGGACGCGCTGGCCGGACGTGACGTCCTCGGCCGCGGGCGCACCGGGTCGGGCAAGACCTATGCCTTCTCGGTGCCGCTGCTGGCCCGCCTGATCGCGCGGCCCGCGCCGCGTCGCCAGGGACGGCCCCGGGCCCTGATCCTGGCGCCGACCCGCGAGCTCGCCGCACAGATCGAGGCGTCGATCGCGCCCCTGGCGGCGGCCGTGTCGCTGCGCACACTCACCGTGTTCGGTGGCGTGAGCGCGAGCCGTCAGATCGCCGGGCTCCGGGCCGGCGTCGACGTCCTCGTCGCCTGCCCGGGCCGGCTGCTCGACCTGGTCGACGGCGGGCACGTCAACCTCGACGCGGTGGAGATCACCGTGCTCGACGAGGCGGACCACATGGCCGACCTCGGCTTCCTGCCGGCCGTCCGGCGGTTGCTCGACCAGACCCCGCGTCGTGCTCAGCGGCTGCTCTTCTCGGCCACGCTGGACGCCGGCGTCGACGTCCTGGTCCGGCGATACCTCACCGACCCGGTCACGCACAGCGTCGACGTCGTGGCGGCGCCGGTCGCCGTGCCGCACCACATGCTGCACATCGGCCAGCGGGACATGCTGACCGTGCTGGTCGACCTGGCCGCGGCCCCGGGCCGTACGCTGGTCTTCGCCCGGACCAAGCGGCGGGCGAAGACGCTCACCCGCCAGCTCGTCCAGGCGGGCGTGTCCGCCATAGAGCTGCACGGCAACCTGGGGCAGAACGCGCGCAGCCGCAACCTCACCGCGTTCGCCGCCGGCACCGCCAGCACGCTGGTGGCGACCGACATCGCGGCGCGTGGCATCCACGTCGACGACGTCGCGCTGGTCATCCACGCCGACCCGCCGGCCGAGTACAAGGCATATCTGCACCGTTCCGGCCGGACCGCCCGGGCGGGCGCGACCGGCATGGTCGTCACGCTCATGACCGACGACCAGGTCGACGACGTCCGCCACCTCGCCCGTAAGGCCGGCATCACCGCCACGACCACGCGCCTGCGGCCCGGCGACCCGTTCCTCCATCAGCTCGTCCCCGGCCCCCGGACGCTGGTCGCCCCGCCGGCCGAGGCCGCCGCCGAGCCCGCCAGGGCGGCCGGCCGGACCCGCTCCCGATCGTCCGCCGCCGCGGCGGCCGGCCCGCGCCGCAAGGCCCGTTCCCGGGCGACGGGCAGCGCGAGCGAGGCCCCGCCGGCCGCGCAGAAGCCGTCCGGTGCCGCCGCCTTCTCCGCGGGGAGCCGAGTCGGCGCCACCCGCCGGGGCGGCCGATCACGATAGCCGCGGCCGGCGGCGGGGCGCGAGGTCAGCGGGGGGTGAGGGCTTCGGTCAGGCCGCTGGCGACGTTGCCGCCGGCCCGCGAATGCGGCGGCCGGCGATGCCCGGCGCCGGCCCAGGGGCTCGGCGGCCCGGCGCCCCACGGCGATCGGCTCTCAGCCCACGGCGCGGCGCCGGAGCCGTAGCGGCGCCCGCCGGTCAGGCCTGCCGCCAGACCTCGAACGTCTGCTGCAGCCGCCAGGTGCCGTCGGGCCGCCGCGCCTCGTTCCGCCAGCGGAACGTGCCGGTTTCGATGTCGGAGAAGGTCCAGCGCAGATCGCCGCCGTCGAGCACGATCTCGTCCCCGGCGCGAGCGGCCAGGAACGTGTGCGCCCGGCGCCGGCCCGGTCCGACCCAGGTCGAGCGCCACACGCCCGGGCCGGCCGCGGGATCGGGGAACCGCACGCTGACACCGTGTTCGACCCCGGGCAGAATCCAGACATCGGTGGTCGCCCGCCCGCCCAGCGCGTACCCGAAGTGCCACTCGCCCCGGCGGACGCTCGTCGAGCCGTCGAGTTCGTACTCCGTGCAGTCCAGGACCCAGGACCCGGCGAACTGTCCGAACAGGCCGAGGTCGACGTCGTCGGCCGGCCCGTCGGCGAGAAAGGCGGCGGCCACGGCGGCGGACGGTCTGATCACCATGCGAGCACCATAGCCAGCCCGGTGGGCCGGCGCCGAAGCAGGAAGTCCGCGGCCGTGGCCGCGCGGTCGTCGAGCCCCGCCTCGACCCGGTCCACCGACCGGTGTGACGGAAGCGACCACCGGTGCGGGATCGCACCGGTGGCCGCCGGGTTCAGCTCGGTACTACGCGGATCAGGGGTAGGCCACGACCTGGCGGGGCGTGGTGTTGCCGGCCGGGTTGGGGACGGCGCCGCCGGTGTCGTTGACGACGTTGGCGATGGTGCCGACGTCGCCGAGCGAGACGGTCAGGATGCTGCGCAGCTGGACGCCGGGCCGGTTGGGCACCTCGAAGGCGCGGTCCACCCGGACGCTGGGGTTGACGTTGAAGTAGGCGTACGAGCCGCCGCCCCAGAGCTGGTGGTCGGTGACGTTGTCGGCGACCTTGTAGGCGGCGTAGCCGTTGCCCCGCGGGCCGATCCACGCGGCCTGGTTCGGCACGTCGTACGGCTTCTCGTTCTGGAAGAAGATCGTCTTCCCCCGGTTGCCGTTCCAGATCACCTCGTACTTCTGGTAGTGCTCGACGAACAGGCCGGTGGCGAGCACGTCGTCGCCGTTGACGATCAGGCCGGTGTCACCGGTGTTGACCGTCCAGCCGGTCGGTGCGCCGCCGTGGTCGGCCCGCCACGCCCAGATGTGGTCGATGATCGTGTCGTCGCTGTGCACGGCGAGCGTGGTGGTCGCCTTGCCCTGGACGCTGCTGCCGATGCGGAAGAAGACGTCCTGCACGCTGATCGGGTTCGCCGCGTGGTCGGTGTGGACGCCGGGCTGTCCGACGCTCATCAGCGTCGGGCTGTTCGTGGTGCCGGCGTCGAACGTCAGGCCGCTGACCTTCACGCCGTCGACGTCCGCGACGTTGAGCGCCTCGACCCCGTTGCTCGGGATCAGCGTCGGGTAGCCGATGCCGGTCACCACGGTGTTCGGCCGGGTGACCCGGAGGGTCTGGTCGATGGTGTACGTGCCGGGCGTGAAGAACAGGTTCAGGCCCTGCGCCAGGGCGGCGTTGATCCGCGCGGCGCTGTCACCGGGCTTGGCGACGTAGAACTCGCGCATCGGGATCGAGGTGCCGGGCGTGTTCGGCCAGGTCGCGCCGGCGGAGTTGCGCCGCAGGGCGGGGACGAACACGCGGTAGAGCCCGGCGTTGTCGACGTAGAGGTACGGCTTCTCCCGGGTGACCGGCGTGGTCGCCAGCGTGGTGTGCGGCGGGTTCGGGAACGCGTTGGCCGGGGCGCCCTGGACGCCGGAGTAGACCATGTTCCACACGCCGCCGTCCCAGCGGGAGATCCGGCTGTCGCGGGTGTACCACTGCTGCTGGGAGCCGGAGGAGACGACGCCGTCGACGACGGAGTCGGCCAGGTAGCCGCCGCTGGAGTAGCCCTGCCCGACGTCCTGGTTGGACGGCGCGAGGGTCAGGTTGCCCTTGATGTGCACGCGGCGCATCGGGGCGGCCTGGGAGACGGCCCACCGGTTGGTGCCGCCCTCGGGCACGATGGACAGGTTCTCCACGCTGCGCCAGAAGTTCTGGGTCGCGTTGGACTCGTCTCCGTAGTTCCAGCCGGAGTCGACGTTGACCGCGCCGTTGATCGTCACGTCGTCGGGGTTGAGGCCCAGACCGGCGACCGTGGTGTAGAACCCGACGTTGGCCCAGACCCGCCCGTACGTACCGGGCTTGAAGAGGAACACGTGCCGCTGGGGCCCGAACTGCGCGGTCGGGCTGCGCAGCTGCGCGTTGAACGCCTGGTCCACCGCGGACTGGATGGTCGCCGCGGACGTGGACTGGTCGAAGATCCGCACGTTCGGGCCGAAGTCCGGGGTGTCGGAGGTGGGCAGGCTCGTGGTGGGCGGCGGCGTCGTCGGGTTCGCGCCGGCGCCGAACACCTGGAACTCCCAGAGCGAGTAGCCGTACGGGGTGGCCCGCGTGGTGCCGTTCATCCGTACGTACCGGCCGCTGCCGGTCACGGTCAGGGTCTGTACGCCGGCCTGGCCCGCGGTGACCGGGGTGATGTCGGTCCAGGTGGTGCCGTTCGGCGAGGTCTGGATGGTGAACGCGGAGGCGTACGCGGCCTCCCAGTTCAGCACGACGCGGCTGATCGTCTGGGTGCTGCCCAGGTCGACCTGAAGCCACTGCGGGTCGGCGAACGCGCTGGACCAGCGGGTACCGGTGTCACCGTCGACCGCGGCGGACGCGTTGAAACCGGCCTCGACGGACGAGGAGGTGGCCGGCTTACCCTGCGACAGCGGGGTCTCCGCGGCGTTGGCGTTCAGGGTGACCGAGGCGACGCTGATGCCGACGACCGCGGACAGGGCGGCGCTGAGCACCACCAGCCCACGGCGTCGGCGCTTGTGCGGCGGTGGCGAAGTCACTGTCGGAGGAGTCATATTCCTGCCTGTCGACGGGTTGCCGCGTGTCCGTGAGACAGACGTACGGCGGGACCGGGGGGTACGGACGAGAGAGCGCTCTCTGAGGGATTGTTACCTCGATGAAGCGGCCCGTCAATATCTGGGCAACACGACCTCGCTCCGACGCGTGGAGGTCACTGCCCGTGCTTCATCGCTTCCGACCCACCGGACGCACCGGCGCCGGCCGGACCGGGCCGCAGGTCAGGCGCGGTGTTCCGCCAGGCGCAGCCAGGCGATGAAGGTGGCGATGAGGTGGTGGGCGCGGGCGGCGGTCTCGGCCGGGCCGGGGCTGCCGGTGACGCGCCGCAGCGAGCCGTCGCGGGCGATCTGGGTCAGGCCGTGGATGAATGCCCAGGTCATCAGCGACGGGTCGGTGATCGGCCGGCCGCCGTCGGCGGAACGGTCGGCGCGCACACCGGCGACGGCGCCGCTGAGCAGACTCATGACGTATGCCCGGGCCGCCGCCAACTCGGGGTCGTCGGCGCGCAGCGGCTCGGTGCCGTACATGACCTCGAACATGTCGGGCCGGGTCAGGCCGAAGTCGAGGTAGGTGCGGCCGAGGGCCTCGATGATCTCTACCGGGTCGCTGAGCGGGTCGAGCACCGTGCGGAATCGTTCGACCAGGGCGGCGTACCCCTCGACCGCGAGCGCGGTCAGCAGGCCGGCCCGGTCGGCGAAGTGGTGCTTGGGGGCGGCGTGGGACACCCCGGCGCGACGCGCCACGGCGCGCAGGCTGAGCCCGGCGGTGCCGTGTTCGGCGAGTTCCTGCCAGGCCGCCTTCATCAGAGCCGCACGGCCGTCGGTACGCGGTTCGGCCGCCGAATCCTCGGTAGATGCCACGTCTGAGTGTCGCGTCCCGCCCTTGACACTGTCAACGTGATGATCGGATACTGGCCCTCCTTGACAGTGTCAAGGAGAGGTCCGTCGAAGCGAGGCTTGTAATGAACATGTTCGTGCGTCTCTTCTGGCTGCTGGCGACGGCGAAGCGGCGGGGCCGGCTCAGCGCCTGGCACGTGAGCCGCCGGACCTACACGGTGCGCCCGCGCGATCTCGACATCTACCTGCACATGACCAACAGCGCCTACCTGTCGTTCCTCGACCTGGGCCGGATGGACCTGGTGATCCGGTCCGGCATCTGGGACCGGTCCCGGCGGGAGCGGGTCCAGGCGGTGGTGGCGAATCAGACGATCACGTACCGCAAGTCGCTGAACCTCGGCGACACCTTCACGGTCGAGACGCGGATCGCCGGCGTGGACGAGCGGGCGGTCTACTTCGAGCAGCGCTTCACGGTCGACGGGGAGATCTACGCGGAGGCGGCCGTCCGGATGCGCTTCATCCGGCGCGGCGCCGGGGTCGTACCCATGGAGGAGGTCCTCACCTGGGCGGACCCGGCCCCGGAGGATCGGGTGCTGCCGCAGTGGATGCGGGAGTGGGCGGCCCACACCGGACTGCCCTCCACCCGCGAGCCGGCCCCGAGCGCCTGGTCGAGCTGACGCGCGCTTCCTGCGACGGGACCGGGACCCGGGCCGGACCGCACCGGGACATCGGCCGGGCAGGTTGAGTGGGACATCCTCGTCACCGGAAGGGATTCCCCATGCGCGTTCTGGCCGTGACATGCGTCCTGACAGCGGTCGTCCTGGCCCCCGCGGAGGCTCAGGCCATCGTGGGCGGCGTCGTCTCCGCCCGGGCCCCCTGGGCCGCGCAGGTCTACACGGAGGAGCCGGGCCGCGTGGCGGACGGCTTCGTCTGCGGCGGCACCGTCATCGCGCCCCGATGGGTGCTCACCGCCCGGCACTGCGTCGACCCGGACGACGAGATGCGGGTCAAGATCGGAAACAACGAATTCGGAGCCGGTACGGATGTCCGCGTCGACGAGAAGCACCCCTTGATCGACTCCGACGTAGCCCTGCTCCACCTGTCCCGCCCGGTGCGCACCGGGTACGCGAGGCTCGCCGGCACCGACCCGGACCCGGGTGAGATCGACAGAATCTACGGCTGGGGACGGGAGACCCCGGGTGGACCGCCCGCGCCGCGGCTGAAGGTCGCCGAGGTGACGGTGATGCCGGCGGACGGCCGTACGGACATGTTCGGCGGCAGAGCCCTCGTTAACCAGGGCCGGACCGGCGCCGCCATGCCGGGCGACTCCGGCGGCCCCCAGTTCCACGAGGGCGAACAGGTCGGCGTCGCGTCGATGCTCGACCACGACGGCGACGACCCCCGCGGAATCACCGTCTACTCGAGCATCGCCGCCCACCGCGACTGGATCCGGTCGACGGCGGGCGTGTGACGCCGGCGGCCACCTACCGGGGCGGGCGAAGCCGCTCCGGTAGGCGACGACGACGAACCGGGTGCGGTCGCCGGCGCCGAGCGCCCGCCGCCCAGGTCGGCACCCGGCGCAGCGGTCGAGGAGTCAAGGCTCAATCGTCGCCGGTCAACGGGAAGCAGTCGGCGAACGGGTCGTCCAGGTCGTGCCAGGTGTCGAATCCGTCGGCCAGTTCCGCGTCGGTGAGCAGGCAGCGGTGCAGCAGCGCGGTGACGGCGTCGTGGTCGAGGTGCAGGCCGATCAGCGCGAGCGCGGTGCGCCGGTCGCCGTAGTACGGGTCCCAGTCGAGGTCGGCGGCGAGGCGCCGGTCGTCGCTGGTCTCGGTCCACCGGCCGGCGGGCAGGGCGGCCAGCCAGTAGCCGAGGCTGCCCAGGCTGACGCCGCCGCCGGCGAACTCGAACGCCACCGCCACGTCGGGCTGGCTGGCGATCCAGAGCTGGCCGCGCCCGCGCAGCGCATGCTCGGTCAGCTCCTCCAGCGCGTCGTGCAGCCGCCTCGGGTGGAACGGCCGGCGGGCATCGAAGGCGATGGACGTGACGCCGTGGCCGCCGTCGGGGTCGTGCACGGCGATCGGACGGCCCTCGAGCGCGAGCCCGAGTACGCCGGGGCGCCGCGGGTCGTGGCGCCCGGTGCGGCGGACGCGCGCGGCCAGCCCGGTGCAGTCCAGGCTCGGTGCGGTGCCGGTGGGGACGCGGACCGCCCACGGGGCGAGGCGGTGCACGAGCGCGTCGAGCCGGTCGAGTTCCAGCGCGTCGGTGCCGGGGCGGCTCCAGAGGATGACGGTGTCGCTGAACTCGACCTGGTGCGCGACCACCTCGGCGACCGCCCGATGGTCGTCGTCGGCCGCGTGCAGGCCGCGGTCGCGCAGGTCGTCCGGGCTGGCCAGGTCGTCCAGGAAGCGGTCCGCGTCCACGACGGCGACGTAGCTGTCGAACCGCACGCTGCCGGTCACCGGCGCGCCGTCGACCAGGGTGTGCGCGCAGGCCGACGCGACGGTCTCGGGCTCGACCGCGGGCGGGAGGGCCAGCAGCAGATCGCGGCCGGGGCGCTCGCGGGCCAGCCGGACCAGCGTGGGCAGCACGTCCTCGCGCAGCGTGCAGGACACGCAGCCGTGCGCCAGGTCGACCGCGGTGTGCTCGAGGACCGCGGCGGCGGTCTCGACCGTACGGCCGACCAGCCCGTGCCGCAGCCCGGTGAGGTCATGGCGGATCGCGACGAGGCTGTCGTCCGCGACGAGCAGGGCGCGGGTCGCGGCCTGGACGGCCCCGGCGGAGAAGCCGGACAGCACGGTGACGGCGGGCCGGTGGTCCACGGCCGGGGAGGCGACGGAGGTGATCGGATCGGCACTCATCCGGCCATCCTGGCGCATCGAGTTGATAATGACAACGATTTTCGTTTAGAGTCGGGTCGTGTCCTCCATCTGTGACGTGACCGGCGCGAAGCCGAGCTTCGGCAACGCCGTGTCGCACTCCCACCGCCGCACCCGGCGCCGCTGGATTCCCAACGTGCAGCGCCGCCGCTTCCGGCTCGCGGACGGCACCACCGTCCGCCTGACCGTCAGCACCACCGGGCTGAAGATCATCGACCGGGACGGCATCGACTCGGTCGTCGCCCGGTTGCGCGCCAGGGGAGTGCGGCTCTGATGGCCAGGAGCAATGAGGTCCGCCCCGTGATCAAACTGCGCAGCACCGCGGGGACCGGCTACACGTACGTGACCCGCAAGAACCGGCGTAACGACCCGGACCGGCTGGTCCTGCGCAAGTACGACCCGATGGCGCGCCGGCACGTCGACTTCCGCGAGGAGCGCTGATGGCCCGCCGCGGTCTCATCGAGCGGGAGAGGCGCCGGGCCGCGCTGGTCGCGCGCTACGCGGAGCGGCGCGCCGCGCTGAAGCGGGCGATCTCCGCGCCGGACACCGACCCGGGCGTGCGCGCGGCCGCCGTGCGTACCCTCGCGTCGTTGCCGCGCGACTCCAGCCCGAGCCGGCGGCGCGACCGCGACCAGATCGACGGCCGGCCGCGCGGCGTGCTCAGCCGTTTCGGGCTGTCCCGGGTCCGGTTCCGCGAGCTGGCTCTGCGCGGCGAGCTTCCGGGGGTACGCAAGGCGTCCTGGTAGGAGGCGGCTCAGCCACCCACCGGGCCGCCGCGACGCTCGCGGACCGTGGTCACGATCGCGTCGACGACGATGAACGCGGCGAGCGGGATGCCGAACAGCGGCAGCGCCCAGCCGATCGCGAACACCACCAGGATGCCGGCCACGATCGCCCAGGCCGGGACCGCTCGCCAGTCCACCCGGGCCGGGGCGGTGCCGACCAGCGCGCGACGGCCGTCGCGGGTGGGCCGGCGCTGCCACCACATGCGGTAGCCCCAGAGGATGACGCAGAGCAGGCCGATCGCGAGCGCGGCCAGCAGGATCTGGTTGGCCAACCCGAACAGCAGTCCCATGTGGGCGTTGATGCCCCAGTTGGTGAGCTTGGCGGTGACCGGCCAGTCGGCGAAGTCGACCCGGTCGGTGACCGTGCTCGTGGTGGGGTCGACCGCGACGCTGTCCAACCGCTCCGGGAACTGCGTGTCGATCTGCGTGACCTGCCACGCCGTGGCGGCGTCGGCCGGCGGGATGATCGAGACCGGCCCGTCCAGGCCGTTGTCCCGGGCGACCGCGAGCGCGGTGTCGATGCCGTCCGGGTCGGCGCCGGTGGCCGGTGCGGCGCCGCCGCCGTGGTGGCCGCCGGCCTCGCCGGGCGGGGCACCGGTGAGCGCGGTCGAGACGTACGGTGTGCCGCCCTTGATCTGGTCGATCAGCAGGCCGAAGTTCGCGCCGGCGTAGTTCGACCAGGTCAGCCCGGTGGCGGACAGGCCGAGCAGGCCGACGAGCAGCCACGCGCCGACCGCGCCGTGCCAGCCCCGGGTCCGGCGCACGCCCTTCCGGGCGGACAGTTCAGGAGCGAAGAGCTTCCGCACGGTACGGCGGCGGCGCCACCAGAGCACGATGCCGCCCAGCGCGATCACCCACAGCCAGCTCGCGGCCAGCTCCGAGTAGAGGTTGCCGACCGTGCCGAGGTGCAGGTCGCGGTGCAGCACGTCCAGCCAGGCCTGCAGCGGCGTCCAGCCGAACTGGGTGGTCAACTGCCCGGTCACCGCCCCGGTGTACGGGTCCACGTAGACGGTGTGCACCTTCTCGGCCGCGGCCAGCTCCGGCATCGCGAAGTCGACGTGGGTCGTCCACTCGCCGCCCTTCACCCGTACCCCGGTGATGGTGCCCTCGGGGTGTGCCGCCCGTGCGGCGGCGAGCTGCTGCGACACCGGGACGGTGTCACCGCCGGCCTCGTCGACCAGCAGTTCGTCGGCGTAGACGATCCGGTCGAGCGTGGGCGTGGAGACGAACAGCAGGCCGGTGACGGCCGCGACCACCAGGAACGGCGCGATCATGATGCCGGCGTAGAAGTGCAGTCGCAGCAGCAGCGCACCGAACGCGGAGCCGCCGCCGGCGCGGCGGGGGACGGGGGTCGAGGCCGGAGCGGGCGCGGTGACCTCGGGGGTGACGGACATCGGCGTTTCCTCGTCTTGGGTGTCGCCGGCGCGGTGGCGCCGGCCTCCGGGCGGGGGCAGCCGACCCGCCCGGATTCCCCACGACCACCGTGGCGTCGGCGGAGACCCGCGTCACGTGCCGGTCTCCGCGTGGGTAGTCGTACCGCGAACCCGTTCGGTTCCCGGCGATCCGGGTCGCGCCGGTGAGCGGGGTGGCCAGCACGATGGCGTGGTCGCCGGCCGGGATGCGGCGGATGACGCGGCACGCCGGCCGGACCAGCGTGCGGTCGAGCAGTGGCACACCGTGCGGGCCGGTGTGCCAGGTGGCCGGCGCCGCGAAACGGTCGATGCCGCGGGTGGCGAACGTCCGGGCGAGCGTCCGCCGGCCGGCCGCGAGCAGGTGCACGGCCACGTGCGCGGCGCACTCCATCCGCGACCCGCCACTCGGCCGGGGTGCCGTCGTTGCCCGGCTGTCCGGCCGGCGTCCGTGACGGCACAATGGGGCGGTGAGCGGGAAGGGACTGGTCCTCGTCGTGGAGGACGAGCGGCCGATCGCCGACCTCGTCCGGCTCTACCTGAGCCGCGACGGCTTCGGGGTGCACGTGGAGCGGGACGGCCCGGCCGGCCTGGCGGCCGCCCGGAGGCTGCGGCCGGTGGCCTGCGTGCTGGACATCGCGCTGCCCGGGATGGACGGCACCGACATCTGCCGGCGGCTGCGCGCGGACGGTGACTGGACGCCGGTGGTGTTCCTGACCGCCCGCAACGACGAGGTCGACCGAATCCTCGGGCTCGAACTCGGCGGCGACGACTACGTGACCAAGCCGTTCAGCCCGCGCGAGCTGGTCGCACGGGTGCGCGCGCTGGTGCGGCGCGCGGCCGGGCCCGGCGACGGCGCGGCGGTCCGCACGCTGGGGCCGGTGGCGCTGGACCCGCAGCGGCGTCTGGTGACCGTGGCCGGCCGCCCGCTGTCGCTGACGCAGACCGAGTTCGACCTGCTCGGTCACCTGCTGCGCCGGCCCGGCCGGGTGTTCACCCGCGAGGAACTGCTGGCCGGGGTCTGGGGCTACGCCTCGCCCGACGGCACCCGCACGGTCGACGTGCACGTCGCCCAGGTCCGCGCGAAGCTCGGCGACGCGGCCGGCGTGATCCGGACGGTCCGCGGCGTCGGCTACACCGCCGATGCCTAGGACCTTCGTCGGCCGCGCCATCCTGGTCACCGCGGCCACCGCGGTGGTCTGCGTGCTCGTCACCGCGCTGGTGGCGCTGCCCCTCGCCGTGCGCTCCGCCGACGAGGCGGCCCGCGTCGATCTGGCGGAGAAGTCCGCGCTGGCGGTCGAGTTGCTGGCCACCGAGCGGCCGGTGGCCCGGCAACGGATCGTCGCCCGGCTGCGCGAGCAGGGTATCGCCGTCTACCTCGTCCGGCGCGGTGCCGCGGACCGGCCGGGGCTGCCCGAGCGGGTGATCGCGCGGATCGCGGCCGGCGAGGCGGTGGACACGCGGGACGTCGTCGCGGGCGAGCCGGTGCTGATCTCCGGGCGCCCGCTCAGCGGCAACGACAGCGGCGTGGTGCTGACCCGCGCGGCCGTGCGCGGAGCCGACGCGCGGGTGCTGGGCGGGGTGTGGATCGCCCTGCTCGCCGGTCTGGCCGGCGGTGCCGGCGCGGGCGCGCTGCTGGCGTACGTGGTGGCCCGACCGCTGCGGCAGGCGGCGCTGGCGGCGGCACGTCTGTCGGCCGGAGATCGCTCGGTGCGGCTGGCGGTCCGGCCGCCGGCCGAGGCCGCGGAGCTGGCGACGGCGCTCAACCAGCTCGGTGCCGCGCTGCACATCAGCGAGGGCCGGGAGCGCGAGTTCCTGCTGTCCGTCTCGCACGAGCTGCGCACCCCGCTGGCGACCATCCGCGGGTACGCGGAGGCGCTGGCCGACGGTGTGCTGGCGGCCGACGGCGTACCCGCGGCCGGTGCGCTCATGCGGTCCGAGGCCGACCGCCTGGACCGGCTGATCTCGGACCTGCTGGTGCTTTCCCGGCTGGAGGCGGCGGACCTGCCGGTGCACCCGCAGCCGGTCGATCTGATCGAGCTCGTCGCCCAGGCCGGGCAGGCGTGGGCGCCGCGCTGCGGCCCGGACGGCCCGCTGCTCTCCGTGGAGCTACCGGCCGGCCCGGTCACGGTGGAGACCGATCCGGCTCGGCTCCGGCAGGTGATCGACGGCCTGTGCGAGAACGCGCTGCGGGTGCTGCCGGCCGGTGCGCCGCTGATCCTCGCCGTCCGTGCCGGCGGGGCCGGTGGCGTGGTGGAGGTCCGCGACGGCGGCCCCGGCTTCACGGACGAGGATCTCACCGTGGCGTTCCAGCGCGGTGCGCTGCAACAGCGGTACCGGCACGAGCGCAAGACCGGCAGCGGGCTGGGCCTGGCCCTGGCCGCGCGCCTGGTGGCCCGGCTGGACGGCGCCATCGAGGCGGGCCATGCGCCCGAGGGCGGTGCCAGGTTCACGATGACGCTGCCGTACCCCGGCCGAACGTGAGGCTTACCTGATCCTTACACCGGCGGCCTAGCGTGCGGCCATGGCCGACCGTCGTGCGATCTCCCATCTGCTCCGCCGTCTTACGTTCGGGCCGACCGCCGCCGAGATCGACGCCGCCACGGCGGCCGGCTACGAGGCCACACTCGACGGCCTGCTGCGGCCCGCCGCCGAGGTGCGCCCGCCGGAGCTGGACGTCGACCCGTACGCGATGCTCGACGCCGGCGCCGCCCGGGAGCAGCGGCAGCGCGCCCGGCAGGAGCAGCGGGCGCAGGTCGCGACGGCGACACGCTGGTGGCTGGCGCGGATGGCCGGCGGCGGATCGGCCGAGAAGCTGACGTTCTTCTGGCACGGGCACTGGGCGACCAGCGCGCGCAAGGTGCGTTCCGCCCACCTGATGCTGGCCCAGCAGCAGACCTTCCGGCGGTACGGCGCCGGCGACACCGGCCCGCTCATCCGCGCGATGCTGCGCGACCCCGCCCTGATCATCTGGCTGGACGGGCAGCGGAACACCCGGAAGGCGCCGAACGAGAACCTGGCCCGCGAGGTCATGGAGCTGTTCACCCTGGGGCTGGGCGCCTACTCGGAGGCGGACGTCAAGGCGGCGGCGCGGGTGCTCACCGGCTGGCAGGTGGACCACCGCTCCGGCACCGCCCGCCTGGTGCCGCAGCGGCACGACGACGGCGCGGTCACGCTGCTCGGCCGGACCGGCACCTTCGACGTCGACTCCTTCGCCGACCTGCTCGTCCGGCACGAGGCGCACGTGCCCTTCCTGGCCGGCCGGCTCTGGGCCCGCTACGCCGGGACCACGTCGCCCGTACCGTCGCCGGTGTTGGCGGCCGGCCGGGACACCACCGCGCTGATCCGGGCGATGTGCCGCGCGCCGGAGTTCGCGGCGACCGCGGGCACGCTGGTGAAACAGCCGGTGGAGTGGCTCATCGGGGCGGTCCGCCAGCTCGGGATTCCGGTCGATGAGCGGACCGGCGCGCGGCTGCCCGCGGTGCTGCGGACGCTGGGTCAGGTGCCGTTCGCGCCGCCGTCGGTCGGCGGCTGGCCGGAGGGGACCGCCTGGCTCACCACGTCCGGCACCGTGGCCCGGCTGCGGGCCGGTCAGCAGCTCGCCGCGCTCGCCCCGGCCGCGGCGGAGGGTCTGGACGGCGCCGAACAGCTGGCCACGCTGCTGGCCGTCGACACCTGGACCGACCGTACGTACGCCGGGCTGCGCGACGTCGACGACCCCCGCCGGCTGCTGGCGCTCGGCCTGGCCAGCCCGGAGTACGCCGTTCACTGACAGGAGTCCGACATGAACACCCTCACCCGGCGCCGGCTGCTCATCGCCGGCGGGATCACCGGCGGCGCGGCCCTGGCGGCCGGCGCCACCGCGGTCGGCCTGCGGGACGTGCTGGCCACCGCGCCCGCGCGCGATCCGCTGGCGAAGACTCTGGTCCTGGTCACCCTGTACGGCGGCAACGACGGCTTGAACACGGTCATCCCGTACGCGGATCCGGCCTACGCGGCCGCCCGGCCCGGCATGACGTACCCGGCGGAGGAACTGCTCGACCTGGGCGACGGCCTCGCGTTCAACCCCGGAATGCCCGGCCTGCACCGGCTGTACGGCAGCGGCCGGCTGGCGGTCGTCCGCGGGGTCGGCTATCCGAGGCCGAACCGCAGCCACTTCCAGTCGATGGACATCTGGCAGACCGCCCAGCCGGACCGGCCGGGCACCACCGGGTGGCTCGGCCGCTGGCTGGACACCACGAGCGGCGATCCGCGCCTGGCGGTGTCGTTCGAGCCGGTGCTGCCTCCACTGCTGGCCGGCGCCACCTCCGCCGGCGCCACCGTGCCCGGCGGAACGTTGACGCTGCCGAAGGCGGCCGGCCCCGGCGTGCTGACGGCGTTCGGCACCCCGGCGGCCGGCGAGTCCGCGGCGCAGGCCCGCGCGGCGGCCTGCTTCGCCGACCTGATGCGGGTCCAGGACCTGATGGCCCAGGTCGACGACGGGGCGCCGGCCGGCGACGAGACCGAGCCCGACGCGCCCGCCACGGCGACCGGCGGCGACGCGCCCCCGCTGGACCGGCAGCTCGCGCTGGTGGCCCGGTGCATCGAGGCGGGCGCGGCGACCCGCGTCTACTCCGTGTCGCTGGGCGGGTTCGACCTGCACGCCGACAGCAAGGACACCCAGCGGGCGCAGCTGGCCCGGCTGGACGGGCCGCTGGCCGCGTTCGCGGAACGGATGACCGGCCGGGGCGTCGTGATCGCGGTCTACTCGGAGTTCGGCCGGCGGGTGCGGGCCAACGCCTCCGACGGCACCGATCACGGCACCGCGTCGGATGTCTTCCTGCTGGGCGACGGCGTGCGCGGCGGCCTGCACGGCGAGCAGCCCAGCCTGACCGACCTCGACGACGGCGACCTCAAGCACACCGTCGACTTCCGCGACGTGTACGCGACACTGCTGGCCGGCGTGCTGGCCACCGACCCCGGCCTTGCACTGGACGGATGGACCGGGCGCCTGGACGGCGTCATGACGTGACCGCACGGCTCCCGACGGTGCCCGCGGCCTCGGCCGGCTCCGGCCGCGGCATCTCGGCGAGCACGTCCCGTTCCGGTGGCGGGGTGGACGCCTTCCGCGCCGGCTCGGCGGAGGTGCCGGCCGCCGGGTAGCAGACCGTACGCGACCCGGCGGGACCGGTGTCCAACTGTCCGGCGTTAACGATTTTGTGCATTGTTACGAGCCTCTTACGCTCGGCCCAAGCTTCCGGATGCGAGACCGATCTGGGCCGCGCCCCGCGACGCCGGGGCGCGTGAGTGAAGGGAGCTCGATGTCCACAGTTCTGACCAACCTCGGTAGCCGGCTGCTCGGCCGGCTCCTCCCGCAGGAGGAGGCGGGGGCCTGCACGATCTGCCCCGGCCCCTGTGGGAATGCGTACTACTACATCTGCAGTGGCGGCACCCTCTGGTACGCCAACTGCTCGCGGGTCTACAGCTGTGACTGTGGCTGTATCCCCAGCTCCTGCACCTATCTCTACGCCGTCGGAAGCTGCTGACCCGACGGAGTGCGTGACGGCCGGCCGGTGCACCCGCACCGGCCGGCCCCCGGGAGGTGTCGATGTCCTCAGTAGAACTCGTCTGCCGTGGCGTGATCGGCTTCGTGATGGCGCTGGCGATCATCGGCAAGGTGAGCGGGCACGAGCGGTGGCGGGAGTTCCGCGCCTCGCTGGCCGGGTTCACCTGGTTGCCGTATCAGGCCCGGACCGCGGTCGCCGCGCTCGTCGTCGCCGCCGAGGCCGCGGTGCTGGTCCTGGTGGCGGTGCCGGCCACCGCGGTCGCCGGCCTGGCCCTGGGCGGCCTGCTGCTGACCGGGATCTCGCTGGCCGTGCTGGCCGCGCGCCGGGCCGGTCACGAGGTGCGCTGCAACTGCTTCGGCGGTGACGCAGGTCCGATCGGCCGGGCCGAGCTGATCCGCAACGCGATCCTGGTGCTGATCTGCGCGCTCGGCGCCACCGCGTCCACCGCCGCCGCGGCCACGCCCGGCCCGGTCGCCGGTGGCCTGCTGCTCTCCTGCGCCGCCCTGGCCGCCGCGGCGCTGTCCTTCCCGCGCGAGCTGCGGTTCGCCCTCACCCACCCGAGACGGGACCTGCCATGACGTGGTTGATGCTCGCCGGACTGATCGTCACCCTGACCCTGACGCTGCTCAACCTGAGCCTCACCGCGGCCGTGATCCGGCACCTGCGGGACCGGCCGGCCACCCCGGGCCCGTCGCTGTCGCTGACGCCGCCCGGCCGCCGGATCGGCGCGTTCACGGCCCGCACCACGACCGGCGCGCCGCTCACCGACCGGGACCTCGCGGACGGCCGCAGCCTGGTGGCGTTCGTCTCCGCCGGCTGCCCGCCGTGCGAGGTGACGATCGACGAGCTGGCGTCCGGCGCACCCGTGCCCGGCGAGCGGCTGGTCCTGTTCGTGGCCGGGGACGACCGGGCGACCGCGGAGGTCGCGGCCCGGGTGCCGTGGGCGCTGGTCAGCCGCGCCGATCTGGGCGGCCCGATCGGCGACGCGTTCGGCGGCGTCGACGGCTACCCGCGCGTGTTCACCGTCGCCGACGCGGTCATCACCCGGTCCGGTCTGGCGCTCGACCAGCTCGCCGGGGCGCACGCGTGACCGTCGTCATCGCGGCCGGTGACACCGGGGATTCGGCGTCCCTCCCGGCGCGGCAGCGCTGGCGGATCGCCCGGCAATCGCTGCTGATCGGGCTCCGCGCGGCACCCGGCGGGTACGCGGCGCTGGCCGCGCTCGCGCTGCTGGCCGGCGGCGCCGCGCCGGTCGCCGCCTGGCTGATGAAGCTGCTCATCGACCGGCTCGCCGCCGGTACGCCCGGTGCCGTACCGGTGCTGCTGCTCGCGCTCGGCGCCGCCCTCACCGGCGGCGCCGTGCTGGTCATCGGCGAGGTGTCCATGTACCTGGGCGCCCGGGTGCAGCGCGCGGTCACGCTGCGGGTGCAGTCCGGGCTGAGCCTGCGGGTCAACCGGCTGATCGGGCTGCGCTACTTCGAGGAGCCGGCGCACCAGGACCGGCTGCGGCTGGCGTCGCAGGCCGCGGACATCACCCCGAACGAGGTCGTCATGTTCGGCCTGGAGGTGCTGCGGCAGACCGTGGCGGTCGCCGGGTTCGCGGGCACGCTGATGACGATCTGGCCGCCGATCGGGCTGCTGCTGCTGGCCGCGCTGGTCCCGGCGTACCTCGGGCAGCGCGCCACCGCCCGCCGGCACGCGGCCGCCGCGCAGACCATCTCGCCGGTCCAGCGCCGCCAGTACTACTACCGCTCGCTGCTCACCGAACGGCACGCCGCCAAGGAGGTACGCCTCTTCGGCCTCGGCGCGCTGTTCCACGGCCGGATGATCGAGGCGCTCACCCGGGGCGTCGACGTGGAACTGTCCGTGCAGCGCCGGGCGGCGCTCATCCAGAGCCTGCTCGCGCTGCTCAACGGCGTCGTCGGCGGCGTCGGCGTGGGCGTCGTCGCCTGGCGCGCGGCCGCGGGCGGGGCCACGGTCGGCGACGTCGGCCTGTTCGTCGCGGCCGTCGCCGCGATGCAGAGCGCGATCGGCGGGCTGCTGCTCAGCCTCGGCCGGGTCCAGGCCGGTCTGCTGCTGATGCGCCACTACACGGCCGTGATGGAGGCCGCGGACGACCTGACCGACGGCACCCGCCCGGCCGCGCCGCTGACCCGGGGCATCGAGCTGCGCGACGTCTGGTTCCGGTACACCCCGGACGGGCCGTGGGTGCTGCGCGGCGTCGACCTGACCATCCCGGCCGGGCAGGCGATCGGCGTGGTCGGGCTCAACGGCGCCGGGAAGACCACGCTGGTCAAGCTGCTCTGCCGCCTCTACGACCCGGAGCGCGGCGCGATCCTCTGGGACGGGGTGGACATCCGCGATCTGTCCGCGGAGACGCTGCGCCGCCGGATCTCGGCCACCTTCCAGGACTTCGTCACCTACGACCTGACCGTCCGGGAGAACATCGGCGTCGGCGCCCTGGAACACCTGGACGACGCCGGGAGGGTACGGTCCGCGGCCGAGCTGGGCGGCCTGGCCGAGGCGGTCGACCACCTTCCGCGCCGCTACGACACGATGGTCAGCCTGAGCTTCCTGGGCGCCGGTGACGACCGGGGCGTGATGCTCTCCGGCGGCCAGCTCCAGCGGCTGGCGATCGCCCGCTCCGTGCTGCGCGACGACGCCGACCTGCTCATCCTGGACGAGCCCAGCGCGGGGCTGGACGCCGTCGCCGAGCACCACGTGCACCGTACGCTCGCCGCCCGCCGGGCCGGCCGTACCAGCCTGCTCGTGTCGCACCGGCTCGGCGCCCTGCGCGACGCGGACCTGATCGTCGTGCTGGACGCGGGCCGGATCACCGAACGCGGCACCCACGACGAGCTGATGTCCCTCGACGGCGGCCGGTACGCGTCGCTGTTCCGCCTCCAGGCCACCACCTACCAGGACGCCCGCGTCCCCCGCCCCGGCGACGTGGTGATCGTCGGCCCCGCGCCCGCCGGCGGTGCCTGATGCTGGCGTTCCTCCTGGTCGCGTGCGTGCTGCTGGCGGTGGCGGCCGGGTGGGCGCGCCGGTCGCTGATCGTGGTCACGGTCACCGGTTCCAGCATGCAGCCGCTGATCGCCGCCGGGTCCCGGGTGCTGGTCCGCCGCACCGGCCGCTGCCGCACCGGTGACGTGGTGATGTTCCGCATCCACGACAGCGGCCCGCCGATGGTCAAGCGGGTGGTCGCGACCGCGGGCGAGCCGGTCCCGCCGCAGCTGCGCACGGCGGGCGGGCCGGACCTCGTACCCGCCGGGCGGTTGCTGGTCCTCGGCACCGCCCCGGACAGCATGGACTCCCGGCAGCTAGGCTTCCTGACCACCGGCGACGTGGTGGGCGTGGTCCTGCGGCGGGCCGCGCTCCCGGTCGCGCCGCGCACCGGTTGAGCCGCTACTGGTAGAGCACGGCCTGGATCTCCGGGCTGTCGATGTTGGTGTTGTCGTACCAGAAGTAGCCGGTGTCGATGGTCTTCTCCAGGGTCTCGCCGCGGATCGCCCGGAGTGCGGCGGAGACCAGTGCGGCGCCCATGCCGACCGGGTTCTGCGTGATCGCGCCGGCCATCAGCCCGGACCGGATCGCGTCCAGCTGGGCCTTGCCGGAGTCGAAACCGACGATCGTCACGCCGGTACGGCCGGACTCCTGGACGCCGCGGACCACGCCGATCGCGGAGCCCTCGTTGGCGCCGTAGATGCCCTTGACGTCCGGGTTCGCGCCCAGGATCGACTTGGTGATGTCGGCCGATCTGGCCTGGTCGCCCTCGCCGTACTGGACCGGCAGCAGTTGCACGCCGGGCGCGTTCGCGGCCATCCACCCGGTGAAGCCGTCCCGCCGCTGCTGCCCGGTGAGGCTGGTCTGGTCGTGCACCACCAGCGCCACCTTTCCTGAGCCGCCGATCAGCTCGGACATGTGCTTGGCGGCCTCGCCGGCGGCCGCGAGATTGTCGGTGGCGGCGGTGGTCAGCGGCACCTGGGATTCCACGCCGGAGTCGAACGCGATCACCGGGATGTTCTGCGCCTTCGCCTGCTGGAGCAGGCCCTCCGCGGCCCTGGAGTCGAGCGCGGCGAACCCGATCGCGTCCGGGCGCTTGGCGATCGCGTTGGTGAGCATGGTGATCTGCGCTTCGACCTCCTTCTCGGTGGCCGGGCCCTCGAACGTGATGGTGGCGCCGGCGCCGGCCGCCTCCTGCTCCGCGCCCTTCTTCACCGCCTGCCAGAACTGGTGCTGGAAGCCCTTGGAGACGATCGCGACGTACGGACCGTCGCCGGCGGCGCCGGAGCCGCGGTCGCAGGCCGCGAGCCCGGCCACGGCCAGGCCGCCGATCAGCAGCTGACGTCTGCGCATGAGACTCACTCCTTAGTGGACGGCGACCGCCCGGCGCCGGGCCATGTCGGCGTAGACGGCGATGAGGATGACGATCCCGAGAATCACGTTCTGCCACTCCTGCGGGATGGACAGCAGCTGAAGGCCGTTGTTGAGCACCGAGATGATCAGCGCGCCGATCACGGTGCCGACGATCGAACCCCGGCCGCCGGAGAGCGAGGTGCCGCCGATCACCACCGCGGCGATGGCCTGCAACTCGTAGCCGGCGCCGGTGGCCGGCTGCGCGGAGCCGAGCCGGGCCGAGATCATCACCCCGGCCAGGCCGGTGAACAACCCGGCCAGCGTGTAGATCGCGATCTTCCAGCGGGTCACGTCGATGCCGGACAGCGCGGTGGCCTCCTCGTTGCTGCCCATCGCGAACGCGTACCGGCCGAGCACGCTCCGGCGCAGCAGCACGGCCGCGACCGCGGTGGCCGCGATCAGCACCAGTACCGCGTTCGGGAAGTCCGGGATCAGCGTGCCGGTGGAGAGCAACAGGTAACCGGGAGAGTCGTTGAAGTAGATCGGCGTGCTCTCCGAGACGACCAGCGCCAGGCCCTGCGCGACCAGCATGGTGGCGAGCGTCGCGATGAACGGCGGCAGCCCGAAGCGCGCCGTGCTGACGCCGTTGACCAGCCCGATCAGGCCGCCGAAGAGCACCGCGAGCAGCGCGCCCAGCGGCCACGGCAGGCCCCAGGTGACGACGAACGTGCCGGACATGACCGCGCACAGCGCCATGCCGGTGCCGATCGACAGGTCGATGCCGCCGGTCACGATGACGAACGTGGTGCCCAGCGCGAGCAGCCCGATCACCACGGTGGAGAACAGGATGTTGACCACGTTGCCGTACGTGCCGAACGTGGGCGTGGCCACCGCGAAGACCGCCGCGATGACGATCAGGCCGGCGAACGCGAGGAGTTGCTGGAGCCGGGCGAGCACATCACACCCCCCGCCGCGTGGCCAGGTGCATGATGCGTTCCTGGGTGGCCTCGGCCGCGGACAGCTCGCCGGTCAGCCGGCCGCCGCTGAGCACCAGCACGCGGTGTGCCATCCGCAGGATCTCCGGCAGCTCCGAGCTGATCATGACGATCGCGCGGCCCTGCCCGGCCAGCTCGTTGAGCAGCTGGTAGATCTCCTCCTTGGCGCCGACGTCGATGCCGCGGGTGGGCTCGTCGACGATCAGGAGGTCGCAGTCCCTGGCCAGCCACCGGGCGATGACCACCTTCTGCTGGTTGCCGCCGGAGAGGTGGCGCGCCTCCTGGCGTACCCCCGCTGTCTTGATCCGCAGGGCGTCGATGTATCGCTGGGCGGTGGCGCGGACCCGGCCGTCGTCCACGAAACCGGCCCGGGACAGCGGGCCGCCCAGCGAGCCGACCGCGATGTTCGCGGCCACGGACTGGTCCAGCAGCAGGCCGAAGCGCTTGCGGTCCTCGGAGAGGTAGCCGATGCCCAGTGCGGCGGCCCGGGCCGGGCTGGTGATCCGCACGGGACGGCCGCGGACGCTGATGGTGCCGGCGGAGATCGGATCGGCGCCGGCGATCGCGCGCCCCAGCTCGGTGCGGCCCGCGCCCATCAGGCCCGCGATGCCGAGGATCTCGCCCTCGCGTACCTCGAAGGTGATGTCCTTCAGCAGCCTCTTCGTGGCGAGGCCGCGCACGGACAGCACCGGCGCGCGGTCGTCGCGGACGCCGACCGGCGTCGCGCTCAGGTCCAGCTCCCGGCCCACCATCATGGAGATGACCCGGGGCAGCTCCACCCCCCTCGTCTCCACCGTGCCGATGTGGCGGCCGTCGCGGATCACCGTGATCCGGTCGGAGACGCGGGTCAGCTCCTCCATCCGGTGCGAGATGTAGATGACGCCGGTGCGCGGGCCGGTGAACCGCCGGATCAGCCCGTGCAGCACCGCCACCTCGGCGTCGTTCAGCGCGGCCGTGGGCTCGTCCATGATCAGCACGCGGGCCTCGTGGGACAGCGCCTTCGCGATCTCGACCAGCTGCTGGCGCGCCACCGGCAGGTCGCCGACCCGCGCCCGCGGGTCGAGCGGCAGACCCAGGCGGTCCAGCAGCTCGCCGGTGCGCGCGTTGAGCCGGCGCTCGTCGATGAACATGCCGAGGGTACGCGGCTCGCGCCCGATCAGGACGTTCTGCGCGACGGTCAGGTCCGGCATCAGGTTGAACTCCTGATGGATGATGCTGATCCCGAGCGGCTCCGCCCGCCGCGGGTCGAACTCCTCGCCGTCCAGCCGGAACGTGCCGGCGTCCGGCCGGAGCGCGCCGGTCAGCAGCTTCATCAGCGTGGACTTGCCGGCACCGTTCTCCCCGACCAGCGCCAGCACCTCGTCGTGCCGCAGCTCCAGGTGCATGTCGCTCAGTGCCCGCACGCCGGGGAAGCTCTTGCGCACGCCGGTCGCCTCGAGGAGAAGCGTCATGCGCCGGCCCCGGGCGCGGTCATGGTGCGGCTCATCGGCAACCCCCAATGACTGATCGACCCATCAGACATCGCACCTTCGACCGATGTCAATGTGTAGATCGCCGGGGGTGGCGTCCGCCGCGTATGGTGGCCGGGCACGAAGAGGGGGGACGCATGCGGCTGACGCGTCATTCGGAGAAGGTCTCGATCAGGGCCGACGGCGACAAGCTGGCGGAGCTGGGCGACAAGCTGGGCGACAAGCGATTCCGGTGGATATTCAGCGGATCGTCGCACGCCTGGGTCTACCGGTCCGGGCGGGTCAAGGTGCGGGTCAACGGCAGTCCGTACCAGATGTCCGCGCACTTCAAGGGCCGGCTCGTCGCCCGGCCGGCGCCGGCCGCCCCGCCGGCCGCCCCGCCGGCCGTCCCGCCGCGACGTGCCACCGGCCCGATCCGGCCGGCCTCGGTCGCCGCGGTACCCACGCCGGTCGCCGCGGCCCCCACGCCGGTCGCCGCGGCGGACGCCGGACCGTGGTCCGGTGCGGACATGATGCTGACGGGCACGATCCGGGAGTCGTTCAACGCGCTGATCTGGGTCTGGATCTACGCCGTCCCGGCGACGGTGACGCTGCTCCTCGGGCTCCTGTCGATGCTCGGCGAGTGGTTCAGGAACCCGGGGTCGTACATCGCGCTGGCCATCTCCGCGTTCCTGTACTGGTTCGCGGGCAGGATGGGGCGCTCCCGGCCGGGGATGTTCCGGGCCGACGTCGCCGTCGTGAGGGAGGCGCTCGCCGACCTCGTCGGCGAGCCGCGGGGGCGCTGACGTCGCGGGGTCAGGCGCGGCTCAGCAGCAGCGCGCCGGCCACGCGGTCCAGCACCCGCGCCGACGGCGTTCCGCCGCGGCCCAGCTCCGAGCGGGTGTGTACCACTCGACGGTGAGGTCCGCGCCCTCCTGCCGGCGCTCCCGCCGCGACCGCACGAAGGTCCCATGGGGTTTTCTCCGGCAGGGCCACGCCCCCCCGCGGGGGAACAAGTCCCCGTCCGGCGGCGCTGGATCTGGGGTGATCAACTCCGAGGTCGGCGTATCCCTGCTGGACCGGTCCCGTACCCGTGCCGGTGAGTCCGACACCGCGGCGCTGCGTGGCACCGTGGCGCGGGCGAGGTGGGCGGAGCGGCACGGGTACGACCGGTTCTGGGTCGCCGAGCATCACGCGGTTCCCGGTGTGGCGGGGGCGGCCCCGGCGGTGCTGCTGGCAGTGGTGGCCGGCGCGACCACGACGATCCGGGTCGGCTCCGCCGGGGTGATGCTGCCGCACCATCAACCGATCGTGGTCGCCGAGCAGTTCGCCACGCTGTCCGCGTTCGCGCCGGGCCGGGTGGATCTGGGGCTGGGCCGCTCGCCCGGCTTCACCCCGCCGGTGCGCCGGGCGCTGCGGCAGACCGAGCGTGACTTCGCCGCCGACCTCGACGAGTTGCGCGCGTTCCTCACCGGCTCGGCCGAGGTCACGCTGCGCCCGCGGCCGGAGGGCGCGGTGCCGCTGTACGTGCTGGCCACCGGGAGTGGACTGCAGGTGGCGGCCGCGGCCGGGCTGCCGGTGATCGTGGGCGGGCCGCTGCTGGGCGTCGGCGGCGACCCGGAGCCCGGGCTGCACGCGCTCGCCGCGTACCGGCGCGACTTCCGGCCGTCCGTACAGCAGCAGCGGCCACGCGTGGCGATCAGCCTCGACGTGCTGATCGCGGACACCGACGCGGAGGCCGCCGACCTGCTGCTGCCGGAGGCGTGGTCGATGGCCCGAAGCCGGACGACCGGCGTCTTCCCGCCGCTGGAACCGGTGGACGCGGTCCGCGCCGCGCACCCCACCGCGCGCCAGCGGCAGTATCTCGCGCAGACCGTCGCCGCCGCGATCACCGGCACCCCGGCCCGGGTGGAGCGCCGGCTCGCCGAGCTGCTCGACCGTACCGGAGCGGCGGAACTGGTCGCCGCGAGCAGCACCTTCGACCGCACCGCGCTGGCCGCCTCGGACGCGGCCCTGGCCGCGCTGTTCGGCCGGCCTTGACACACAATTATGCGAGTGGTTAATTACTTACTTACGAGGGAAGCGCTGAAGATCCTTACCTACCAGTGCTTTTGTTGAGGTAGGTCAACCACAGGGGTGACGTGTGAGTGATGACGACAGCGTCCGCAGAGCTACGCAGCATGTCTTCCGGGACCACCTGGACCTGCTGGCGGCCGGGCGCGGCGAGGACTGGGTGGACCTGTTCACCGAGGACGGCGCCGTGGAGTTCCCCTACGCCCCGGCCGGCTACCCGGCCCGGGTCGCCGGACGCCAGCGCCTGCTCGCCCACGTGACGAGCTTCGCGGAGAACTTCCGTGTCACGTTCTCCGAGCCCCGGTTCCACGACACGGTCGACCCGACCCTGGTCATCGCGGAGGTCAGCGGCACCGGGGTCGCGCGGCGCACCGGCCGGCCGTACCACCAGGCGTTCATCTGCGTCGTCGAGACGACCGGCGGCAGGATGAGCCGCTTCGTCGACTACTGGAACCCGCAGGTCGTCGCGGACGCGCTCGGCGGCACCGACGGCATGGTGTCGGCGTTCACAACGCGATGACCTGTGGTTGATTGGTCGCATGCAGGCGAAGGCACGACAGCGCTCCACCGCCGCGGAACGCCGGGCGACGGTGCTGCGCACCGCTGTCCAGGCGTTCTCCGAACGCGGCTACTACGGCACCTCCACGACGGACGTCGCCGCGGCCGCCGGCATCTCCCAGGGATACCTGTACCGGCTGTTCAAGGACAAGCAGGCGCTGTTCGCCGCCGTCATCGACCACTGCTCCGACCGCCTGCTGGAGTCCGCGTCCGCGGCGGTGGCCACGGTCCGCGGCACCGACCCGGAGACGATCCTGCGGGCGATCAGCGCCTCCTACGACGAGCTCATCGCCGACCGGACCATGCTGATGATCCTGCTGCACGCGCAGGGCAGCGCCGCCGACCCGGTCATCGGCGAGGCCGTCCGCGCCTGCTACGCCAGACAGGTCGAATACCTGCGCGCGGCCACCGGCGCCGCCGAGGACCGCATCCGCCGCTACTTCGCCGACGCCCTGCTCAGCAACGTCCTGGTGGCGATCGACGCGGTGAGCGTCGACGCCCCGTGGGCACGCACCCTGCGCACCCGCCCCGGCGAATGACGTGCCGCCGCTACCGGGCCTGGCCGCCCATCGCCGTGGCGGCGACACGCCGGATGTCGGCCAGGATGTGGTCCGGTGACGCCGTCAGGTCCAGCGGATGGTGGATGACGTCGATGCCGGTGTGCCGGATCCGGCGGGTACGCGCGGGCCCGCTGCCCTGGGCGTAGAGCAGCCATCCGGCCGGCACGTGGAGGGCGGTGCAGTAGGCGAGCATCTGGTAGGCGTCCGCGTTCGGGTAGCGGGACGTCGGGCTCTCCAGTTTGTACTTCGCGTCGAAGACCGCGACCGGCCGCTCCTCGACCAGGTGCACCACGTCGGGCGTGGACGACCGTAGAGGACGGCCCCGGCGGATGCGGATCGCCGGTTGGGTGCACCTCAGTGGACGATCAGTCGATCTCGACCAGGGTGACGGCGCTGATGTTGAGGTGGAACTCGTGGGGCTGGCCGCCGAGCTGGAATGTGAGTTCGGACTGGGCGCTGGTCTTGCCGCCGGTGAACTCGTACCGATGGTGGCAGTTCTGGGTGTCGACCGGCAGGTCCCGGTCGATGGAGTGGACGTAGTGCGGGGCGTCGTTGTCCTGGACCCGGACGCGGAAGCTGGCCGGGCGGTCGGCGCGGGCGGTGAACGTGAGCACGTAGCGGCGGCCGGTTTCGATGCGTACGGCGCTCTTCACGACGATCAGGTCGCCGGGGCGGGACGTGCCGGGTCGCACCGTGATGCCGAATGCCCGGTCGCCGGCGTCGAGCGGCAAGTCGGCCTTGTCGGTCCACCACGGTGGGGTGCCGGCGAGCGCGTCGCGTCCGGTGGCGGCCGGGCCGGGCGCCTCGCAGGCGTCGCTCTGTTCCGCGGACGCCGGGAGGGTTCCGGCCGGGTCGAGGGCGGTGAGGGTTCCGGCCGGGTCGGGGGTGCCGATCGAGCGGATCCCGGCCGATCCGACGAGCGCCCCGGCCGCGAACGCCGCGGCCACCAGCACCCAGCCCCGTCCGAGGCGCCTCCGCCGCGCCGGGGCGGGGGACGGTGGCGGCGCCTCGGACGGCTTCGACTCGGCGAGCGACAGCCAGGCGTCGCGCCACCGCGTCATCCGGTCGGCGATGTGCTCCTCCGGCAGGCCGGCCTTCGTCAGGCAGGCGCCCACGTACGACTCGACGAACTCCAGCCGGGGAAGCCTCGGTAATCGCTTACCGGCCAGCACCTCCGAGGTGGTGCTGGCCGGCAGCGGCTCGGTGCGGCGCCGATTCGCGATCCGTCCCAGGTCGCGGAGGGATGGTGCCCCCACCTCTGCCCGGAGCCGCCGAAGGTCGGCCACGAAGTCAGTCGCTGAACCGGGTCTGTCTGGCAGGAACCGCTCGGCGGCCGGTTGACGTTCGGTCGTCACGGCCTTCAGTTAACCATAGAAGACCGACAATAGATGTCATGTCGCCGCGGACCCGGACGGACGTGTCGCGACGTCGACCGTGTCCGGTCCCGGCCGGGTCAGCACGTGCCGCGGTAGGGCACGATCTTGACGTAGTACTGCCCGGAGAGCTGGTACTTGCCGGGAGGGAAGTCCGAGCCGGCGCGCCTCCACGGGCCGTCGACGGCTGAGGAGGTGCTGGTCCACCGCTGGGCGCAGTAGCCGGAGCCGATGTAGACCCCGTAGACGTCGAGCGCGACCCATCCGGGATCCAGGACGTCCTCGTACTGCCCGCTGATCGGCCAGCCCGAATAGATGAAGCCCACGCCCACGCTACCGGCGTTGTAGAGGGACCACACGGGCGTGGCCGGCGCCGCCGCGGTGGTGCCGGCCGCCTGGGCGACGGAGGAGGGAGCGGTGAGCAGTGCCAGGGTCGTCATCACCGCGGCGGCGAGGGCGGTACGTATCGCGCGTCTGCGCATGAGGTGCTCCTTCGACTCGGGAGGTTCCGGCGCGGAACCTCATCGACCGACATCACAACCTGTCCGATCGCTGTTCGGGTGCCGACCGCACAGGTCCGTACTGTCCGGAACGGCATCGAACGCGCGGAGGGGGCGGTGGAGGGCGGACTACCATCGGACGATGGATCTGATCACGGCCGCGGTCGGCAGCGTGAGCGTCGGCCGGGCCAACGGGCGGCGGATCGCGGAGTCCGGGCCGTACGGGCTGCGGCTGCCCGTCATGCCGGTGCTCGGCTTCCACGTGATGCTCTCTGGTGACGGCTGGCTGATCACCGAGCGGTCGGCGCCGGCCGCGGTGCGGCGTGGGGACATCGTGTTCGTGGCCGCCGGTGCCGCGCACGGCATCGCCCGCGAGCCCTGCACGCTCGCGGAGCTTCCGCCGGCCGCGATGGGGGAGACGCCGCCGGCCGCGCCGGCGGACTTCGAGTTCCTGTGCGGTACGTACCCGCTGCCGGGTGGGCGGCTGCCCGCGCTGCTCCGGCACCTGCCGGAGGTGGTCGCGTTCACCCCCGACTACGACGACGATCCGCATCTGCGCGCGGTGGTGGAGATGCTCGGCGCGGACTACGCGCGGGAGGGGCCGGGCAGCGGTGCGGCGCGGGGCGCGCTGATCGATCTGATGCTCGTGCACATCCTGCGCCACCTGCAGCGGCGCTGGCCGTTCAGCGACGAGCCGGGCGTCGCGGAGGCGCTGCGGGCGATGCACGAGCAGCCGGCGCGGCCGTGGACCGTGCAGCAGCTCAGCGACCTCGCGGGGCTGTCGCGCAGCGCGTTCACCCGGCGCTTCCAGGCGGTGACCGGCGCGCCGCCGATGGCGTACCTGACCGATCGGCGGCTGGCCGCGGGTGAGCGGCTGCTGCGGGAGACGCGCGAGCCGCTGACGGCCGTCGCGCGCCGCACCGGGTACGCGACGCCGTTCGCGTTCACGGCCGCGTTCCGCCGCAAGTACGGCATGCCGCCGGGCCGCTACCGCACCGAGCGGGGGTGACCGGCGTATGCGCGCGCGTCAGCGGCGTATGGCGGGCGGCCGCACCGCCCGGCAGCCTGGGACCGGTGAACGACGACAACGTGATGAGGCTGCTGAGCGGGCTCGGTGACACGCTGCTGGCGCCGCTGGCGGGGCTGCCCGAGGGCGCGCACGTGGTACAGCTGGGATGCGGCACCGGCGGGCTGAGCCTCGACCTGGCCCGCCGCCGCCCGGACCTGCGGGTCACCGGCATCGACGTCAACGCGGCGGCGCTCGACGCCGGGCGTGCGCGAGCGGCGCGGGAGGGCCTGGCCGTCGACTTCCGCCGGATGCCCATGGAACGGCTGGACCTCGCCGACGGCGGCGTCGACGCGGTCATCTCGCGGATGGGCCTGCTGATGCCCGGCACCGCGCCGTTCGACGTGGCGTCGCGGGAGGCGGCGCGGGTGCTGCGTACCGGCGGGACGCTCAGCATCGGCACCTGGGCGGAGCTGGCGGGCAGCCCGTACACCCGATTCGGTCTGGGGGTGCTGCGGCAGGTGCTGCCGCCGGGCGCCGTCCCCGCGTTCGAGACCGCCTTCGCCGGGTCCGCGCGGCCGGGCGCGCTCGAGGGCCACCTGACGGCCGCGGGCCTGCGGGACGTCACGGGCGCCTGGTGCGACTGGACCACCCGCTACCCGAGCTTCGACGCGTGGTGGGCGTTCGTGGCCGGCTTCGGCCCCCTCAAGGCGCTCTTCGACACCCTCGACCCGCCACGGTACGACGAGGCCCGCGCCGTGATGGCCGACGTGATCGGCGAGTATCGCACCGGCGACGGAGCCTACGAATTGCCCGCCACGGCCCGGGTGCTGACCGCCCGCCGCTGACCCGCGGTCAGTCCGGCGCGCAGCCGAGGCGGTGCGGGGCGAGCGCGACGTCGTCGATCCACACGTCGAACCCGGCCGGCGTGGTGCCGCCCTGGTAGAGCTGCCAGCCGACCTTGACGGTGGTGACGTCCGGGAGCACGAACGGCACGTCCGCGCCGCCGTGGTCGCGCTCGGAGACGGACAGCGCCGGGGTGGCCGGATCGCCGAGCCAGACGAGGACGCGGTTGCCGTCCCGGTCGAGCAGCCACTCGACGCACTGCCACCGGCCGGCCTCGGCCGGTGCGGACTCCTGCCAGTCGGTCCAGTCGCCGGTGGGCCCGCCGTCCGCGCCGATGCCCCACAGTGCTCGGCCGGCCGGTGGCACCCACTGCCCGCCGAGCGGTCGCACCACCTCGGCGCTGCCGGTGCCGGTCGCCTCGACCAGCGTGAAGTGCGCCCAGTCCGGCGCGGTGGGGAACGCGGCCACCCGGACCAGCATGCGGCCGTAGAGCCGGTCGCCGGGCACGGCCAGGTCGTGGACGGTCAGGAACGCGCGGCCGTTGTCCCGCGTCCGCACGTGCAGGACCTTGTCGCCGCGGGCCGGGCGCTCGACGGTGAGCGTGCCGTTGCGGGTGTCGATGCCCCACGCCATGCTGCTGGCGCCGCCGGCCGGGAGGCGCTCGAAGTCCTCGCAGAACAGCAGGGCCCGGTGCGGCGCGCAGGAGCCGGTGCGGTGCGTGCCGGTGTCGGCCGCGCCGGCGGCGGGGGAGAGGAGGACGAGGGCGGCGAGGGCAGCGAGCGCTTTCACGCCCGGCAGTATATCGATGAATGGCTATCACTGGGGGCGGCGGAACAGGCCGGGGCGTCTCGGGATCTCGCCCGGCGGGCGGGCCGGCATGTCCACGCGCAGCTCGGCTGGCACGGCCGCGTCGATCGCGGCCATCGCGGCCACGTTCACCGTGAACACGTGCGGCTCGATGTGCACCTGGACGTCCGGGCTGAACAGCCGGCGGGCGCCGTCCGGCCAGGCCAGCATCACCACGGTCTCGGTGTGGCGGACCGTGGCGCGTGCCCCGTTCAGCTCCATGGTGACGCCCTCGGCACCGATGATCAGGATCGCCTCCCGGTCGCCGTGCATGCGGAAGCGGCGGCCCTCGACCGGCGGTGCCGTGTCGGAACCGGGCGGCGCGGCGAAGCCGGCCCACGTCGGTCCCCGGCCGGTCCGGTGGTGGGACGGCACCATCAGCAGCGCCGAATCCCACGCCTGCGCGGCGACCCGGGCCACGTCCACCGGGCCGTCCTCCGGCACGTGGCCGAGCAACTCGTCCCGGACCAGCGCGGCGGCGTCGCGGGCGTCCGGGGTGGGCGTGAGCGGCGGGATCGGGCCGAGCCGCAGCGCGGCCACAGCGTCGGCGAGCGCGCCGATCGCGGAGTCCCGGCGCCCCGGTGGCGCGTCCAGCAGCACGGTCAGCGTGGCGTGGTCGCGGTCGCGGGGCACGCAGCCGACCGTGGCCGCCGGCAGCAGCCGGCTCAGCGACCGGGTGAACGCGGACGCGGCCGGGCCCCCGCGCACGATCGACTGCAGCGCGACCGTGTTCACCTCCGCGAAGGCGGCGTACGCGGGCGTCTCCGCGAGCACGGACACCGCCTCCGGCACCGGCTCGCGCGCGCCGCCGTCCGGCAGCGGCAGTCGCAGCCCGTCCGGCGGTCCGCCACCGGTGATCCACAGCATCGCGTTCGCCCGGGTGAAGTAGCGGGCGTTCCACCGGCGCAGCTCGTCCGCGGTGATGACGTGCAGCCCGTACTCCGGGACGCCGACGAGGCCGTGCCCGCGCGCACCGTACCGCCGGAACGCCAGCGTCTCCGCCGGAGCCGACGTCCACGCGGCGGCGAGCAGCTCCTCCCGCGCCTCCGCCAGCCTGTCGAGCGGCGGATCGGCGAGCGCCCGGCAGACCCGGTCCAGGTCCGCGACCACCTCGGCGCCGTCGCCGCGCACCCGGAACGTGGTGGTGAGCGCCCCGACGTCGCAGCCGCCCGCCAGCCGCCCCGCCAGGCGGGTGAGGCCGGCGCGGGCGGTCGGCTCGTCGGCGCGCCCCACCCGGAAGACCAGCCCGGCCGTCAGCGGTCCGTCGCCGGGCGCGATGACGACCGGCACCCCGTCGATCTCGGTCCGTGTGATCGTCACCGCGGGATCGCGCCTCTCAGGTACCGGAAGTTCTCACCCGGGCCGGCGTGGCCGGCGAAGCGGTCCCATGGCCGCCGGGTGGCGATCGGGCCGATCGTGGCGAACAGCCCGTCCGCCGCCGCGCGATCCGAGACCAGCGCGAAGGCGCACGCGAACACGTTGACCGCGTACGCCCAGCCGGCCGTACGGCGGAACCCCGGATGCCACACCGACCGGTGCGCCGCCTCGTAGAGTCGCTCCCGGGCGTCGCGCAGTGGCCGGATGTCCCACTGCGGCTGCCGGAAGAACCGCTCCAGGTGCGCGACCGCGACCAGCACCCCGTTGTGCGCGCCGGGCGGCGCCGCCATCATCCGCTCCCGGGCGAACGCGTGCGCCGGCTCCCAGCCGCCGTCGTCCCGGGGACACAGCGCGTCCAGGTGGGCGAGTTGGCCGGGGACGTGGTGCGGCGCGAGCGCGGCCAGCCGTGCGTACCGCCGGACGCACTCGTCGAGGCCGAGCCCCAGCGGCGGGGCGACCACGATCCGCTGCTCCCAGGCGGTGACGTCGGCCGGGTGGCGGGCGGTCGTCGCGGACAGCAGCGCCTCCGCGCGCACCAGCAGGCGATCGTGTTCCACCGGGTCCCGCACCGGCGCGGCCGCGGCGATCAGCCGCCGCGCGGCGAACACGGCGGCCACCGGGTCCGCGGGGTCGGCCGCCAGGGCGGCCCCGATCACGGTCGTGTCGCCGTCTCGCAGCGGATCGACCGAGGCCAGCAGCTCCGAGCGGGTGGCGTGATCGGACCGGCCCCAGAGCCCGCGGACGGCCGGCCAGTCCCCACGGACCAGCGCCTGCCGCAACACCCCGACCTCCGGATACGGGGTCGCGGGATCGAAGTCGATCACCTGCAGCGGCGGCAGCACCACCGCATCCTAATTGATCATTGAAAGGGCGGGATTCCGCCGACGCGGTCGCCGTCAGGCCGGGCCGGTAGGAACGCCGAGGCATCCCTCCGCCGCTATGCCAGCCGAATGTCGGTACGGCATTTGTCAAGATTCCGTCACTTGGGCTAAATCGTGACAGTGAGTGTTCATGCAACTACAGAATGCTTTTGTGTTCCTTCGCATTCTTGGACCGATCAGCGCCAACATCGGACATGATGTCAATCTGGGTGGCCCGAAGCAGAGGCTGGTTCTCGCGCTGCTGGCGTTACGGGCCAACCACGTGGTCAGTGTCGACGAGCTGATCGACGGTCTGTGGAACGAGGACGCGCCGGGCCGGCCACGCAAGACTCTTCAGGTATACATCGCCCACCTCCGCGGTAGCCTCGACTCTCCCGGCCGCATCGTGAGCGAACCGTTCGGCTACCGGCTGGTTCTCGGCGACGACGAGTTCGACCTCTACCGGTTCAAGCGGCTGCTCGCGGATGCCCGGGCGGCCACCAGCGTCGATCCGAGCCGGGCGGAGAGCCGCTACCGCGAGGCCATGGCCCTCTGGTCCGCGCCGGCCCTCGCCGACCTGAGGGCCTTCGTGGTGGTGGAGCGCGCGGCCCGTCCGCTGGACGTCCTGCGGGTCGAGGCGGCCGAGGAACACCTGGCCTTGCAGGTGCATGGCGGCCGGCCCGCCGACGCGGTTCCCGCCCTGATCGAGCTGACGGAGACCGACCCCTGCCGGGAACGGCCGTGGGCGCTCCTGATGGAGGCGTACTACCGCAGCGGGTGCCAAAGCGACGCGCTGGCCACGTATCAGCGGGTGCGAGATCTGCTGGCGGACGAACTCGGAATCGACCCTGGTCCGGAACTGCGCCGGATGGAACTCAGCGTCCTTCGTCAGGACCCGGGGCTCGGTGTGGCCGTCCCGCCTCCGCACGCCACTCCGGCCGCCGACGAGCGGCGATCGGCGACCTTCGTCAGCCTGGGGATCGTCGCCTTCGACCGGCTGGCGGGTGACCTCGACCCCGAGGACCTCATGACGCAGGTGGAGGCGTTCCGCACCGAGATACGTCGGATCATCGGCCGGCACGGTGGAACCCCGCTCGCCGCGGAGGAGGGCCACCTGCTCGCGTGTTTCGGATATCCGGTCGCGGGTGAGGATGATCTGTGCAGGGCGATCCGGGCGGCGCTGGCGGCGGCCCGGCCGATTGCTCCGGGCCCGATCGCGGGCGTATCGGCGGGGGTGCATACCGGCCTCGCGGTCTTCCGTACCGGCGGGGAGGCCGGAGTCTTCGGCCACACTCCCGCGCTCGCCGGACGACTCCAGCGGGTCACCGGAGCGGGCGATGTCCGCGTGTCGGCCGAGGCCGTCGCATTGGCCGCCGGCTGGTTCACGTTCAGCCGGGACGGGTGCTCCGCCGACGGGTCATTCGTGGTCGTCGGTGAGAAAGCGCCCCTGGCCGGCGAAGCGAGCGGCGGTTTCATGCGCGGACGTGACGCCGCACTGGCCGAGATCCGGCGAGCCGTCACCGGCAGGCGCGGCCCGGCGGTCGTTCTCCTCCTCGGTGAAGCGGGAATCGGCAAGACCTTGCTCATCGGAAGAGCGCTGGACGAACTCGGCGGCCGGCGGCCCGGCGACGGGATGCCTGTCCTGCGCGGTGACAGGCACCGCCGGGATCAGCCCCTGCATCCGGTCGCGGCAGCCCTGACCGCGCGCTATCGCGACCTGGCCCAGCTCTCCCTGGAACTGGGCCAGGCGGGGCCGGCCGGCAACGATGCGGTGGTCCTACTGCCCACGCTCGGCGAACTCGCCGGCTGGGCCGCTTCCCCGCAGCCCTCGGCACTCACCGGTGCCGCCCGGCGGCGAGCCGTCGCGGCCTGGCTGCTCGCGTGCGCCGGTGATCACCCGGTCCGGCTGGTGGTCGACGATCTCCACGACGTCGACGAGGAGACCCGGGAACTTCTCGAGAACGTCGTGGCGGAGATGACCGACGGTGTCGTGCTCATCGCGAGCCGCACCGACGACCTGCCGCCACGCCTGGCGTCGATGGCGTGCCGGGTGCGACTGCACCGATTGCGGGAACAGGATGGCCGCGCCCTGGTGCTCCACACGGCCGGCGCCCGGCGCCTGCACACGGCAACGGTCAACCAGATCGTGCAACGGTGCGATGGACACCCGTTGTACCTGCGGGAACTGACCCTGGCGGCCGTGGCTGCCGCTCCATCGGCGGAAGGTGCGGCGGTCGAGGTGCCCGCCTCGCTGAGGGCATCGCTCTTCGCCCGGCTCGACACGCTCGGCCCGGCCAAGGCCCTGGCACAGCGATGCGCGGTGGTCGGCGGCCCATTCGGCCGCGCCCTGGCGGCTCGTCTCTGCGACGAGTCCACCACCAGCGGTGCAGACCCGGCAACGCTCACCCGCGAATTGGCCGAGCTGGTGGCGGCGGGCGTGCTGCGGCGGACAGACAACTACGGCGAGGAGCTGTACACCTACAGCCATGCTCTGCTGGAGGACTGTGCCTACGCCTCCCTGCCCCGGCGGGTACGGGTGGAGCTGCACCGGCGGATCGCCGAATGGATGGGCTCGGCCTCGTCCATGTCGTGCGAGCCGGGACGGTGGGCGGACCATCTGGCCGCCGCGGGCGATCCCGGTAGCGCCGTGGGCCTCTTCGTCCAGGCTGCCCAGCAAGCCGTGGCCGCGGCCCGCTTCTTCGAGTCGAGCACCTATCTGCGGCGAGCTTTGCACCTGATTCCGCAGACACCCGCCGGCATCGAACGGGACCGGCTCGAACTGACCGCGAGCCTTCTGCTAGCCGGGTCCATGCTGATGACGAACTTCATCGACGACGAAGTTCACCGGCTCGCGGCACGCGCCCGGGACCTCGCCGTCCCGCTCGGTCAACCCGACCTCAGACACGTCACCGACCTGGTCCTCATCGCGGCACTGCGCGGCCTGGGTCGTTACGACGAGGCGGCGCGACACGGCAGCCAGGCGCTGTCGGCGTTGCCACCGGATTGTGCGCCGGAGACCGCCGGAGGACTGCGCCGCTTCCATGCCGTCACTCTGGTCCTCACCGGGCGGCTCGCCGAGGCGGCCGAGCTGTCCGACCCCGACCTCGCGACCGCACGTTCCCCCAAGCAGCAGACCACATCGCCACTCGGCGTGTTCGTCGAGACGAACACCGCGTGCCTGGAACTGTCGTTGACCGGTCTTGCGGCCTTCACCCAGGATCGGCCGGATCGATGCGACCGTCTTTTCGCAGGGGCACGCAGAATCGCCCGGGACGCCAACGCCGCCGATGGATCGTGTTTCACGGACCTCTCGTACGCCATCACACAGCAGCTCGTAGGTGACGCGCCGAGCACCCACGGCCTGGCCGAATCGTCCCTGGAATCGGCGATCGAGCTGGGCAGGGACAATTTCGTGATCTGGGCGCAGGTGATGCTCGGCTGGGCGGTGTCCGTCGGCGGAAATCCCCGGGAGGGGATCAAGCTGATGGAGGAGGCGCTCGATCACACCACCGGGTCGAGATCATTGCTGCCCTATTTTCATGCCGTGGCCGCCACGGTCGAATTGGCGGCGGGCCGGCGGGCCGAGGCACGGGATCGTGCGTTGGCCGCCGTTCGGCTTGCCGAGCGCACCGGTGAACGTCTTCTCCTTCCTTATATCCATCTCGTGACGGCGGACGCGTTCGCGGCGGCCCACTCCCCGGCGGCGGAGATCACGGAACGCCGGCGGCTCGCTCATGACGTGGCAGAACGGCAGGGACAGCGGTGGTTCGTCCGACGCATCGCCGAGATCCAGGCCAGGACCGACGCCTTAGCCGTTATTTAGCCGATCTCACGGACGATGGGCGGGTGCGGAAGGCCTCGCCGTGATCACACGTGCCGGCGCTGTCACCGCGCTTGCCGGCCGTGAACCGGCGAAAACCTTCCAGGAGAGGAATGCGCCCATGAACGACGTCAGGAAAGTCGACACCGCGGACGCCGCGGCGCGGGTCGCGGTCGATGAGGCCGTACTCGCGTCCCTGCGAGGCACCTTCGCCGTCGGCGGCTGCATCATCGACAACGGCACGGGTACGGTCGTGAAGACGATGCACAATGAGGTGCTGCGAACCCATCCCGATTCCGATGCCGGGTTCCTTCTGCACGATCCCACCGCACACGGGGAACGTCAGCTCGTCGATTGGTACTTCGCCAACCGCCGGCCCTTGCACCTGCCCGACCCCTCGCAGCTGACAGTCGTCACCTCGCTGGATCCATGCGCGATGTGCGCGGGCGCACTGCTCACCGCCGGATTCAACGTCGGCGTGTCCGCGATCGACACCTACGCCGGCATCAACTACGACGAGCGTTGCGAGTTCCCCACCCTGCCAGCCGATGTGCAGCGGCGCGCCAAGGAGACCTTCGGCTACTACGCCGTCACCGCCCCATGCCGGCGCGCCCACCGTGGCGGCACGTTGACCGTCTTCGCCGACCAGGCCATCGCGGCCGACACTCTGGAACTGAGCCAGCTCGTTTTCGCGGGCAGCGTCAACAACGTCCGGACCAGCGATAACGAAAGCGGCCGTGCTCCCGCCGACATGCGAGACCCGGTCCACCTTCCGTCGGACGACCCGATCCGCCTCGCGCTCCAGACGCTGTATCCCGACACGCTCACCACCCGTAGTGCCCACCCGCGATTTCCCGGGCCGGAATTGCTGCCACACCTCACCGCTGTCGCCGATCAGGCCGCGAACCGGGGCTCCGCCCGAAACGCGGTGGCCTTGCTCGACCCGTTCGGCAATCTGCTGAGCTGTACCGGCGGCGCCGAAGCGCGCTCTCCGATCCGTACCGCGTTCCTCGAGTCCACGCGGGATTACGCCCAGCTCCGCTGGAACCTCATGAACGATTCCGATCGATCGGTTCGCGACACCGCCGCGGCGACTCTGACGCACGCCAAATACTGCACCTTCGTGCACCTGGTCGCGCCCGATCCGTCACGCGCGGCCGGCGTCATGACCTTCGGCGCGTACGGCTCCACCATGGAAGGTGCCGTACCGCAGGCGTTCCCGTCGAGCTTCCAATACATCCGGACACCTGCCGGGGTCACCGACTTCGACATCGCGTCGCTGGCGGCGAGGATGCCGCCCTTCTACTGCCAGGACGTCGAACTCGCCCCCATGCGGGTGCTGAATCCCGAGCTGGCGGCGCAGGGCGCGTCCACGGCACCGGGCCGTGTTGGACACTGAACCATGACCTGCGTGGGTGCGGACCGGCATCGCCTCCGCACCCACGACCGGTCAGGGGTGCGTCCGTCAGCTCATGACGACGCGCCGCTGTGCCGCCAGGGCCGCCAGTTCGTCCGAGTGGACGATGAGGACGCTGTCGAGGGCGTCACCCGCGGCGATGGCCTTGCCCCACGTCTTGCCGCCGTTGTTCCAGCCGTTGTTGATGTTGTACCCGACGCTCCGGGCGTTGCCGGGTGATCCGGTGAAGTCCACCAGGAACCCCTGGGTCACGGCATGCTGGATGACCGTCCCGTTGTTGTGTGGGGCGGACGCGAAGAAGAAGGCCGCCTTGGTAATCGGCTGGAACAGATCGAGATTGTGGCCGTAGAGTTTGAAGGCACCCGACGGCTGGTAATCACCGCTGGGGTCGAGAGTGCAGATGCCCGCGATGAACGGCTCGGATGTCTGCTGATTGTCGATCGCCAGGTATGCGGGGTACTCGTCGCTCGCGGCGACATCTCCGACACCGGACCTGTTCGTGACGGTGAGAACCTCACCCAGTGAAGCCGGGTAATTGTTGGTTGCGCGGATAATGGTGTTCTGGCCGAAGCTCTTCAGCTTCGACGTGTACATCGAGTACTGCTCCACCCAGCTGACCGACATGTTCAGGCCGAAGTCGGTGGTGTTGAACCAGATGGTGGGTTCGCCGCTGGGCGCGGACGTGGCGACGGCACGCAGTCCGTAGAGGGCGAAGTTGCCGTCGGTCAGGGCGGTTACCGTGTCCTCGTCCATTTCGATCTCGAGCGTGAACAGTTCCATGAGACATCCCCCGATCGCAGTGGATTCTGTCGTTAGTGGCCGGATTCCCGGTCGCCACATAACCATCGCGCGTGCTGGTTAAAGGATGGCTGAGGATTCGGCCACATACGGCGGGGCGAAGTCCCTATGGGACGGTGGTCGTGGTGCCCAGGTTGTTGTAGCCGGTCGCCGGTTCCCAGATTCCCGCGTTCGCGGTGCGGATGGCGTATTCGGGGCGGGTGGGCAGCTGTGGGTCGGGCAGGTGGAGCAGCAGGTCGTAGCTGCCGGCGGTCAGGGTGTCGGGCACGGTGAGGGTTTCGGTGACGGTCGTGGTCGTGCCGGCGGCCCAGCGGCGGGGGTCGGCGGTGAGCGGCAGGCGGGTCACGGTGCCGGTCGTGGTGGAGCGGAGGATCAGGTCGGCGCGGCGGGGGTTGATCGGGGCGGACCAGCCGTCGTTGCGTACCGTCAGGTTGATGGTCAGGTGTTGGCCGCCAGTGGCGGTCGGCGGGAAGGTGCCGTCGACGAGGGCGAGGCGGTAGCCGAGGCGGGTTTCCACGGTGGGCATGCAGCCGCCGGTGCGGAAGCCGTCGATCACGCCGGGGTGGTAGTCGACGTTGAGGTAGGTCCAGTGCAGGCCGGCCATCTCGGCGGTGGCGGTGGCGCACTGTGTCCAGGTGGGGTGCACGGCGCAGGTCTCGCCGCCCATTGCGGTGTAGCGGGTCTCCGCCCGCAGGTACGGGTGTTCGACGGCCCGGTCGAGGTAGGTGCCCTGGTCGGTGTCGTCGGCGAGGAAGCAGTCGTTGTGGTGGCCGGTGCGTGCCGGCGCGGAGCCGTCGTAGGCCTGCGCGTCGGTCAGCGCCGCGGTGCCGTACATGGTGCGCTTGAGGTGCGGCGTGCGCAGCTGCACCATCCGGGTGGTGGGCAGCACCTGAAGGATCTTGTCGTGCACGGCCTTGCGGTTGGCCCGGTCGGCCGCGGTCACGACACCGTTGTTACCGAAGTTCTGCGTGTAGTAGCCCTCGCCCCAGGCACCGACGAACCCGGACTGCATGACCGCGATCACGTCGGCGTTGCCCCGCAGATACGGCTCCAACTGATCCAGGTGCGCCAGGACCTGCGTTTTCGTGGCATCGGCGCCGTCGGCGGAGTCGGTGTAGGCGAACCGCAACACCATTTTCAGACCTGCCGCGCGTACGGTGTCGAACTGCTTCTGCAGATGCGCCAGCGCGTCCGCACCGATCGGCCCGGTCCGGAACCCACGCAGGTAGAACACGCACATCACCAGCGAGATCTTCGCGCCGGTACGGTACGAGCGCAGCGTCGCCTCGTCGAAGGTCGCCGAATCACACTCACCGGCGTGCCGGTACAGACCGCGCTCCGGATTCGCGAAGATCTCATCGGTCGGGGCGTAGCTGACCGTTCCGCCCGGCACAGCGGTAGGCGGGTTCGACTGGCTGGGCGCGGCGTCGCCGTACCGCTGGGTGATCTTCTCCGAGGTCTGTTCCGGCGACTCCACCTGGAACACCAGGTCGGTCTCGCCGGGCGTGGCCGACTCGCCGATCGCGGCGCGCGGCAGCGTCCAGGTCGCCACCCCGTCCGCGTGCGCGTGCGTGACCTGCGTGATCGCGGTCCAGTCCCAGCCGGACCCGCTGTGCCGGTACAGGGTGGCGTTCTCCAGCAGGAACTCGGCGCCGACGCCGCCCAGCGCGAACCCGGTGGCGGCGTCCCGGTCGGTGTCGACGTAGGCGCGCGCGAAATCCGGCGTGCCCGAGTACGTGAAACGGTAGGTGACGTCCGTGGCGGTGCTGGTGGCGGACGCCTCACCGATGGACGCGTTCGCCGTGGCGGCCAGGGCGACACCGAGCCCGGCGGTCAGCGCGAGCACGAGCCCTCCGCCGATCCATCGAATCCTCGAGGACATGCGATGACCTTCCTGTCGCTCCGGGTGGCGTGCCCCGCGGGCGCGCCTCACCCCGGAACGCGCCGGGCCGCCGGCTCCGCTGCGCGGTGTTACCCACGCCACAGGCCGGCCCGCCCGGCTCAGCCGATCGCGCCAGGCCCGCTCGCCGGCGCGTGAATGAACGCACCCCGCGCGGGTACGCGGACGGTACGGATCATCCGCGACGAGAGGAGCACCGATGTCCAGGGACGACGTCCTCGGCGACCCGGACCGGCAGGAGTTCGACGCGGGCGCGCTCGGCCCGCCCCCGGCCGACGACCCGGACGATCCCGGCGAGCGCCGTCACGAGGCCGCGGAGAACATCGCCGTCCCCGGCGACGACCTGACCGGCTCCCTCGACGAGGCCACGGGCGGCGAGCCGTCCCACCGGTAGCCGCCGGTCCTCGGCCGGATTGAGCGGGCCGAGGACCATCCGCTGTCCCCGCTGGTGGAACGGGCGGCCGTAGGAGCCGGGCCGGTGGTGGGTGCGCAGACGCGGCCCCGCCTACAGCGCGCCGTTCGCGCGGGCCCTGTCCTGGTTCAGTTCGTGTTCGGCGTGTGTGGCGGCGAACGCGGAGCGGCCGGTGCCGTCGATGGCGACGAAGAAGTACCAGTCGCCGTCGGCGGGGCTCTCCGCCGCCTGTAGCGCGGCCTTGCCCGGATTGGTGATCGGGGACGGCGGCAGGCCCTCGTTGAGGTGCGTGTTCCACGGGTTGGTGGCGTCGCGCAGCTCGGGGACGGTGAGCGTGCCGGACGGCTTCGGGGCCTTACCCCGCAGCATCAGGCCGTAGTTGATCGTCACGTCCAGGCGCAGCACCGGGCGGTAGCCGATCTCCTCGCCGGGCTCGAACATCGTGTTGTAGATGACCCGGGCCACCCGCGGGAAGTCCTCCGCGATCCCCGCCTCGGACTGGCACAGCGAGGCGATCATCAGCGCGTCGTACGGCGTGAGGTCCTCCGGCCGGTCCTCCACCTTCGCCACGAAGTCGATCTCCGCCGTGACGTCGAGGAAGCGCCGCACCATGACGCCGAGCAACTGCGCCGCGTCCAGGCCCGGATCGAAGTGGTACGTGTCCGGGTACAGGAAGCCCTCGATCGACTTCTCCGTCGTCCTGCCGTCGCCGCGGGTGAACCAGAACTCCGGCACGCCCAGCGCGACCGGGTCCTTCGCGGCGTCCCGGAAGTCCTCGACCGGGATCTCCGTCGCCTCGGCCAGCGCCTTGAAGACGTCGAACGACGTCGTACCCTCGGGGATCGTGACCTTGGTGGAGACCCTGTTCTCCAGGTCGAGCAGCATCCGCAGCGCGTCCGCCGCCCGCATCTGCTTCTTGACCCGGTAGAAGCCGACCTGGATGGCCGTGCTGTCCGGGTTCGCGTTCGCGGCCACGACGAACGCCTTGACGGACTTCACCACGTCCTTCTCGTGCAGCGCGCTGCCGATCGCGGTCGCGGACGCGCCCGCCTTCACCTCGACCATCGCCTCACCCTGACCCGGCCCGTCGTAGTCCGGGGTGATGAAGCGGTCGCGGGCGAGATAGCCGGCACCGGCCAGGCCGCCGATCACCAGGATCGCGGTGACCAGCGCGACGATCCGCGTGCCGCGGGTCCCGCCACGCCGGTGCAGCGGACGCCCCTTCCGCGGCTGCCGTTCATCGACCATGTGTTCCGCCTCCCGTCGACCGTGCGAGATCGCCCGCACCATACGGGTAAGACGTCCACCGCGGGCGCCCGGTGACCGTCAGGCGCGGATCGGCGAGCAGAATTCGCCGGTGCGTGGCCTGCAACGCCGGACCCGGCTCGACCGCGAGCTCGTCGCGAAGCAGCTCGTAGCCCTGCCGGTAGGTGGCCAGCGCCTCGGCCTGCCGGCCGGACCGGTAGAGCGCGACCATCAGCACCGCGCGGGGACCCTCGCGCAGCGGGTGCGCGTCGACCAGCCGGGCGAGGTCGGCGAGATCCTCCGCGGTCGGGTCGCCGATCTGCAACCGCGCCGTGGACCGCAGCTCGATGGCGGTGTCCCGCCGGTCCGACAGCCGCATGCGCTGGGTCGCCGCCCAGCGCCCGGGGACTCCGGCGAGCGGCTCGGCGGTGTCGCCGGTGAGCACGTCCTCGAGCGCGGCGAGCGCGGCCTCCGGGTCGCCGCCGCGCAACAGCCGCTGTGCGCGGATGACGGCGGCGTCCAGCCGCCAGACGTCCGCGCTGACCCGATCGCCGCGCAGCACGTAGCTGCCGGCCAGGCTCGCGATCTCGGCGCCGGTGCCGTCGAGCAGGCGGCGCAGGCGGGTCAGGTAGGTCCGGACGGTGCCGAGCGCGGTGCGCGGCGGGTCGTCGTGCCAGAGCACCCGGATCAGCTCACCGGCGGTCAACGGCCGCTGCTGCACCAGCACCAGCGCGGCCAGCAGGGCCTGTTGCTGCGGGGACCCGACCGGGATCTCCTCGGTGTCGCGCCACATGCGCATCGGGCCGAGGGCGGAGAACCGGAGTCTGACTGTCATGGCTGTGTCCTCGATATTCCTGAACCGCGTGCTGATCGATCTCCAGGAGATCTGCGGCGACGGTACGTGCCGCGCCGCCGTCGGCGGGCCACCGCCGAACGTCGTGCGGACATCTCGGCGTCGACGGCGCCTCGGGCGTCATTCGTTCGGTCCGGGCGACCTGGAGCCGATCAATTGACGCCCTGACGCCCGGACCATGCGCGTGTCAGGCGGTGAGCACGCGCAGCAGGAACGACGGACGGGAGAGCGCGGCCGGGTGGGCGAGCAGCGACGACACCAGGCTCACCTCCCGGTTGATCCGCGGGTCCCGCCGGGCGGCCTCGACGACGCGGTCGCTGAACCAGGCGGCGGCCCGGTACCCGCGCGGGTACGGCCCGTCCACGTGCGGCAGCGCCACGTCGATCATGGCGGAGTTCTGCCAGGCCGCGTCGACGACCAGCGCCACGTCCGCGAAGTAGGAGCGGGCGGGCCGGGTGAGGTCCGGGCCGCTCCGCAGGTAGGCCGACAGACAGGAGGCGTGCAACATGGCGGCGCTCATGCCGTGGCCGTAGGCGGGGTTGAGGGAGGCGACGGCGTCACCGGCGACCAGCAGCCGCGCGGGGAAGCGGTCGAGCAGGTGGAAGTCGCGCCGCCGGCTGTCGGCCTGGTGGTAGGTGGCGATCTCGCCGACCTCCCCCGGGTCGCCGACGGCCGCGCCGAACTCCGGTGGCAGGCTCCGCACGCGCCGCAGGAAGTCCGCCGGGTCCCGCCCGGGCCGGTCGTCGCCGTACCCGGCGACGAGCAGACTCCAGCGGTCGTGCTCGATCGGGGTGAAGAAGCCGAGCCGGGCCGTGCGCCCCGGCCCGGGCGTGACCACCGACGTCGCGATCCACACGTCCGGGCCGGCCGGGCGGGGTATCCGGGCCGTGGCGTAGTTGAGCTTGATGCCGATGCGCCGCATCGGCGCGCGCGGGTAGCCGTACGCCTCGAGCCAGTCGTTGATCCGGCTGGACCGGCCGGTGCAGTCGACGACCAGGTCGGCCCGCTCGTCGGCGACGGCGCCGCCGCCGTCCGGCCGCACGCGCACGCCGGTGACCGCGTCGCCGTGCAGCAGCAGGCCGTCGGCCCGGCCGTGCCGGGCGCGCACGTTCGGCAGCCCGAGGACCCGGTTGCGGATCAGCGCCTCGAGGAACGCGCGGCTGGCGAACGTGCCCTCGGCGCCCGGCTCCGGCGGCACGGTGCGGTTCAGCCGCCCGTTGAGATGGAGGCGTACCGCGGTGCGGGGCGGGTTCACCGCGCCGGCGGCCCACGCCTGCTCCGCGAAGCCGGGGAACCACCGCCCCAACTGCACCTGCCCGGCCGGGAGCAGCGCGTGCAGCTGCCCGCTCTGCGGCACCCCCGGCCGGCTGCCGACCGCGTCCGGGTCGGCGGCCATCCGCGCGTCGGAGACGTTCAGCGCGTCCAGGTCGTCGCGCTCGACGATCAGCACCTCGCGCGCGTGCTCGCTGAGCACGCGGGCCGCCATCAGCCCGGCGATGCTGCCGCCGAGCACGACCGCCCGCCCGAGCGGGGTCCGCGGCCCGGCCGGGGCCGCCGCCGAGGCGATGCCGGCGAAGCGAGCGGCCGCCGACCTTGCGCGATCACCAGTCGCCACAGTGCTGTTCCCTCACAAGTCCGAAAAGCGGTCGACGGTACGCCGTGCGCGCCGGTCAGGCCTCGATCGCGATGGCGCGGGCGGTGGCGAACGACTGGCGGAACCGCCGCAGCGGCGCGTAGTCGGCCGCGGCGAAGTAGCCCTCGACCGCCGCCTTGTCCGGGAACCGGAGGATCACGCTCAGCGTCGGCTTGTCGTCGCGCTCGACGAGCAGCGGGTTCTCGTCCCGGGCGACCAACTCGGCCCCGAACCGGAACGCGATCGGCTGGGCCTGCCGCTCGTACTCGCGGAACCTCTCCGCGTCGGAGTGCTCCACCTCGATCACCAGAAAGACGCTCATGGCCCGTGAGCGTAGGTGGCCACGGGCCCCGCTCGACCTGCTGAATTGCGCGAGATGCGCCCGGTATTGCCGCCTCGGCGCGCGGGCCGGGACCTCAACGCCGATAGCCGGCCGGGGACACGCCGTACTGCCGCCGGAACGCCGCCGCGAAACGGCTGGCGCTGGTGTAGCCGCAGGCCATCGCGATCCGCTGGACGCTCAGGCCGCTGTTGCGCAGCAGACCGGCCGCGCGCTGCAGCCGGAGGCGGGTGAGATAGCGATGCGGGGTGAGCCCGGTCGCCCTGGTGAACATCCGCAGGAAGTGGAACTTGCTGATGTTCACCAGCCCGGCCAGCTCATCCAGCTGGATGGTGTCCGCGATGCGTTCGTGCATGTAGTCGACGACCCGGGCCAGCTCCCGCGGGCCCAGTGAGCCCGGATCCGCCGCGATCCGGGCACGCTGCGCCGCACCGGCCACGCCGGTGTAGACCAGGTGGGTCAGCAGCGACTCGCCGACCATGTCGGCGTAGAGCCCGGCCGCGCCGGCGTCGAGCGCGCGGTGCAGCGCCGACAGCGACGCCGACACGTACGGATCGTCGAGGGACAGCGTGTCGAGCCGTTCGGCGTCGTCGTGGGCCACGTCGAGGTCGTCCAGCGTCTGGTGGAGCACCGCCGCGGGGAACCCGACGTGCAGCGACTCCAGGCTCGCCTGGCCGGAGGAGCGCCACCGGAAGACGCTCTGCCGGCCGGGGGCGTTCACCGCCACGGACCCGGGGGCGTACTCGGCCGCGCGCCAGCCCCGGGCCTGCCTGCTCTCGATCGTGTACCGGCCGGTCACCACCATGATCATGACGAGTTCCGGCGAGGCGGGCGCGACGAACTCCTCCAGCTGCGCGGGGTCCGCGCACAGGCCGGCGCGGACGGTCCGCCAGCCCAGTCCGGCGCTGGACGCCAGCGGACGGCCCGGGCCGGCGTCGGTGCGCACCGCCGGTGACGGGCGCGGACCCGGGCACGTCGCCACCGGCCCGGCGCCCCGGTGCGGCCGGCGGCAGCCGCCGCCGGCGGGCGACCCGTCCGTACCGTGGGAATCCTGATCCGCTCGCATGGGTTCAGGGCACGTCACGGCGGTCAACGTTCGCTCAACGGCGAGAGGGCGGCGGTCTCACGGTGGGTCACCAGAGAAGCGTGCCACCGCGCGGCCGGGCGAGCCACGACGGTCCCGCATGGGGGTATGCGGTGGCGGCACGCGGGTCAGGACGGCACCGTGAACGTGACCAGTTCGTCCTTCAGCGCGCCGACGAGCGCGGCGGCGCCCGCGGACCGGTTCGCCGGGGTCACGATGAGCGTGTCCCGCCGGTGCACGAGCTTCGGGTCGGTGACCGCCAGCCACTTCACCCCGGCCGGGACGATGTCGGCGGCCATCGCGGGCATGACCGTCACGCCGATGCCGGCGGCGACCAGGCCGAGCCGGGCCGGCCAGCCGTACGCCTGGCCCGCGACCCTCGGCTCGGCGAGCGTGGGCCACGGCCCGAACTGCGGTTCGCCCTCCCGGCCCACGCCGACTATCCAGGCCTCACCGGCGAGGTCGTCGATGTCCACCTCGTCGCGGCCGGCCAGCGGATGATCGATGCTGATGGCGACGCCGAGCGCGCGCCTCGTGCGGACCCGTTCGACGCGCAGGCCGTCCAGGTCGTAGTCCGGCAGCCCGGGGCCGGACGCCATCACGGCCACATCGGTGCCGCCCGCGCGCAGCCGCAGCACCTGGGCGGGACTGCTCACCTCCCACACCGCCGCGGTGAGCGCCGGGTGTTCCGCCCGCAGCCGGCGGATCGCACGCGGCACGACGCTCGCGGCGGCGGTCGGGTACGCCGTGACGGTCAGATGGCCGGCGAGTTGGTCACGCAGGCCGGCCATCTCCCGCCCGGCGGCCTCCAACTGGGCCAGCACCTGTTCGGCGTGCCGCAACAGCACGCGGCCGGCCGGCGTGGGCCGCACGCCGCGCGCCTCCCGCTCGAACACCGGGCTGCCGACCGCGGCCTCGACGACGCTGATCTGACGTGAAATCGCGGACTGGGTGTAGCCCAGCGAGCGGGCCGCGCCGGTGAAGGAGCCCCAGCGGGCCACCTCCACCGTCACGCGCAGTCCCAGCAGCGTCAACTCAGCCATGGGGCCCGAGGATAGAGGACGGTGGTCACGGCCGTCCCGGGTCACGTTTCCGCTCGTGGACGGGCATTCGGGCGCGGATGACGATCTTGGCCTGATCCGGCGGGCGTCGGGCGGGCCGCCCGCCTCACGGTGCTCGGCGGGCGGTCCGCAATCTCGGGCGAACTTTGCGCAATCCTGCGCTCAGGCGAGGCTGAACTGGAGCGACCCCATGCGGTTGTCCGCCTCGGGACCGACCCACGGCATGTCCGTCGTCCACGGGCCGTACACGGCGCCCATCCAGTTCGGCAAGTCGTAGCCGGTGACCTTCGGGCACGAGTCGTGCCGCCGGAACGACGAGACGCGGTTGTTCAGCGACCCGAGCTCGCGCAGGCCGCGACCGGCTTGATCGCACAAACCCGGGCTTCCCTCGAGCATGACACTCGCGCCCCGGTAGTTCGGCTCGTCGTAGAGACCGAGGAGCAGGACGCGCGGCGCCGCACCGGGGTTCGCGGCGCGGTACTCGCGCTCGGCCGCCTCCGGCGAAGCCGCGCAGTGGCGCGCGGCGGCTCGTGCGGTGCTGTCGTCCAGCACCACCAGGCAGTGCTCCTCGCCGGCCCGCGCGGGCGGCGGCGCGGCGTGCGCCGCCGGTACCGTCGCGATCGTGGCCAGCGCCACGCCGACCGCGATCGGCGCCCACCGCCGTACCGGCGTGGTGTGTCTCGTGTTCGTCATCTGCCGTCTCCCCCTGACGTCCGCGGCGACCGTCGTGTCGTCCGCTGCGGTCCACCATGGCCGCCGGGCCGCCGGCGCGCGTCGGCCGCACCGCGTAGCCGTTCGTACGCCCGCCTCCGTACCGTGGGCGGACGCGGCGTCCGGCAGGGTGCGCGGTGTCCGGAGTCGTCAGCCGTGTCGATCCTCGCGTCTTCGGCGGCAGGGCGCGGCCCGCCGCGCCGGCGCCCGGTGCCGGTCGCACCGGGCGCCGCCCGTGGATCGTGCCGCCGGGTCAGGCGGGAAGCACGTACGCCGCGATCCCCTCGTACCGGTATCCGAGGTTGTTGAACGCGTTCTGCGCCTCGGTCCAGTTCGTGGTGTAGAAGTGGTCGCTGGGACCGGGGTGGTACAGGCGGTACAGGGCGACCAGGCCCGGGCCGCCGCCCGCGCGCACGTACGCCGCGATGCCCTCGTACTTGTATCCGAGGTTGTTGAACGCGTTCTGCGCCTCGGTCCAATTGGTGGTGTAGAAATGGTCACCGCTGCCCGGGTGGAACAGGCGGTACAGCGAGACGCGCCCGGCGCCGCTGCCCGGCCAGACCCGCGCCGCGACGCCCTCGTACTTGTATCCGAGGTTGTTGAACGCGTTCTGCGCCTCGGACCAGTTGGTGGTGTAGAAGTGGTCGCCCGCGCCGCCGCTGTAGAGCCGGTACAGGTTCGCGGTGGCCACCGCCGCACGCGGTGCCGCGGATTCCGCGACCGCGGTCGACGGCAACGCGAGGATGGCGATCGCGGTCAGCGTGGCGAGAATCGCCGTACGTACCTTCATGCTGTTTCCCCCTTTTCATGAGCCCGCCACCCCCGGCGGGCGATAACACAAAGGACCATTAGTGTCCTTCGGCGGCCGGCGCGGAGACGCTCATATAAGGGCAATCGCATGTTTGACCGATCAATCAGCCAGTCCACTGCCGAGAAAAGCGCGAAACGACGGTACGCACGGGCGGCGAGACGGCAGAGAGAAGGCTCGCCGTCAGACCGGTCGGTCCGCGAGCGCGGCCGGCGCCTCCCGCTCCCGGCCGGCCTCCGGCACCCGTCGCAGCGCGGCGAGGCCGAGCAGGCCGAGGACCGCGAGGGAGAGGAACAAGGCCGGGTAACCGCCGAGTGCGAGCAGCGGCGGGGCGAGGAACGGGACCAGCGACTGGGGCAGTGAGCCCGCGGTGCCGGCGATCGCCATGTCGCGGCCGGCATCGATGCCGCTCGGCAGCAGGCGCACACACATCGCCAGGTCGACGGCGACGAACGCGCCGGTGCCGGTGCCGAGCAGCGCGGCGGAGACGAAGACGTACGGCAGCGACGGCGCGACGGCGAGCGTGACCAGGCCGACGGCGCCGACCAGGACGGTGAACACCACGAACGGCTTCTGCCGGCCGGTCACGTCGGACAGGTGGCCGACGACCACGCTGGTCACCGCGATCATGACGATCGACAGCAGGGTCAGCCGCAGCACCAGCGGCCCGAGCCGCTCCTGGGTCACCCCGAACCGCTGCAGCAGGTAGAACGCGTAGTAGGTGTTCCCCGCGAACGCGCAGGTGACCAGGAGCCGGACCAGGCACGCCCAGCCGAACGCCGGATACCGGCGAGGGTCGATCCAGAAGGTGCGCACCAGCGCGGGTACGCCCCACGGCTCGGCCACCACCTGCGCGGGCGCGTCGCGCAGCAGCAGCACCGTGACGACGCCGGCGATCGCGGTCGCCACGGCCACCGCGGTCCACTGTGCCGCGGAGCCGGCCGGGAAGCCGTTCGCCAGCGCGAGGCCGGCGAGCGGGCCGACCGCGAGCGTCATGCCGATCAGCCCGGAGACACCGCCCCGGCGGTCCGCCGGCACCTGGTCCGCGACGACCGCGCTGGTCGCGGCGGCCTGGAGGGTGAGCAGCGTCTGCGCGGCGCACCACAGCAACGCGACCTGCCACACCGTGGTGGAGAGGCCGACCAGCGCGAGCGCGGCGGCGCCGGTGATCGCGCCGGCGAGGATCCAGACGCGCCGGCGGCCGAACCGCGACCCGGTCCGGTCGCTGATCCGCCCCGCGATCGGGTGGCTGATCAGCGCGGCCAGCGCGCCGAGGCCGGCGACGACGCCGAAGACCCCGGTGGCGGCGCCGCCGGCGATCGCGGTCAGCTTCAGGGTGAGCAGCAGCTGTACGGGCGTGATCACCGCGATGTAGTAGCCCACGTGCGAGACCAGCAGCGCCGGGACGAGCCGCCCGAGCGCCGTGTGCCGTGTCGTCGCGTCCACCCCGTGGCTCCCTTCGCGCGTTCCCGGGACAGCAGCCATTGGCGGTGCCCGGTCATGACGTCCGGTGGACGGGCGATCGACGGGCGTCGCGGCAGGCCTCCGGGAGCGTCAGGTGAACGGTCAGGCCGCCGGTGGGGTTGGGGTGGAGGGTGAGCGTGGCGTCGTGTGCGGTGGCGACGGCGGCGACGATGGCCAGTCCGAGGCCGTGGCCGGAGTCGCGGGTGAGGGTGCGACCGCCGCCGCGCACGAACGGCTCGACCAGGGTGCCGACGACGGCCCGGGGGATGACCGGGCCGGTGTTGGTGACGGTGACGCGGGTGGCGTGCAACTGGACCACGGCGTGACCGCCCGGGTGGTTGTGGCGGACGGCGTTGCGGACGAGGTTGGAGACGGCCTGACGGAGGAGGATCGGGTCGCCCAGGGCGGCCGGGGACGCGTCCCGGTCCGGGGCGGGGCCGATGAGGGTGATGCCGGCCGCGGTGGCCTCGGGCATGAGGCCGGTGACGACGTCGCCGATCAGCGCGCACAGATCGATCTCGGTACGGGTCAGGCTGCCGCTCTGCGCGTTGGCGAGGTCGAGCAGCGCGTTCACGGTCTCGATGTTCGCGCGGTTGACCTCGCGGAGCCGCTCGGCGAGCCGGCGGAACGCGCCGGCGTCGGTGGCGGGGTCGTCGAGGGCGACGTCCAGCATGGTCTTCGTGGTGGCGAGCGGCGTGGTCAGCTCGTGCGAGGCGTTGGCCGCGAAGCGGCGGTGGGCGGCGAAGGCGCGTTCCAGTGAGGCGAGCATGCGGTCGAACGTGTCGGAGAGGTCGCGGATCTCGTCGCGTGGGCCGGGCAGCGCGACGCGGTGATCCAGCGTGCCGGTCGCGGCGCGGGTCGCGGCGGCGTTGATGACCGCGAGCGGTTTCACGATGCGGCCGGAGACGAGCCAGGCGGCCAGCACGCCGGTCGAGATCAGCAGGACGAGCGCGCCGGCGGAGGCCAGCAGCAGCGTGTCGAGGAAATCCGAGGAGTCGTAGATGGCGATCGCGTCGGGCAGGCGCTCCCGCGGCGCAGACACGCCGCCGATCGGGGACGCGGGCACGACGACCCGCTCGGCCGCCTCGATCTGGTAGACGGGGACGTACCGCATGAACAGGTAGACGGCGGCGGCCAGCGCGACCGCGCACCCGGTGACCAGCGCGGAGTAGGTGAGGGTGAGCCGGGTGCGGATGGTCAGCCGGAGCACGTCACTCCCCGAACCGGTAGCCCACGCCCGGCACGGTCCGGATCACCCACGGTTCGCCGAGACGCTTGCGCAGGTGCGAGATGGTCACCCGCGGCGTGTTGGTGAACGGGTCCGCGTTGGCGTCCCAGGCCTTCTCCAGCAGGGTCTCCGTGCTGAGGACCCCGCCCGCGGCGTTCATCAGTACCTGGAGCACCGCGAACTCCTTCGGGCTGAGCCGGACCAGCCGGCCGTCGCGGTACACCTCACGCCGGAACGGGTCCAGGCGTACCCCGTGGGACTCGATCACGGGCGGGCGGGCCGGCTGGATGCGCCGCTCCAGCGCACGGAGGCGCGCGACCAGTTCCGGAAACTCGAACGGCTTGGCCAGGTAGTCGTCCGCGCCCAGCTCGAAGCCGGCCACCCGGTCGCCGAGCGTCCGCGCGGCGGTGAGCATCAGCACGCGCAGGCGCGGGTGGTCGGACGCGATCCGGGCGCACACGTCGTCGCCGTGCACGCCGGGCAGGTCGCGGTCGAGCACCACCACGTCGTAGTCGTTCGCCGTGACCGCCTCCAGCGCGGACCCCCCGTCGTGCACGACGTCGGCGGCGATGGTCGCCCGGCGCAGGCCGGTGCGGATGGCGTCGGCGAGGTACGGCTCATCTTCGACGATCAGGACGCGCATGATCGACAGCCAAGCACACGGAACGTTGAGCAACCGTAAACGTTTCTTTGAACCTCCTGACAACGCGGCCGCTGCTCGACTGTCCCGTGTCCGCGGTGCCCGGCCGCGGTGAACGGACGGAGTGGTCATGAGAGTACGGATGGTGGCCCTGACGCTGGTGGCGCTGCTCGCCGCCGGTGGTGCGGCGGCCTGCGGCACGACGGACGGGACGGCCGCGCCGGAGGACACGGCCGCGCCGGAGGCGTCGGCGGAGCGGACGCAGCACGAGTGGGCGCTGGCCTTCGCCGCGTGCATGCGCGGCCGTGGCGTCGACATGCCCGACCCGGAGGAGAACGGCGCGATCGCGCTCGGGGGCGGCCCCGGCCAGGAGCACGTGAGCGAGGCGGCGACCGCGTGCCGGGCCGAGGTGGGCGAGCCGCCGGCCGGAGAGGGCGGGCCGATGACGGACGAGGAGCGGATGGAGCAGCAGCTGAAGAAGGTGCAGTGCCTGCGTGAGCACGGCGTGGACGTGCCGGACCCGCAGCCGGGGCAGGGCATGGCGTTCGACGCGAGCTGGCCGGAGGAGGCCCTCCGGGCCTGCGGCATGGCCGGCGTCGCGCCGCCGGCGGACCGCTGATGCGGCGCCGCACACTGATCCGGCTCGCCGCGGGCGGTGCCGTGGCGGTCGGCGCGGGGGTCGGGCTGCGGGCCGCGCGGGACTTCGGCGAGGCGCGGCCGGCCGCCACCCCCCGCTTCGACGGCGCCACCGAGCCGATCGTCCGCGGCGACCTGGAGGGCAGCACGGCCGCGGCCGGCACGCTGCGCTACGCCGGCGAGCGGACCGTCCAGGCGGCCGGTGCCGGCACGCTGACCGGCCTGCCCGCGCCCGGTTCGGTGGTACGCCTCGGCGGCCGGCTCTTCGCGGTGGACAACGTGCCGGTGCCGCTGCTGCACGGGACGCTTCCCGCGTGGCGCGACTTCGAGTTCGGCATGGCGGACGGCCCGGACGTGGAGCAACTGGAGCACGGGCTGCGCCGGCTCGGGCACCTGCGGGACGCGCCGGGGCCCACGTTCACCTGGGTGACCGCGAACGCGATCGACGCGTGGCAGAAGGCGACCGGCCTGGAGCGTACCGGCCGGTTGCCGCTCGGTTCGGTGCTCTTCGCGGACGGCGACCTGCGCGTCGGCACCGCGACGGCCCGGGTGGGCGACCGGGTCGGCCCGGGCGCCGGCCTCTACGCCGCGACCAGCACCACCCAGATCGTCGAGGTCGACCTGAAGCTCGCCGACCAGCGCCTCGCGGTGACCGGCACCGAGGTCGGCATCCGGCTCCCCGGCGGGGCCACCACCGAGGGCAGGATCTCCTCGGTCGGTACGCCGACGGAGTCGGCGGGGCAGGAGCCGCCGCAGACCGTGATCCCGGTGGTGGTCACGCTCTCCGACCCGAAGGCCGCCGCGTCGCTCCAGCAGGCGTCGGTGACCGTCACGCTGCCGAGCGACCGGCGGGAGGACGTGCTGTCCGTACCGGTCGGTGCGCTGCTGGCCATCGACGAGCGGCGGTTCGGGGTGGAGATCGTCGGCGACGACGGCACGGCCCGCCGGACGCCGGTGACCACCGGGCTGTTCGCCGGCGGCCGGGTGGAGGTCTCCGGCGAGGGACTGGCGGCCGGTCAGCGCGTGGTGGTGCCGCGCCGATGAGCACGATCGTCTCCCTGGAGGACGTGGAGCGCGCGTACGGCGAGCCGCCCGTGCTGGCCTGCGCGGGCGTCTCGCTCAGCATCGAGGAGGGTGAGCTGGTCGCGATCGTCGGCCCGAGCGGCTCCGGCAAGTCCACGTTGCTCAACATCATCGGCACGCTCGACCGGCCCACCGCGGGCGTGGCGCGGATCGACGGCCGGGACGTCGCCGGCCTCGACGACCGCGGGCTGTCGGCGCTGCGCGCGTACCGGATCGGTTTCGTCTTTCAGCAGTTCCACCTGGCGGAGGGCGTGACCGCGGTCGACAACGTCGCGGACGGCCTGCTCTACACCGGGGTGCGGCTCGCCGAGCGCCGCCGGCGCGCGGTCGCCGCGCTGGAGCGCGTCGGGCTCGGCCATCGGCTGGACCACCGCCCGCATCAGCTCTCCGGCGGCGAACGGCAGCGGGTCGCGATCGCCCGCGCGGTCATCGGCGACCCGCCGCTGCTGCTCGCGGACGAGCCGACCGGCAACCTCGATTCGGTCTCCGGCGCCGCGGTGGTCGAGCTGCTCCACGAGCTGAACCGGCAGGGGACCACCATCGTGGTCATCACGCACGACACCGGGCTGGCCGAGCGGCTGCCCCGCCGGATCGTGGTCCAGGACGGCCGGGTGATCGGATGAGATCCCGGCTGCTCGCCCGTGACGTGCTCCGGCTCGGCACCACCGGCCTGCGGGCCCGGCCCGCGCGGGCCGTGCTGTCCGCGCTGGGCATCGCGATCGGCATCGCCGCCATGGTGTCGGTAATCGGCATCTCCGCGTCCGGCCAGGCCCGGCTGAACGAGGAACTGGCCCGGCTCGGTACGAACCTGCTCACCGCGAAGGCCGGCCGGGACCTGACCGGGCAGCAGGTCACGCTGGCCGCCGACGCCGCCGGCAAGGTGGCCATGATGGACGGCGTCGAGTCGGTCGGCAGCACCGCGGCGCTGACCGAGCCGGTGTACCGCAGCCCGCTCTCCGACCCGGCCGAGACGGGCGGCATCACCACGATGGTGGCGGATCTGGGGCTGCTCGACGTGGTGGCCGGGACGGTCCGGACCGGCGACTGGCTCAACGAGGCGACCGCGCGCTTCCCCGGCGTGGTGCTCGGCGCGTCCGCGGCCCGCCGGCTCGGCGTGGTGTCACCGGGCTCCCAGGTGTGGCTGGGCGGCGCGTTCTTCACGGTGCTCGGCGTCCTGGACCCGGTGCCGCTGGCGCCGGAGCTGGACGGTGCCGCGCTGATCGGCGCCGGGGTGGCGACCGAGCGCTTCGGCTTCGACGGCCGGCCGACCACGCTCTACGAGCGGTCCGCGGAGGAGGCCGTGGAGCGGGTGCGGCCGCTGCTGGCCCGCACCATCTCGCCGCAGGCCCCGAACGAGGTGGACGTGTCGCGCCCGTCGGACGCGCTCGCCGCGAAGAACGCCGCCGATCGGGCGTTCACCGGGCTGTTGATCGGTATCGGCTCGGTCGCGCTGCTGGTCGGCGGCATCGGCGTGGCGAACACGATGATCATCTCGGTGCTGGAGCGCCGCCGGGAGATCGGACTGCGGCGGTCGCTCGGCGCCACCCGGCGGCACGTGCTGGTCCAGTTCCTGGCGGAGGCACTGTTGCTGTCCGCGCTCGGCGGCGTCTGCGGCTGCGCCCTCGGCGCCGCCGTCACCGGCGGGATGGCGCTGATCAGCGGCACCCCGTTCGCCCTCCCACCGGTCGCCCTGGTCACCGCGGTCGCGGCGACACTGGTGATCGGCGCGGTGGCCGGCTTCTACCCGGCGCTCCGGGCGGCGCGCACGCCGCCGACGTCCGCGTTGAACTCGTAGCGAGGGCGCCCGCTCCCCGCCACGCCGGGGAGCGGGCGCGGTGCCGTCATCGCGGGCCAGATCTTTTCCGGTGACCACCGGGGTGGGGAGTCACACGGAGTACATTCGGTTGTGCGGTCAACATTGAGGGGCCTCAGGTGAATCTGAGACTATGGCAACGCTGCGCGGATCGGTATCTGATTCCGGCCCTGCCGGGTGACTGGAAAATCAAGAGGCGACTTCTTTTCGTGGAGCCTTCGGATACCGTTTTCAGAACCCTCCTTCTTGACGCGCGCCCACGAGGCGATTCGTTGTACGTGTCCATGGTCGTGCAGTTCTTGCCGGTTCCTCAGGAAGACTTGATGGGGCCTTTCTGCGCCCCCATCGGCCGTGGTCGTCCGCCGTTGGCGGCGCCGGCCGGCGTCGACGAGGCCGAACCGGTGATGACGGAGCTGTTGCAGATCATCGAGCGGGAGGCGTTGCCGTACTTCGCCAGGTTCACCTCCGTGGAGGACGTTCGCCACGAGGCGTCCGAGCTGCTGAAGTCGGGGGTGGACGACCCTTGGCATCTCGAGATCCGGTTCCGGGCGTCGCTGATGCTGGGGGACGTGACCGCGGCGGAGGAGGACGCCGCGAGGATCGTCGCGGTGGCGACCAGCGGCGAGGACTGGACCAGGGAGGAATGGGTCGGGGAGCTACGGGACCGGACGGTCGGCCTCTTGGAGATCGCCCGTCGAAGTCTCCCGGAAGCGCGCGCGGTGCTGGAGAGCGACGCCGCGGAGACCAGGCGTCGGGTGTTGCTCTGACCGGGGCCTAACGCGCGGCCCAGGCCGCGCGGCGGGGGATCGGGCCGACACCGGACTCGCGGCCGGGGCGGAGGGAGGCGTGCCGCCGGCCGGGGCCGGGGCCGCCGCGGGCGGCGAGGGAATCGGCGACGGCGCCGGTGACGAAGCCGTAGACGGCCTTGTGGAGGAGGTCGACGGCGAGTTCGGTGCGGGGCCAGGTCTGGGGTGGGGCGCCGGTGCCGGTGGCGTTCTCCAGGATCTGGTCGGTGGTCAGGCGGACCACGGTGAACATGCCGGAGGCGACCGGGCCGCGCAGGCCGGCCTGGGCCATCACGCTGCGCAGCACGCCCACGGCGGCGCCGGTGCCGTAGTGCATGGCCAGGTTGCGCCAGCGTGGCGGGCGCGGGCCGCTCTCGGGCAGGCCGGTCAGGCGGGACAGCGTGCGGGCGGGGACGTACGAGTCGGGTCGCCCGGTGAACCGCTGTTCGGCCTTCTCGGCCAAGGTCATCACGGCGACCCCGGCCAGGCCCGCCACCACGCCCTGCCACACCACTCGCGTCATCATGGCGGCCGGGTACCCCGCGTGGTGACGGGTACACGGCCCGTTCGGACTTGCGGCCACGGATTCGGAAGGGAGGCCGCCCGCGGTGGGCGCCGCGGGCCGGGTGATCCGGTCCACCCGGCGGCCGCTGCACATGACCTGAGGCCCGGCTCGGGGATGACCCGTAGTCACCGTGACTACGGGTCATCGTGGATGGCAGCGGGCCGCGTTCCGGCGACGATGGGCGGCGTGCGGGATCGGAAACGGTGGCGGCAGTTGACCGTCTGGCTTCATGTGCTCAGCTCGGCCGGCTGGATGGCGCAGGCGATGGCGCTGTGCGTCATGCTCGCCACCGGGCTCGCCTCGGATGACCCGGCCGTGCGCACGGCCTCGACCGCGATGTCGCTGGCCACGGACGGCCGGCTGCTGGCGCCGATGGCGGGCGTCTCCGCGTTCACCGGGATCGTGCTGTCGGCCGCGACGCCGTGGGGCTTCTTCCGGCACTGGTGGGTGCTGACCAAGTTCGCGATCACGCTCGTGCAGCTCTACGCGGGCATCTTCCTGCTGTCGCCGCAGCTCGCCGAGTCCGCCGTGACCGGTCCGGCGCCGGCGCAGGTGGCGGGCACGGCGCTGATGGCCTCGGCGATCGCGTTCCAGGGCTGGCTGTCCATCGCCAAGCCGTGGGGCACGGTCCGCGGCCGGCGCCGGGGCGGCGGCACCGCGCCGGCCTGGGTCTTCGCCGCCGCGGTCACCGGCGGGCTGCTCGACCTGCTGCTCGCGCTGATCCTCGGCCACCCGGCGCCGCTGCTGTCGATCGTCCTGCTGGTCGTGATCCTGGCCGCCCGCCGCGGCTGGACGGACGGCCGGGACCGGGTGCCCGGATCACCACTCTGAGCCGTCACGCCGCACGCTGCTCAGATCAATCTCCGGCAATGTCGTGCCCGAGTGAGTGTTCGCCAGGCGACCGCAGTGCGACTACGCTCGGCACGTGGCCCGTTACTCACAATGGACCGCATTGCCGGCCGGTGGACTTTTCGGGTCGCTGCCGGAGGCGGAGTGGAAGGGAATCCTCCAGGTCGGAGTGCCGGTGCGATTCGCCCCACGCGACATGATCTTCCGCCAGGGGGATCGAGGCCGGCACGTGCACGTCATTCTCGCGGGTTGCGTGAAGATCGCGCGGTGCGAGCCGGACGGCGCCCAGGCGATGCTGACCGTCCGCGCGGCCGGTGATGTGGTGGGTGACTTCGCCGCGCTTGACGGGCAGCCACGATTCGCGACCGTCACCGCGTTGACGACGGTGCTGACACAGCTGCTCACCGGTGACCAGTTCCGGGACTTCGTGAGCCGTCCGACCGTGGCCCCGGGGTTCGCCACGTACACGGTCGACCGGCTGCGCGAGGCGGACATCCAGCGGACCGAGTTGGCCGTGCTTCCGGTCCGGCAGCGCCTGGCCCGCGCACTGCTACGGCTGGAGGAGGAGAACCGCAGGATACCCGGCCGGCCTCCGGTCAGCCTGCCTCAGCAGGAGCTCGCCGAACTGGTTGGTGCGTCCCGTAACGCTGTCGTGGGTGAGTTGTCCGCGCTGCGCGCCGCCGGCGTGCTGAGAACCGGACGGCGTCTTGTGGTCATCGTGGACGTGGACGCGCTGTCCCGGCACGCCTATCCGGGTGTGGATGGTGGCGGTTACTCCCCGAAAGCACATTTCTGGGCAGAGCCGGGAGGGCATGACGGCCGACGATGACCGGGTTCGCGCACCTGATGGCTGGAGGCCACATGGGACACGTTCCGTTCGAGCAGTCGGTCGATCTACCCCCGTACCGGGCGATCATGGCAGTCGACGCGAAGGACTTCACCGCCGAGCCCGGCAGTACCCAAGAGACGATCAGTGGGCTCATCCCGAGCCTGGTCGGTGAGGTCTTCGCCGACGCGGGACTGGGCCAGCACTGGAACAGTCCGCTGTTCTTCGGTCCCTCCGGCGACGGATTCGCCATCGGCTTGCCGACCGAGATCCTGCCGTACGTGATCGAACCGGTGCCGGCGCTTCTCCAGGCGCGGCTGGCGTCCCACAACCGTTCGGTTCGCCAGGGACAGGCGAGGCTGCGGTTGCGGATGAGCCTCAACGTCGGCCCGTTGCCCGTCGACTCCGATCGCCCGGACCGCACCGGAAACGGCGCGGCCCGCAACGACACCCACCGTCTGCTCGATTCCCGGCCGGTCAAGGCCATGCTCGCCGCCGCGAGCCCGCACGTCACGTTCCTCGCGTGCATTCTGTCCGATCGGGTCTTCCAGGACGTGGTGGCCGAGGGGTACGCGGGCCGGCACCCGGATCACTTCCTCGAGGTGCCCGCCACCGTGGAGGGCAAGTCGTTCGCGCAGCGCGCGTGGCTCCTCGTCCCGGAGGTATCGGGAAATCTCCTGGCCATCGGGTTGCCGCAGTCCGACGCCGGGCCGTCGTCCGCCCGGGCGCCCGGCACTCCGCGCGGGATCGCGGGGCCCACGGTGAGAGAGAACTCCGGTCAGGTCGCCACGGTGAATCACGGCGGCATGCACCAGGGCGGCCCGCGATGATCGACGCACCCGAGACCCAGTTCCCTGCCGAGGAGGAGTACGACCCGGACGAGCCCGCCGACCTGCTGGGACTCGACGGACCGGTCACGGCGACGAACTACGGGCAAACGGCTACGTACACCCGCAGCATGAACCAGTACATCAACCAGTACTACGGTCAGATCCGTGCCGCTCAGCAGCTGAACGCCGGGGACATCACCCTGACGCTCGAGGGCTACGTCGACCGCGTCTTCTTCCGGCCTGCCAATCCCAAGCTCGCGATGGATACCGACCGGGCGGCCACGGTGGTCGAGGAACACCGAAGCGTGCTGTTGGTGGGCGAGCGGGGGACCGGTGTCCACACGGCGGCGGTGGCGCTGCTGAGCAGGCTCGGACGCCCGGTGCATGACGTGCCGATCGATGACGACAAGCAATGCCTGCTGCCGATCGACCAGGTCGGCTGGCCGAGTCAGAGCGCGGCGGCCTACATTCTCACGGTACCGGACGGTGCCGTCAGCCGGTCCGTGTCGGCGCTGGAGTCCGAGATAGCGACCTACCAGAGGGTTCTGATCACCCGCGGTGACTATCTTGTAGTGATCATCGATCCGCGCGTCCAGCAGCTCCTCGGTGGGGTGCATGGCGTCAACGCGCTGGCGGTCGGTCCGCCCGAGCCACGAGCGGTGCTGCTGAAGGAGCTGGCGGGTCAGGAACACCGGCTCGACGTCGACGCGCTGGCGCATCACCAGGCGCTCGCGGAGACCCTGACGGATCTCCCTCCGCGTCAGGTGCGACGCCTCGCGCTGCGCATCGTCGCCGCCGCGGACATCGTGCTCGCGCAGAACGTCAACGATCCGGTCACGGCGATCGCGGAGCAGGCCGTGCAGGCGTACCGCAACTGGAACGACGAGTTGGAGGGGTGGTTCGCCAAGGTCGAGGACGCTCGCGCCCGGCTGTTCCTCATCGCACTGGCGTTCTTGGAGGGCGAGCCGGGCAGCCTGGTCCTGCGTCAGGCCGAGGCGCTCGGCCGGGAGCTCAAAGAGCCGCCGGATGCGTACGGCGGGATCGCAAGCGCCGGCATCAGGCAGCTGGCGGCCACGGTGAACGCTCGACTCGACGAACGGCACCGGGTCATGTTCGATCGGCCCGCCTACGCGGCGTCCGTGCTCGGTTTCGTGCACGCGGACCGATCGGACGAATTCCGGAAACACCTGTGGTTCTGGGCCGTGCGGCTTCCCATGAGACGGGGGAGTGTGCCGTCGGTACCGATCGCCGAACGGATAGCCGACGCCATGTTCACGATGGCGATGTCGGTGCCGGAACCCGATGCGCCGGAGATCTACTGGGTCATCCAGCGCTGGCAGCACGTGACCCTTCGCCCCGTGGTCGCCGGGCTGGTGACAGCGATCGCGCTGAGTCCGGAGGCAGGCCCGAGGACACGTAGACGGCTGAACCGGTGGGCGTCCGAGTCGACCGACACCGGAGTGCTCGGCATGATCGCGATAGTTTGCGCGGGCGAACTCGCGGACAGTTATCCGCGGGCGGCCTTCACCAGGCTCAACAATCTGGCAGCACGTGGGTTCGACAGCGTGGAGAGTGAAGTCGTGGCCGGTGTCCTGCGACTTTGGGAGCGGCCTCGGCACCGGCTGGACGTGCTGCACCGGGTGACCGACTGGATCACTGCCGAAGAGCCGCGCCGATCGGTGGGCCTGCGCTGCCTCGCCGGGTTGACCGCCGATCCGCCCGGCGCCAGGCGGCTCCTGCGGTTTCTTCTCGAACAGCCGGAGCAGACGCGGACGGAGCTGGTCGCCGGCCTGAGCCAGGTCTTCGCGTTGCTCCCGGCAGTGCCCGAGGAGATCTGGCCGGCGATGGCCTCGTGGCTGTCGGCCGCGGCGGAGGATTCGAGTCTGGCACCGGTGGTCGGTGAGCTGATGTTTCAGGCGGTGGGGGTGAATCCGGGCGCGAGCGTCCGGGCCTCGCGGCTGGTGGGCTTCGTCGTGCAATGGCAGCCGATGGGCGGCGACGTCGACCCACGCCGTCGCGCCGTGCGCGACCTGATGATCGAACGAATCTGCCACGCCGATCCGTTCGCCCGTGGCGCCCGTTCGCCCGAACCGGTGGTGCTCCGATGAATTTCTCGTCGCCGTTCGGGTGGGACGTACGCCGTCTGCTGGCCAGGCCGGAACTCGTCGAGGTGGAGCCGGCCCGGAGCGAGCATTTCACGGCCGCGCTGAACAGCAAGATGGCCGGCGCGTACTTCGACACCCATTTCGAGATCGACTGGTACGGCCCGCCGGACCTCCGATGGAGACTGCGCAACACGTTCTATGTGGAGGCGAACCGGCACGCCGCCGGCTATCTCGTGACCGATGCGGGCCGGTTGGAGATCGAACTCAATGTGCTCGCCGGGGAGCGGTGGCGGCACCAGCTTCCGTCAGGGGTGCGGCTCGCCCGCTCACGGATGACGGTGTACGCCTCCGACGCCGCACGGCAGGCCGCCGAGGAGGTGAACGCACTCCGGCGCCGGGCCGTCGTCGAGCAGCAGGAGCGGGCGGTTGAGCAGGAGCGCCTCAGCTATCTCCGGCAGGCCATTCTCTCGCGCCCGGAGGTGGCCCGCAGCTACTGGTTCCAGCACCATCCCGACGCGCTGAAGGACCTCGCGGGCGACCATTTCGAGGAGATCGCGGCGAAGCTGGCGGATGTCACCACCACCGCAACCGAGCCGTCCTCGGTGGCGATCGCCAGGCTGCTGGACGACTTCATCGCGAAGCTCGGCGAGGAACGGATCGACTATCTGCTCGGCCAGCTCAGAATGATGTTCGTCGCCTGGGACAGAGAGGATCTCGCCCACGGCCTGGCGGAGGTCATCGATATCCGAACCGGGGCGGCAGTGGGGTGATCGGCACCAACGAACTCTGGAACCCCCACCGCGACGGTGGCGAACCGGCAGCGTCGCCACCCGGGCATTCGCATGGTCGGCGTGGAGCCGTCACCCGGCGCCGCCGGGCGGCTTCCGTTCCGGATCGGCGTCACCAACTCCGGCGGCACCATCGACACCGAATTCTGCGGCGCCGCGACGTGATGGTCACGGCCGCTGGTCGCCGGTCACGCGGATGCCGGCCAGGACGATGTCGACGATGCGGGTGGCGTCGGTGGGGGTGAAGGCGCCGGTGTCGTGGGTGGCGTGCAGGTGGACCGGGCCGGCGAGCAGGTCGGCGAGCAGGTGGGCGTCGACCGGTGGCAGCTCGCCGCGGTCCACGGCGCGGGTGATGCGCCGGTGCAGCGTGCCGGTGCGCCGTTCGTAGAAGGCCTGGACGACCCGGCGGACGTCCGGGCTGCTCCCGGCGGTGTGCAGGACGCCGGCGAGGGCGCGGCCGAGCGGGCTGGACTGGCTGGCGGCCAGCGTGACCAGGAACTCGACGAGGTCCGCGCGCAGGTCGCCGGTGTCGCCGATCGGCGCCTCCCGGTCGGCGAGGTCGGCGAGCGCCTCGCTGATCAGCGCGTCCCGCCGCGGCCACCGGCGGTAGACGCTGGCCCGGTTGACGCCGGCCAGCTCGGCCACCTCGTCATAGCGCAGGCCGGCGACGCCGTGCCGGGCGACGAGCGTGACCGTCGCGTCGAGCACCTGGGCGCGTACCCGGGACGAGCGCCCGCCCGGCCGCCTCTGCACGTCGGTCATCGGTGGATTATCACCCACGGCCGTTAACGCGACATCTTGTTGCTTTAGTGGCCGTATTCGCGCTAGAAAGGGCGTCATGCGCATCCTCATCTGCGGAGCCGGCATGGCCGGCCTCGCCACCGCCATCGATCTCGGCGCCACCGGCCACGACGTCACGCTGGTCGAACGCGCCGGTCACCTGCGCGTCAACGGCTCTCCCATCGACATCCGCGGCGACGCGATCGACGTCGCCCGCCGGATGGGCCTGCTCGACCGGATCCGCGACCGCCGGGTCGACATGACCGAGCGGGTGCACTTCGTCGACGCGGACGGCACCGTGCTGGCCGAGCTCCCCGGCGACGAGGTGAGCGACACTCCGGACGACATCGAGATCCCCCGCGAGGACCTCGCCCGCGTGCTGTACGAGGCGCTGAGCCCGGCCACCACCGTCGCCTTCGGCGAGTCGATCGGCGAGCTGCACGACGACGGCGACGGTGTCGACGTCACGTTCGTCTCCGGCCGGCGGGACCGCTTCGACCTGGTGGTCGGCGCGGACGGCGTGCACTCGCTGACCCGCCGGCTGACGTTCGGCCCGGAGCGGGACTACCTGAGGCACCTCGGCTTCTACGTCGCGCTGACCGAGCTGCCCGCCGGGGCCGGCGCCGGGCGCGGAAACCCGATCCTGAACTGGCCCGGCCACCTGATCGGCATCACCCGGTACCGCGACACCGCGCTCGGCGTGCTCAACTTCCGCTCCGGGTGGATCGACTACGACTACCACGACCTGGACGCGCAGCGGCGGATCGTCCTCGACGCCTTCGCGGGGCACGACGAGTGGCGGGTCCCGGAGATCCTCGACGCCGTCCGCCGCGATCCGGAGCTGTACTTCGACTCGGTCAGTCAGATCCGGCTGCCGTCCTGGCACCGGGGCCGCGTCGTGCTGGTGGGCGACGCCGCGCACTGCGCGTCCCCGATGGCCGGCCGCGGAGCGTCGCTCGCCCTCACCGGGGCCTGGCTGCTCGCCGAGGCGCTGCGCGCGCACCCCGGTGATCTCGGCGCCGCGTTTCACGAGTACGAGACCCGCCAGCGGCCGTACGCCGAGCGCGCGCAGGCCACCGCCGGGCCCGGCGGCGACCTGATCGTGCCCGCCACCCAGGAGGCGCTCGACCTCCGCAACGCGCGCCTGGCGGCGGCGGGCCGCTGACGCCTACGATCCCGCGCCGTACGCGCGCAGGAACGCGTCCACCCCGTCCGCGATGATGTCGTCCAGGTCCGCGGGCCCGGTGTCGTCCTGGTCGCCCATCAACGCCTCCTGCGCCAGGCTGATCGTGAGCGCCGTGAAGTGCCGTGCCGCCACGCGGGGGCGCGGCGCGCGGATCCGGCCGTCCGCCGCCAGCTCGGCGAACCGCTGCTCGAGCAGGCTCAGCGGACGGCCGCGGTTCCCCTCCGGCGGGCGCGGCACCGCCTGCGGCTGCGCGGTCAGCCGGCGGTAGGTCAGGTAGTCGGCCGACCCGAACGCGCGGTCGACGATGCGGTGGGCGAAGGTGGTCAGCGCCTCGCGCAGGTCGCGGCCGGTCGTCAGCTCCTCGTCGACGGCGGCGCGGATGGTGCCCAGCAGCGACTCGTGCACGCGGCCGAGCACGCGCAGAAAGATGATCTCCTTGTCGCTGAAGTGGTTGTAGAGCGTCCGCTTGGAGACCTGGGCGCGCGCGGCCACCGCGTCCACCGTGGTCCGTTCGTACCCGTCGGTGATGAACAGGTTCTCCGCCGCGTCGAGGATGGCGGTCTTCTTCTCCTCGGACCGCCGTCGGCGGCCCGGGGTCTGCTCCTCCGCGATGATCCTGCGCATCGCAGCAGCCTACGTCCTGGTTGTCGGGGTCCCACCCGCCCGTTAAAATACACCCGGCGGTGTACTTTTTGAGGAGGCGGCGTTGCCCGACCGGAGATTGCGAACCCACCCGCCCGAGGGCGTCGAGATCCAGGCCAGAGCACTGACCAAGCGGTACGGCGGAACGCTCGCGGTGGACGGGTTGTCCTTCACCGCGCGGCCCGGCGTCGTCACCGGCTTCCTCGGCCCGAACGGGGCCGGGAAGAGCACCACGCTGCGCATGCTGTTCGGCCTGTCCCGGCCCACCGGCGGCACCGTCACGATCGGCGGGCGCCGGCTCGCCGACCTCGACGATCCCGCGCGCACCATCGGCGCGCTGCTGGACGCGCGGGCGGTGCACCCGCACCGCACCGCGGCCGATCACCTGCTCACGTTCGCCCACGCGGCCGGCCTCGCGCGCACCCGGGTCGGCGAGGTGCTGGACCTGGTGGGCCTGAGCGGCGCCGCCACCCGCCCGGCCGGCGAGTTCTCGCTCGGCATGCAGCAGCGGCTCGGCATCGCCACCGCGCTGCTCGGCGACCCCGGCGTGCTGGTCCTGGACGAGCCGCTCAACGGGCTCGATCCGGAGGGCATCCGCTGGATGCGCACGCTCATGCGCGACCTGGCCGCTCAGGGCCGCACCATCCTGTTCTCCAGCCACCTCATGTCGGAACTGGAGCTGACCGCGGACGACGTCATCGTGGTCGGGCGTGGCCGGCTCATCGCCGAGACCACGCTCGAGCGGTTCGTCGAGGAGAACACCACCCGGACCGTCACGGTACGGACGTCCACGCCGGACGCGCTCGCCCGCGCGCTGCGCGCCTCCGGCGTCGACTTCGCCGCGCGGCCCGACTCGTCCTTCGCCGTGACCGGCACCGACGCCTCCACGGTCGGCAAGATCGCCGCGGCCGAGGGCATCGCGCTCGACGAACTGGTCCGGGCGCGCGAATCGCTCGAGGACGTCTTCCTGCGACTCACCCACGACGCCACCGAGTACGGGAGCCACGCGGCATGAGCGAGCGTGCGAGTAAATCATCGGCTCAGCGCCGGCCACCCGGACACCGCAACGGACGGTCCGGCATGAACCTGATCCGTTCGGAGTGGACCAAGCTGCGCAGCGTCCGCAGCACCTGGCTCGCGGCGGTGAGCGCCGTCGCCTCCGGGGTGGCGCTCAGCGTGCTCGGCGCCACCGACCTGCTCGGCGGGTCCCCAGCCGATCTTCCGGCCGGCTGGGATCCGACCTGGACCAGCCTCAAGGGCTTCCTGTTCGCCCAGCTCATCATCGGGATGCTCGGCGCGCTCAGCGTGACGCCCGAGTTCGGCACCGGCCTGGTCGGCACCAGCCTGGTGTTCGTACCGTCGCGCTCGCGCCTGCTGGCGGCCAAGACCGTGGTGGTGGCGGGCCTCGGGCTGTTGGTCGCGCTCGCCACCACGCTGCTCAGCTTCACCGTGGTGCAGCTGATGCTCGGCGGCGCGGGCCTGCCCGCGGCCGGCGTGGCCGATCCCGGCGTGGCCGCCGCGCTCGCCGGCGCCGTGCTCTACCTGACGCTCGTCGCGCTGGTCGGCCTCGCGGTCGGCGCGCTGGCCCGCTCCGCCACCACCAGCCTCGCCGTGCTGGTCGGCGCGCTGCTGCTGGTCCCGGCGCTGGGTCCGGGCCTGCCCGGCGTGTTCGGCGAACTGTTCGGCCGGCTCTGGCCGATCACCGCGGGCCAGTCGGCCTACGCGGTCGTCCCGGTCCACGGCACGGTGGCCCCGGCCACCGGCATCGTCCTGCTGACGCTGACGGCCGTCGCGGTCACCGTCGCCGGCCACGTGGCGTTCCGCGTCCGCGATGTCTGACCTCGCCGAGGATTCGGCGAGGTCCGGAAAGCCACGGCGTCACCACACCACGACGCCGCCGTGGCGGTCACGAGCCCGGCGGGCGGCGGCCTCGATGTTCGACAGGCGGGTGACGATCGTGTCCGCGTGGTCGGGGAATTCGGCGAGCGCGCGCAGGTTCCGCCGGTAGAGCGCGCACTCGGCCAGCAGGTCGTCCACCTCGCCGGGCGGCACCCAGAGGTCGTTGCCGTCCAGCCGGGGCAGCAGCCGCGCGCCGAAGGCGGAACCGGCGCCCCAGACCTCCTGGCGCCAGCGCTCGGGTCCGGCCAGATCGGACACGCCCGGCGGGTCGTCCAGCACGTCCCGGCCGCCGTCGTCGTCCCACACCCACACATGCACCAGCAGGCTCACGAGCGCCGAGACTAGGCCGCGGCCGCGTGCGGCGCGAGGCCCGCGGTCACGGGCGGGACGGCAGCTTGATCGACATGGCGTGGTGGAACAGGTCGCGAGGGTCCCAGCGGGCCTTGACGCGCTGGAGCCGCGGGTAGTTGTCCTTCCAGTACAGCGTGTGCCAGGGGATGCCGGACGTGTTCCACCGCGGGTCGGTGGTGTCGACGTCCGGGTAGTTGATGTAGGAGCCGTCGGTCACGGCGTTCGGGACCGGCACGCCGCCGGTGTCCCGGTGCATCTCGCCGTACCACCGGCGCATCCAGTCCAGGTTCGCCCGCTCGCCGTCCGGGTCGGTCCAGATGACGTAGTAGATCGCCTTCATGATGCTGTCCCGCTGCGGCATGGCGGTCGCGTCCGGCGCCACGGCGTTGACCTGGCCGCCGTACGAGGCCAGCAGCAGCGTCGCGCTCTCGTTGTCGTGGTCCGTGCTGGTCAGGAAGGTGTACGCGGTCCGGATCTGCTCGTCGGTGAACCGCTTCCGCAGGTAGGACGCCTTCACCTTGAACGTCCCGGCCTGCTCGTCCTCGCTCATCGACCCGGACTTCACCCCGGCCAGCCACGGCAGCCGGCGCGGCGGCTGCACCGTGATCACGCCCGGCACGCCGTCGGTGACCTCGGCGATGTAGTCGCGCAGCAGTTGGTCCGCGTCGGGCAGCGTGCCGTCCATCGCGGTCACCATCGCGAACGCGCCGGGGTCGTCACCGGTGTTCCGGCGGGTGAGCGGCAGCAGGCTGAAGAGGCTGGCGTAGCGGGAGCCGGGCGCGCTGTTGCGCTCGTGCCATTCGCCGTAGTTGCGCAGCAGCCGGTGGAACGACTCCTCGGTGACGGTGTGCCAGCTCCAGGCGAGCGTGGTCTCGAGCGTCACCGCGGGCGGTCGCGGGAGCAGGCGGGTGGGGTCGGTGCCGGTGGCGCCGGGCGTGCGCATCCAGTAGCGGGTGACCACGCCGAAGTTGCCGCCGCCGGCGCCGGTGTGCGCCCACCACAGCTCCCGGTTCGGGTCGCCCGGCTCGCGCGTGGCCACGACCGCCCGCGCGCGCCCGGAGGCGTCCACCACGACGACCTCCACCGCGTACAGGTAGTCGACCACGGAGCCGAACAGCCGGGACAGCGCGCCGTAGCCGCCGCCCTGGATGTGCCCGCCCGCGGCCACGGTGCCGCACTGGCCGCCCGGGATGGTGACGCCCCACCCGAGGTAGAGCCGCTCGAACACGGTCCACAGCGTGGCGCCGGACTCGATCATGAACGCGTTGCGGTGCTGGTCGAACGTGACCTGCCGCATCGCGGACATGTCGATGATCACCTCGGCGCCGTCGCCGACGAAGTTCTCGTAGCAGTGCCCGCCGCTGCGGACGGTGATCCGCTTGCCCGCGCGGACCGCGCCGTCCACGGCGCGCACCACCTGCTCGGTCGTGGTGGGCAGCCGGAACGCCTCCGGGCGCGGGAAGAACCGCTCGCTGGTCCGGCGCAGCACCAGGTCCTCGTAGCGGGCGTCGCCCGGCCGGATCACGGGCGAGTCGCGTACCCCGTCCGCCGTCACCTTCGCGGCCGCCGGGCTGCCGACCAGCGCCGCACCTCCCAGCGCCGCTGTGCCGGCGATGAACCCACGACGGGTAGGACCAGACATCGTTTCCGCCTATCTGTGTGTCGACGTGCCAACCGCGTCCGACGCTACGGTCGCGCGGCCGGGTGGCGCGTCGTCCGGGCGCGGGCCGCGGATACCGCGAGCGCAGGCTCCGGCGTACCGCGGCTGGGGTAATGACGCGGCCGGCACTACCGTCGTGATCGTGCGGGCGATGTGTGGTCGATGGCGAGCCCGGTACCTCGACCGGTACCGGGGGCCGCTGACCGATCTGGTGCTGGCGACCGTCGGGGTCCTGTTCGTGCTGTTCAACGGCTACACCGCGGTGCACCCGATGAGCATGCTGCCTTCGGTGCTGTGCGCCGTGCTGCTGCTGGCCCGCCGCCGGTACCCGGTGCAGATCCTGCTGGCCGCCGCCGCGCTCAGCATGGTCGCCGTCGTGGTGAGCCGGCCGCCGGACGGGCTGTTCGTCGTCGCCGGCATGCTGACCTACGCCACCGCGCTGTACAGCCCGCGCCGCCAGCCCTGGTTCTTCGCCCTCCTGCTGTGGAGCTCGATCATGCTCGCCGGCACGCTGACGTACGTCACGGACTGGTGGAACACCGAGCAGTTCACCGCGTTCGCGCTCATCGTCGGCGGCGCCGTGTGGGGCGATTCGGTGCGGATGCGCCGGGCGTACGTCGCGGAGGTGACCGAGCGGGCCCGGCAGGCGGAGGCGACCCGGGAGGTGGAGGCGCGCCGCCGGGTGATGGACGAGCGGCTGCGCATCGCCCGCGAACTGCACGACGTCGTCGCCCACCACATCGCGGTGATCAGCGTCCACGCCGGCGCGGCCGGGCACGTGCTGCGCAACGAGCCGGAGAAGGTGTGGCCGGTGCTCGGGCACATCCGTACCGCCGCGGACACGGTCCTGGACGAGATCAAGTCGGTGGTGAGCGTGCTGCGCGACCCGGACGATCTGCGCAGCACCGAGCCCGCGCCCGGTGTGGACCGCCTGCCGGAACTGCTGGCCGGGCTGCGCGACACCGGTTTCCCGGTGCGGTTCCGGCAGCGCGGCGAGCCGCGGCCGCTGCCGGCGGTGGTGAACCTGGCCGCGTACCGGATCGTGCAGGAGGCGTTGACCAACGCGCACCGGCACGGCGACGGCGGTGCCACCCTCGACCTGGAGTACGCCGCGGACACGCTGAGTATCGACGTCAGGAACCGCGTGGCCGGGCGCGGCGGCGGCCGGCCCGGTTCCGGGTTCGGGCTGGTCGGCATGCGCGAGCGGGCCGCCGCCGCGCACGGCACGATCGAGGCCGGACCGGCCCCCGGCGGCCTCTTCCGAGTCCGTGCCGCCCTGCCCACCGGCGATCAGACGATCGACCGCGCCAACCCGCCCACCGCTGCCGAGGTGCCGTGACCATTCGCGTTCTGCTCGCCGACGACCAGGCGCTCATCCGTGCCGGATTCCGGATGATCATCGACGCGGAGCCGGGCCTGGAGGTGGTCGGTGAGGCCGCCGACGGCGCGGAGGCGGTCGAGCTGTGCCACAGTGGCCGGGTCGACGTGGTGCTGATGGACATCCGCATGCCCCAGGTGGACGGCATCGAGGCGACCCGCCGGATCGGCGCGGACGAGCGCCTCGCCGGCGTACGGGTGGTGGTGCTGACCACGTTCGACGACGACGACAACGTGATCTACGCGTTGCAGGCGGGTGCGAGCGGGTTCCTGGGCAAGAACGTGGCGCCCGGCGACCTGGTGAACGCCGTGCGGGTGGTGGCGGCGGGGGAGGCGCTGCTGTCGCCCCGGGCCACCAGCGGGCTGGTCAGCCGGTTGATCCACCACATCCTCCCGCCGGCGCGGCAACTGCCGGAGCTGGCGCTGCTCACCGACCGTGAGCACGAGATCCTGCTGTTGGTGGCGCACGGGCTGTCCAACGACGCCATCGCCGAGCGGCTGTACCTGTCGCCGCTGACCGTCAAGACGCACATCAACCGCACGATGGCGAAGCTGGACGTGCGCGACCGGGCGCAGCTGGTGGTCTTCGCGTACCAGCATCGGCTGGTCAGGCCGGGGGACTCGCTGCCCGAGCGCCGGTAGCGAGCGGTGCCGCCGAACGTCGGCCACGCCGATGCCGGATGCGGTCCCGCCTCCGCCCGAGCGGCCGGCGCACGGCGTCGAGATCTCCGGCGTGGGCGGCGCCGAACGGCGCGCCCCCGTACCCGTTTTCCGTCTATTTCTTCATGTCTTGACTAGGCTTGTGCGGTATGTCGACCTTCATGGCCGCCGCGTGGCTGGACCTGGTGCCCGGCGCGGACCTCGACCGGGTGCTGCGGCCGCTGCGGGAGCGGTGTGAGACCTCGTTCGCCGCGCTGGCGCGAACGCCGGACGGGCCACGGCTGGAACTGCAGGCGGTCGGCGCCGGCTACGAGGAACTGGCCCCGCTCTGCGCGGAACTGGTCACCGACGACGGGCCGGCGCGCCGGGCGTTCCTCGCGCTCGACCACGACGAGTTCGGCGGCGAGGTGGTGGCGCTGGCGCCCGGTGGCCGCGCCTATCAGTTCTACATCTACCCACGGGACGAGGAGACCGGCGAGGCCTACACGGACGAGGGCGAACCGTCGCTGACCGGCGTGCCCGCCCTCACGGCGCCGGAGCCGTCCGGCGACCCCGGCGCGGTGCTGGCCGGCCCGGCGGCCCGGGAGCGGCTGGCGAGTCTGTACGGTGTGCCGCTCGCGCGCGTCGAGGAGGCCGGCCGCCGGGCCGCGGACTCGCACGAGTCGCTCGGCAGCATCGGGGAGCCGTTCGAGCCGTGGCTCGACGCGCTCGCGATCGAGTGGTCCGACGAGGAGGCGACGCCGCTCGACGGCGGCTGAGCCCGCCGGTGCCCCGAAGAGGGCAGGTGGCGGTGCGCCATGGCGTTCACGGCATGACGACGAGGAAGTACCGCAAGCCGGCCGTCGCGCCCGGCACCGGCGTGGGCGTCGCGAACGCGGATGTGGTGCGGACCGCGGCGGGCACGGACACGCGGGCCGAACAGGGGTCCGGGTGGAACGGCATCACCCGCGACCGGGTGCGGATCGACTTCGGCCCGACGGCGACGGCCGGATCGCGATCGGCGCCTACCCGAACGCGCCCGGCCTGCAGACGCTCCAGGAGCACGTGGCGGACATCGCCGAGCTCCCGACCGTGACCGAGGCGCTGCCGCGGTTCGCCGGCCCGACGCTGCCGCTCACGGCGAGAACGACGTCCAGACCGCGTCCGATGTCCCGGGTGCTGAGCCGTCCGCATGCCGCCGGATCCGGCCGTGGCGCTGCCCGTACCGTGATGATCGACGCGATGATGGAGGTGAGCCGTGGCCGACCCGCGGTGGGGTGTACGTCTGCCGGCGCCGGGCCGGGCGCTGCTGGCCCGGCTGCGCCTGCCGGCTCCGGCCGGGCCGGGCCGCCCGGTGGCGCCGCGGGAGAACCCGCACGCGGTGGTCGACTGCGCCGTCTACACGCAGGGCCGGCGCCGTCCCGGCCGGCCGCACTACGCCGACGCGTACGCCGCGGCGCGCCGGGCCCGGGGCGCGTACGTGTGGCTGGGACTGCACGAGCCCGACGCCGCGCTGATGGCCGAGGTCGGGCGCGTCTTCGGGCTGCACGAGCTGACCGTGGCGCAGGCGCTGACCGACGGGCACCGGCCGGTGGTCGAGCGGCACGGCGACGTGACGCTGCTGGTGCTGCGCACCGCCCGGTACGTGGAGCACGACGACCTGACCGCCACCTCGGAGGTGGTCGACACCGGCGACGTGATGATCGTGATCGGTGACCGGTTCGTCATCACGGTCCGGCACGGCGCCGCGGGCGCGCTGGCCGACGTGCGCGCGGACCTGCAGCAGCGGCCGTCGATGCTGGCGCTGGGCCCGTGGGCGGTGGCGCACACGGTCTGCGACCGGATGGTGCGGCTGTACCTGGAGGTCGCCGGGCACGTCGAGACGGATCTGGAGCGGCTGGAGGAGATCGCGTTCGCCCGCGACTCCCGCCTCGACCTCCAGCAGATCTACCAGCTCAAACGCGAGGTGGTCGAGTTCAAGCGGGCGGTGCTGCCGCTCCAGGTGCCGCTGCGCGAACTGGCCGAGGACTCCGGGCACCGGCTGCCCGAGCAGCTGCGCCACTACTTCACCGACGTCACCGGCCGGCTCAGCCGCGCGGTCGACCGGGTGGCCGGCTTCGACGAGCTGATCAACTCCATCATGCAGGCCCGGCTGGCGCAGGTCGCGGTCGAGCAGAACAACGACATGCGCAAGATCGCCTCCTGGGCCGCGATCGCCGCCGCCCAGACCGCCATCGCCGGCGTGTACGGCATGAACTTCGACTTCATGCCGGAGCTGCGCTGGCGCTTCGGCTACTTCGCCGCGCTCGGCCTGATGGCCACCTCCGCGCTCGTCCTCCACCGCCTCTTCCGCCGCTCCGGCTGGCTCTGACGGCTCGGCGGGACCACACCCTCCGGGCGCCGCCACACGTCGGCCCTGAGGGCGGGCCGGGTCGCGGGAAGGGTGCCGCGCCGGTGAGATGGCCGATCGGCCACCCCGCCGGCGCGGCGGTCGTGCGAGCCGGCGTTCAGCAGTCGATGTCGATCGCGTCGATGTCGTTCGTGTCGAAGTATCCGACGCCGCCCGGGTAGAGGTAGCCGTGCTGCTCCCAGTAGCCGGCGTTCCGCCAGATCCATACCCGCACCCAGCCGCTGGTGTAGTTGGCGACCGACGAGATGCGGTTCTGGTAGCTGCCGCCCCTCAGGTCGTGCCAGCCGCAGCGCGCCGCGGTGAACAGCTTCACCTCGCCGTAGATGTCGTCGTAGTAGCAGGAGTAGCCCTGCGCGCAGTCCCAGGCGGCGGCCCGGTCGAGGCCGGGTCGGGTCGTCGCCTGGGTCGGTGCGGCGGCCGCCGGCTGCGCCGCCAGCAGCGTGGCGACCAGTGCGGCGACGGCCGTACCGATGATCCTCATTGTCTTCATTGCTTCTCCGCTCCTGTCAGTGACCTGCGTCAGCGCGGTTCGTGCGCTGGTTCACTGTCTAGCGGTGCGGAGGTTGTCCGGCCCCAGGCGGCGGCCGGTGGACAAACAACGTCGGACAACCGCCGGACCGGCGCCCGGCGAACGCGCGGCCACGTGGCCGGTGCCGGCCTGGTGCGCGCGGCCCGTCAGCGGAGGCCGGCCGCCGCGAGGGCGGTGTCGGCGGTGTCGCGCAGCACCGATCGGTCCATGCCGGCCTCGGTCAGCGCCTCCATGCCGCGCAACACGGCCAGCAGGTGGTGGGCGGTCCGCCGGGCGTCCCGGTCGGCGGGTATGTCGCCCGCGGCCTGGGCGCCGCGCACCTCCGCCTCCAGCAGATCGGCGATCGCGGTGAACGTCTGCCGCGCCCGGCCGGCGACCTCGGGGTGCGTCGCCGCCAGTTCCGCGGTCGACTTGGCGAGCAGGCAGGCGCGCGGCGGGCCGGACGGGTCACCGGCGGTGACCATCGCGTCGAACAGGGCCCGCAGCCGGGCGGCCGACGACGAGTCCGGGCCGTGCAACCGATCGCGCAGGCTCGCCGCGGCGTCCGCGCAGTAGCCCTCGAGCACCCGCAGGAACAGCGCCTGTTTGTCGCCGAACGCGCCGTACAGGCTGCCCTTGCCCAGGCCCGTCGCCCGCATCAGGTCGTCCAGCGACGCCGCCGCGAAGCCGGACGTCCAGAAGACCTCGGTCGCGGAGCGGAGCACCTGCTGCTCGTCGAACTTCCGGGGGCGGGCCATCCGCCGACGATATCGATTCTGGACCGTACGGTCAACTTTTGACTCGTCCCGGACGGCAGCCGAGCCACGCCGACCCGCAACGCGGCGGCGAACGCGGGCCGATGCGCGCGTGAACGCTGACGGAAGGCGCCTTTCCCGGCATTTCCTTCAGGGCCGTCGATGTCTACCGTCCGGTGCATGTCGCGAATCACGGCCGCGCTGGCCGCCCTCGTCACGCTCGCCGGGACCGCCGTCGCCGTGCTCGCCACGGCGTCGCCGGCCGCCGCGGCGAGCGGCGCGTTCACGGTGCTGACCTACAACGTCGCCGGGCTGCCGGAGGCGATTTCGAGCGCGCCGACGCCGCGGGACACGGCGACCACCGCGATCGGGCAGCGCCTCGGCCCGTACGACGTGGTGCACGTGCAGGAGGACTTCAACTACCACGCCAGGCTGTACGCGGCGGACGCGCACCCGTACCGGACGCCCACCAGTGGCGGCGCCGGGATCGGCAGCGGCCTGAACACGCTGTCCGACCTGCCGTACGACACCGGCGACTTCGAGCGCGCGCGGTGGAACTCGTGCCAGTTCGACTCCGGCGACTGCCTGACGCCCAAGGGATTCACCTTCATGCGCACGCGGCTCGCCGAGGGCGTCTACGTAGACATGTACAACCTGCACACCAACGCGGGCGTGAGCAGCGGCGACCTGTACTCGCGGGCCGACAACCTGAACCAGCTCAGCGCGTTCATCGCCGGCCACTCCGCGGGCAACGCGGTGATCGTCATGGGCGACACGAACACTCGATACACCCGTAGCGGGGACACGATCGCGGCGTTCGCCGCGGCCAACGGGCTGACCGACGCGTGGGTACGCCTGGAGCGCGGCGGGGTGGCGCCGACGGCCGGCAGCGACGCGCTGTTGTGCGACGAGGCCGCGATCACCGACACCTGCGAGGTGGTCGACAAGATCCTCTACCGGGGGAGCCGGCTGCTCACGCTGACCGCCACGGACTACCACAACGAGCACGCCGGCTTCCTGACCGGCGACGGCCTCATGCTCAGCGACCACTTCCCGATCAGCGCGGCGTTCACCTGGTCGACCAACCCGGCGTACCGCATGAGCGAGCAGTTCGGCGGCCCGCACGGCGGCTACTTCAATGACCTCCCCGCCGTCCCGGCCGGCGCCCGGGCCACCGCGGTCACGCTGCGGGCCGGCGAGCGCGTCGACGGTGTCGAACTGGCCCGGGCCGGCGGCCCGGTGCTGCGCCACGGCGGCACCGGCGGCACGGCGACGACGCTCACGCTGGCCGCCGGGGAGTACCTGACCTCGGTGTCGCTGTGCCAGGGCAAGCACAGCGACACCACCAGGATCTTCTCGGCCCGGTTCACCACGAGCTCCGGGCGGGCGCTGGCCGGCGGCACCACGACCGCGGACTGCGTCACCCGGACCGCGCCGTCCGGCTGGCAGATCGCCGGCTTCCACGGCCGCGCCGGCGACGAGATCGACAAGCTCGGACTGATCTACACCCAGCGGTGAACCGCCGGTCCACTGTGCTCGGACCGGCCGCGCGGAGGGTAGGGTGGCCGCGACGCGGCGGTCCGCGCCGAGCGCGCGAAGGAAGGGACGACGATGGACGAGAACGCGGCGCGGAGTGCGCGGATCGACACCACCACGGTGCACTCCGCGCGCCGGTACAACTACCTCCTCGGCGGTAAGGACAACTTCGAGGTGGACCGCGCGGCCGGCCGCGAGATCGAGCGGTTGTTCCCCGGCGTCGGGATCTCGGTCCGCGAGGGGCGGTACTTCCTGCGGCGCGTGGTCGAGTTCCTCGCCGGTGAGGCGGGCATCGACCAGTTCCTCGACATCGGGACCGGCCTGCCCACCGAGAACAACACGCACGAGGTCGCCCAGCGGGTGAATCCGTCGTGCCGCGTGGTGTACGTCGACAACGACCCGATGGTGATGGCGCACTCCCGGGCGCTGCTGACCAGTTCCCCGGAGGGCCGCACCTACTACCTCGAGGAGGACCTGCGGAACCCGGACGGCATCCTCGGTCACCCGGACGTGCGGGACGTCCTCGACTTCGAGCGGCCCATCGCGCTGATGCTGTTCGCCGTGGTCCACTTCATCAAGGACGACGACGAGTCGCGTGCGATCATCCGCCGGCTGGTCGACGCGCTGCCGTCCGGCAGCTACGTCGCCATGCTGCACTTCTCCACCGACACGCTCCCGCCGGACCTCGCCGCCGACCACCGGCGGCGTACCGAGGCCGGGCAGACGGACGCGTTCTCCCGGACCAGGGATCAGATCGCCGAGTTCTTCACCGGCCTGGAACTGATCGACCCCGGCATCGTGGTCGCCTCGGAGTGGCGCTCCGACGTCCCGGAGGGGCAGCGCGCCCGGCACCAGGACGTGGCCGGCTACGGGGTGGTCGGGCGCAAGCCCTGACGCCGGCCCGGCCGGCTCACTGACGCGGGCCGTGGATCTGCTGGTGCAGGCGCTCCATGCGGGCGTCGAGGCGGGCCGCGTCGTCGGCGGTGGCCATCAGCTCGGCGCGCAGCGGGGCCGGGATGTCCTGGCCGTGCTTGTAGTAGATCTTGTGTTCGAGGCTGGCCCAGAAGTCCATCGCGACCGTGCGCAACTGCACCTCCACCGGTACGGAGATGACGCGCTCGGACATGAAGACCGGGATCTCGACGATCAGGTGCAGGCTGCGGTAGCCGTTCGGCTTCGGCGCGGCGATGTAGTCCTTCGTCTCCACCAGCGTGACGTCGGGCTGGCGGGTCAGCATGCCGGCGACCGTGTACACGTCCGAGGTGAAGCTGCACACGATCCGGATGCCGGCGATGTCGCGGATCCGGTCGCGGAGCGCGTCGAAGGTGAGCGGGCAGCCGACCCGCTGCGCCTTGGCGGTCAGGCTGGCCGGGGTCTTCAGCCGGGTGCTGACGTGCTCGATCGGGTTGCCGGCCGCGCGGTGGGACAGTTCCTCGGCCAGGATGCTGACCTTGGTGCTCATCTCGGCCATCCCGAACCGGTAAACCATCATGAACCGGTTGAACTCGGACATAAGCTCATGTAGCGCCTCGGGCCGGGTGTCCGGCAGCGCGAGCTCCGCGGATGCGTACCGGTCGAAGCTGATCTTCTGTTCGTCCGCCCCGAGCGGTCCCGCGCCGGTCTGCTCCGTCGTCACCGTGCCAGTGTGCCCCGCCGGGGCACGGCCACGTGCGGGGAGGCCACCGCTTCGCCGCAACGAAGTGGCGGCCCCCTGCTCAGGTCAGCTCACCACGGTGTTGCTGGCCCAGACCGGCCGGCCGGTGTCGTCGCGGTAGAGCACCAGGTTGCCGTCGTCCTGCATCCACAGCGTGGCCCGGCCCGCGGTGGGCGTCTGGCTGGACCAGACCGCGACCGGCGTGTCCGCGTTCTTGTAGAGCACCAGGTTGCCGTCCGGCTGGACGAGCAGGCGCCGGGCGCCCTTGTTCACCACGCTCCACAGCGCGCGGCCGGTGGACGAGTCGTACAGCACCAGGTTGCCGTCACCCTGCATCCACAGGTGGAAGCGGCCGTTCGGCGACCGCAGCGCCGAGTACGCCCGGATGCTCTCGCCGGTGGTCAGCGAGGCCGGCATGTGGTTCGCGACCTTCTTCGCCAGCTCGCTGTAGCGCGGCTCCTTGCGCGTGCCGTCCCGGCGGACGATGCCGTAGTGGCACTCCGGGTTCACGTCGGCGTCCGTACAGCCGGCCGAGTCCCGGTACTGGTACAGGAAGAGCGGCCCGAGGTAGTCGGTCTCCCGCCAGCGGTGCACGCCCTCGACCTCGAAGTCCCGGATCAGCTCCAGGGACGGGTGCGACGCGCCCATGCCGGACTTCGTCGGGTACCCCCACTCGGTGCCCCAGATCTTCTTGTGCCCCTCGCCGTGATCGACCAGCACCGCGCGCAGCGCGGCCAGCTGACCGCACTGCCGGTGGTACGGCTTGCCGGGCTGGTAGGACGGGCCGTACAGGACCCGGTCCGGCCGCGCGCAGTCCGACTGTGACGGGCCCTGCCGCTGATGCCAGATCGGGTACGGGTGGTGCGCCACCGCGTCGAAGGCGTCGCCGAAGTCGTTCGCGTAGTAGAAGGTCAGCCACTCGGCGGGCGAGTTCGGGTTCGGCACGCTGTCCGGGATCGCGGGCTGGTTCGCCGGCCGGGTGCCGGCCGCGGAGCCGCCGGCCAGCACGGTGCAGGCCTCGCACTCGTCCTTGATCAGGCTGTACGTACGGTCCGCGAGCGTCCAGTAGCGGGTCTTGCGCTCCAGGTCCGTGCCGCCGCCGTAGTTGCCGAACGCGGCGTGGTTCGGCTCGTTCCAGATCTCGTAGGCCCACACCCGCCCCGCGTACCGCCGGGTCAGCGCCACGACGAACTCGTCCCACTCCGCGTCCCACTCCGGCAGCGGGAACCAGTGGTCCAGCCCGTCCGCCAGCGTGTGGCCGCCGTTCGCCCACGGCGGCGCGTAGGTGATCAGCACGAGGATCTTCTGCCCGGCCGCCTCCGCCCGCGCGACGACCTCGTCGTACTCCGTCCAGTCGTACGGATCACCCGGATCGTCCTGCACCGCCCACCAGGACATCTCGATCCGCACCGGCTTGCCCGCCGGGTCCGGCCCCTGCCCGGGCCCGCCGATCCCGACGTCCCAGTTGCTGAACGTCACCGGCGCCACCGCCTGCGCCCCGGCCGGCCCCGGCGCGGCGACCCCGAGCCCGATCACCACCGCCCCGATCCCGCACGCGGCCATCATCGACCGCCACAATCCATTCATGAATTCCTCCCCGTTGATGACCCAGCATGGTAGCGACGCGATCTCCGACCCCCAGGACCGGTGGGAGTTGCCCGTGGAGGCCGGCGAGGGCTGGTGGGGCGGCGCGATCGAGGACGGGGTACGGATGCCCTTCGGCACCCGGCCGTTCCGGCGCGACCTCGCCCCGGCCGGCGACGACCCGTCCAACCCATCTCACGCATCCCGGCGCGGTCGCGTGGATCACCGGACGGCTGGACGCGCTGATCGCCGAGACCGGCGTGGACGGCTTCAAGTTCGACGCCCAGGTCGCCGCGTTGAGTCCGATGATGCAGTTCTCCATCGCACCGTCGCGCGTCCTCGACCCGACGCATCTCGCCGCGGTCCGGGCGCCGCCCCACCGTGACCGCTGCCCTGTCCCGGGCCACCGCCCCGTCGATCTAGGGCGGATTCACGTGATTGGAGATCGAAACGCTGGAATCCGCCCTAGATCGCGGGGCGAAGAGGGGGGTGGGGGGATGGTTCAATGTGGGGCGTGGGTGGGCGGGTGTGGGGTGTGGTGGCCCGGGTGGCGCTGGTCTGCGCGGCGTGGGCGGCGGTGGTGGCCGTCGAGGTGGGCGGGGTGTGGGTCGCCCGGGTGGTCATGGCGTCGGAGGCCGGGCTGGTGCGGGGAGCGGCGTACCTGACGGCGGCGATCGTCACCGCGATGGTGGTGGCGGGGGAGTGGGCGCCGCGGCGTCCGAAGCGGACGGTGGCGGGGCTGGCGGTGGCGGCCGTGGTGGCGGCGGCCGTGGTGGCGGTCGACTGGACGGCGGCGTCGGTGCGCGGCTACTACCGGGTTCATCGTGCCGACTTCGCGGCGGTCGTCGCCGTCGCGGCCGGTGGCGGCCTGATCCCGGACTCCTACTACGGCGAGTTGCTTCCGCCGGAGCTGCGCCATCTGTCGATCAAGGGTTCGGTGGCGCGGATCGGCGGGTCGGGGCTGCTGCTGCCGGCCCGGACCACGACGCCGGACGGTGTGGGCGGCTTCGCCTTTCTCGGGGACGCGCCGCCCGCCGGCACCTACGACTGCTACGGCTCCCAGTTCCGCACCCGGTGGTCGCTGGGCGACGGCTGGTACTGGCTCCAAGACACCATGATTCCGTCGACCACCTGATTCAGGGGTTCATCGGGGGAGGCGGCGGGCGAGCACGGGGATCACGATCGCGGCCGCGACCAGGTGGGTGATCATGAGCAGGACGCGGGTGTCCCAGGTGGCGTCCGCGATCACGTCCGGGACCAGCGACAGCAGCGTCAGGACCACGGTGGTGGCGGTGAACGTGCGGCGTGGCCGGCGGGCGAAGCGGCGCAGGACCACCGCGAGCACCACGCCGATCAGCGAGAAGAACGCGGTGAGCGTGGCGAAGCCGGACAGCGGGATCGGCGCGCCCGCGATGTCCAGGCTGATCCCGGCGCCGCGCCCGGCGGCCGCGACGGCCGTGGTGGCGGCGCTGGCGACGGCGATCGCGGCGACGCCCTCCAGCAGCAGCGTGCGCAGGCCGGTGGGGGCGATGCGGGTGGTGGTCATGTCGATCCTCCGAGGTGTGCGGACCGGCCGTGCGCCGGCTCTCACTCATGGGTCGAGCGCGACCCTCACCGGATCGACAAGATCGACGAACTTTTTCCCGGCGGGGTGCCGGCGGGCCGCCCGCCGGTCGGAGAAAGCGATCTGGATTCGCCCACTGAAAAACTGTTATGAACGCGCCATTGATCGGGTCGCGCCATTTAAGACTTAGCTAAGCCATCGCTCTGAGCTGCCACTATGCGGCATATCCATCACGCTTCTTGAATGTCATGAAACGAGATGGCAATATTGGTGGCCACGCCATGTTAGCGCTCTCATGGACCCGAATCCCCCCATTCAGGCCACCTGCGCGGTGGCCGGAAGGACGCACGGAATGAAGATCAAGAATAGGCGGCGGTACGGGCTGGTGCTCGCGCTCGTGACCGCGCTGGTCGGCACCGCGACCGCGGTGGTGACCGCCACCGCGGCGTCGGCCGCCACCATCGACACCAGCGCGTGGTACGTGCTGGTCAACCGCAACAGCGGCAAGGCGCTGGACGTCTACAACCTGGCCACGAGCGACGGCGCGCGGATCACCCAGTGGGCGCGCAACGACGGCAACCAGCAGCAGTGGCAGTTCGTCGACTCCGGCGGCGGGCAGTACCGGTTGAAGTCCCGGCTGTCCGGCAAGGTGCTCGACGTCCACAACTGGTCCACCGCGGACGGTGGCGCCATCGTCCAGTGGGCCGACCAGAACGCCGCCAACCAGCAGTTCACCGTGCAGGACGTGGACGGCTACATCCAGCTGATCAACCGCAACAGCGGCAAGGCGATCGAGGTGCAGGGCGCGTCCACCGCGGACGGCGGCAACATCGTGCAGTACAGCGACTGGAACGGCACCAACCAGCAGTGGCAGCTCGTCCGGCTCGGCGCCGGCACGCCCACCACGCCGCCGCCGACCGGCAACTGCTCGCTTCCCTCGACGTACCGGTGGAGCTCGACCGGTCCGCTGGCGCAGCCGCGGCCGGGCTGGGTGTCGCTCAAGGACTTCACCGTGGCGCCGTACAACGGCCGGCAGCTCGTCTACGCCACCACCCACGACACCGGCACGACCTGGGGTTCGATGAACTTCAGCCTGTTCACGAACTACTCGGAGATGGGCTCGGCCACGCAGAACGCGATGTCGTCGGCCACGGTCGCCCCGTCGCTGTTCTACTTCGCCCCGCGCAACGTGTGGGTGCTCGCCTACCAGTGGGGCGGGCCGGCGTTCTCCTACCGCACGTCCAGCGACCCGACGAACCCGAACGGCTGGTCGGCGCCGCAGACGCTGTTCTCCGGCAGCATCTCCAACTCGCCGACCGGGCCGATCGACCAGGCCGTGATCGGTGACGCGTCGACCATGTACCTGTTCTTCGCCGGTGACAACGGCCGGATCTACCGGGCCAGCATGCCGATCGGGAACTTCCCGGGCAGCTTCGGCTCCACCTCCACCGTGGTCATGAGCGACACCACGAACAACCTCTTCGAGGCGGTGCAGGTCTACAAGGTCGCGGGCCAGAACCAGTACCTGATGATCGTCGAGGCGATCGGCGCGAACGGGCGCTACTTCCGCTCGTTCACCTCGAGCAGCCTGGGCGGCTCCTGGACCCCGCAGGCGACCAGCGAGAGCAACCCGTTCGCCGGCCGCGCCAACAGCGGCGCCACCTGGACCAACGACATCAGCCACGGCGAGCTGCTGCGCACCAGCGCGGACCAGACCATGACCATCGACCCCTGCAACCTGCGCTTCCTCTACCAGGGCCGCGACCCGGCCTCGGGCGGCGACTACGGCCTGCTGCCGTACCGGCCGGGGCTGTTGACCCTGCAGCGCTGACGGCGTGACGGTGGCCCGCCCTCCCCGGGCCACCGTCCATCCCTCTCATCCAAGGAGCGTTCCGATGTCCTCCGCGCACCTCAGTCGGCGGCAGATGCTGCACCTCGCGGGCGCCGGCGCGATCGTCTCGGCCACCGGCGCCACCGTGGCCCACGCCGCGCCGGCGTCCGCGGCCGAACTGCCGCCGGTCCGCCCGGATCTCGGCGTCGGCGCGTACGCGTTCCCGCTCGGGCAGGTCCGGCTGACCGCCGGCCGGTTCCTGGACAACCAGAACCGCACCCTGAACTACCTGCGCGCGGTCGACGTCGAGCGGCTGCTGTACGTCTTCCGGGCCAACCACCGGCTCTCCACCGGCGGCGCCGCCGCGAACGGCGGCTGGGACGCGCCCACCTTCCCGTTCCGGTCGCACGTGCAGGGCCACTTCCTCACCGCGTGGGCGCAGGCCTGGGCGGTGCTCGGCGACACCACCTGCCGGGACAAGGCCGTGCGCATGGTCGCGGAGCTGGCGAGATGCCAGGCCAACAACGCCGCGGCCGGATTCACCGCCGGCTACCTGTCCGGCTTCCCGGAGTCCGACATCACCGCGGTGGAGAACCGCACGCTGACCAACGGCAACGTTCCCTACTACTGCATCCACAAGACGCTGGCCGGCCTGCTCGACGTCTGGCGGTACATCGGCGACGACCGCGCCCGCACCGTGCTGCTCGCGCTCGCCGGCTGGGTCGACACCCGCACCGGGCGGCTCACCGACAGCCAGCTGCAGGCCATGCTGGGCACCGAGTTCGGCGGCATGAACGCGGTGCTCACCGACCTCTACCAGCAGACCGGCGACCAGCGCTGGCTGACCGTGGCGCAGCGCTTCGACCACCGGGCCGTGTTCGATCCGCTCGCCGCCGGCCAGGACCGGCTCAACGGGCTGCACGCCAACACCCAGGTCCCGAAGTGGATCGGCGCGGCCCGCGAGTACAAGGCCACCGGCACCACCCGGTACCGGGACATCGCCGGCAACGCCTGGAACATCACGGTCGGCGCGCACACCTACGTCATCGGCGGCAACAGCCAGGCCGAGCACTTCCGCCCGCCGAACGCGATCGCCGGCTACCTCACCAACGACACCTGCGAGCAGTGCAACACGTACAACATGCTCGACCTCACGCGCGAGCTGTGGCTGCTCGACCCGAACCGGGCCGCGTACTTCGACTACTACGAGACCGCGCTGCTCAACCACCTCGTCGGCGCACAGAACCCGGCCAGCGCCAACGGCCACATCACCTACTTCACGCCGCTGCGCCCGGGCGGCCGGCGCGGCGTCGGGCCGGCCTGGGGCGGCGGCACCTGGAGCACCGACTACGACAGCTTCTGGTGCTGCCAGGGCACCGGCATCGAGACCAACACGAAGCTGATGGACTCGATCTACTTCCACAACGGCACCACGCTGACCGTGAACCTGTTCGTACCGTCGGTGCTCACCTGGGCCCAGCGCGGCATCACCGTCACCCAGACCACCACCTACCCGGCCACCGACACCACCACTCTGCGCCTGTCCGGCACGATGAGCGGCACCTGGGGCATCCGCGTCCGCATCCCCGCGTGGACGACCGGCGCGACGATCAGCGTCAACGGCACCGCGCAGACGATCGACACCACCCCCGGCGGGTACGCCACCGTCACGCGCGCCTGGGCGGACGGCGACACCGTCACGGTCCGGCTGCCGATGCGCGTGATCATGAAGCCCGCCAACGACGCCCCGCACGTGCAGGCCGTCACGTACGGCCCGGTCGTGCTCTGCGGGAACTACGGCAACACCACGCTGACCGCGCTGCCGTCACTGACCGTCGCGTCGATCACCAGGACCGGCGGCCTGGCGTTCACCGCCACCGCCAACGGGCAGACCGTCAACCTGGGCCCGTTCCACGACGCCCACGGGTTCAACTACACCGTGTACTGGAACACAGGCTCGGCCACGACCACGTACAAGCTGGTCAACGCGGCGACCGGGCTGGTGCTCGGCATCCAGGACATGTCCACCGCCGACGGCGGCCCGGCGATCGTCTGGGGCGACACCGGCACCGCCGACCACCGCTGGGAGCGCCTCCCCGACGGCGGCGACGTCCGCCTCCGCAACGTCAACAGCGGCAAGGTCCTCGGCGTCGACACCATGTCCACCAGCGACGACGCCCGCGTGCTGCAATGGTCGGACAACGGCACCGCCGACCACCGCTGGACCCTGATCGACAACGGCGACGGCACGGTACGCATCCGCAACGCCCACAGCGGCAAACTGCTCGGCCTGCTCGGCGGCGCCACCGCCTGGGGCACCCCGGTCATCCAAGGACCCGACAACGGCAGCCCCGACAAGACCTGGCGCGTGGTGGCGGTCTAGATCACACCTGGTCCACCGGCCGCCATGCGACGGTGACGACGCCCGCCGGGGTGATCAAGGGGATGCTCCCGGCGGGCGCGTCGTGCGTGTACGCGACCGAGGCCAGCACCGCGGCGTCGGGCAACGCCGCACCGGCGGTGAACAGCCGCCGCGCGCCGTCCCGGCCGGTCACCAGACACCGCCGATCATCCAGCGGTACGGCGGCGAGCGCGCAGCCGGGGAAGGAGCGCAGCGTCCGCCCGGCCCAGCCGTCCTCCGGCTGCGGGGCGCGGCCGACGATCACATCGGCCGCCTCCAGCCAGGGGAGGCCGTCCGGGTCGTCCGCCGCGACCAGGTGGCCGGTGGTCAACCCGGGTGGCCGCCGCTCCAGGGCGACGGCGGCCGGATGGCGGCTCACGCGGACGCCGCCCGGCTCGGTGCGTACGGTGACGATCGCGGCGGCGGGGTCCTGGCGCGTGATCCGGTCCGGGGGCGGAAACGGCAGCGGCCGCACCGGGGCCGGCGGCTCCGGCAGGCTCATCGCCGCGTAGCCGGCGGCCCGGATCAGCGCGGCGGCGCGGCCCGGCTCGGACGAGATGAGATCACGGACGCCCGCGTACGACTCCGGGTCGAACCGGGCGATGGTGTCGTCGAGCTGGGCGCGCAGGTCGCCCTCGGGGCGCAGCCGCGGCGCGGTGCGAAGCAACTGGCCGATCACGGACTCGGCGATGACCTCCTCGTCCGCCGAGGCGGCCAGCACCACCGGAATCCCGCAGCCCGCCGCGTAGCAGGTGACCGCGCCGTGATCGCCGATCACCAGGTCGGCGGCGAGCAGCGCGGTGTGCCAGCCCTGCCGGGGGTCGAGCAGGACCAGGCCGGACCGCAGCGGCTCGGCCAGCCAGGCCCGGACCTGCCAGGCGCCGTGCGCGGCCCAGGTCGACGGGTGCAGCGCGGCGACGAGCTGGTACTCGTCGACCGGAAGCGCGGCGGCCAGCCGGGCGATCAGGCCGGGGTCCGAGCCGAACGACGATCTGCTCCACCAGGTGGACGACACGAACACCAGGCGCCTGCCGTCGTCCACGCCGTAGGCGCGCCGGTACGCGTCCCGCAGCCGCCTGCTGATCAGCAGGCGGTCGTAGCAGGGATCGCCGACCACCAGGCCCCGGCCGGCCGCGGCGGGCGTCCACCGGGCGAGCCGTCCCCGCTGCTCGGCGTGCGACAGCGCGAGAACGGACGGAACGACGGTCTCACCGTGCATCAGCCACCGCGGCGACATGCCGAACGGCTCCCGGCTCCCGGCTCCCGGCTCCCGGCTCGTTCAACCCGTTCGGAATGGTGCCGGTTACTGTCCCGGGCGGGGAGTATTTCGAGTAGCCGACGCCGTGCGGGAAGATGAACAGCGGCGCCGCTATCTCGTGGAGATCGCCGCCGTGGCTGGCCGCCAGCGCCAGGTCGAACGGTGTGCTCACCGCCTGCTCCCACGGGATGGCCGGCAGCGCCGACAGGAAATCCTCGACCTCGCGGGTGAACGGCGACGACCCGGGACAGGTGAAGACCATCTGCACGCGGACGTCGCCGGAGAAGACGGGGAGGATGTCGGCCAGCCGGTTCGCCGCGGTCATGTTGTGCACGACGACGAGGATCCGCCGCTCGTACCGCACCGTGTTCCAATGGCCGCTCTGCGCGCCCACCGGGACCCGCCGCCACGATATCGCCGTCATCGACCCTCCCGCCGGGGACGACCAGGCTACCCCCGCGTCATCGGGCGTCGTCACGCCCGATGGTGATCCCGCCGGAGAAGTCACGGCCCATGATCACCGTGCCGGCGGTGCCGCTGACGACGTTCGTCACGTGGCCCGCGGCCGGCCGTGCCTCCTGCTCCAGCCACTGCCGCAGCCACCGGGCGAGGCCGGGGTCGTCCGCGGCCCGCGCGGCGAGCGTCTCGGCGACCGCCGGAACCTGCGCGGGCTCCGGCTCGGCGGGCAGCTCGCCGGCGTCCCGCCGGAAGACCGCCCGGGTGCGGTCGGCCAGCGACTGCCAGGCCTGCCGGCCGGCCTCTCCGGCGGCGCCGCTGACCAGCGGCGCGATCGCGGTGGCGAGGACGGTGGCGGTCAACGGGTCCATCGTTCCACCATAGTGGCCGGTGCCACGGTCGAGTAGGCTCGCGTGGCGGCGCGGGCTCGTGGGGGAGGGATGTGTGGCTGCCGAACACGTGAACGACTTCGGCGGCAGCGCCGACCTGGCGGTCCTGGCCCGCCAGGTCTTCGGCGGCGTCCACTTTCACCAGCGTGCGGCCGCCCCACCACCGGTGCCGCGCATGCTGCCCGCGGGACCGGGCGTGTTCAGCGGCCGGCGCGACGCGGTCCGCTCGCTGGACCGGCACCGTGGCACCGGCGCGCGGCCGGGACGCCCGATCACCGTGGTCGTGACCGGCGAGGGCGGCGTCGGCAAGACCGCGCTCGCGCTGCACTGGGGTCACCAGGTCAGCGCGGACTTCCCGGACGGGCAGCTGTACGCCACGCTCGGCGGCCGCACCGACGTGCCGACGTCCACCACCGAGGTGCTCGGCCAGTTCCTCATCGCGCTCGGCGTGGACGCCGCACGCGTACCGCAGACGCTCGACCAGCGAACGGCGCTGTACCGTACCCTCACCGCCGACCGGCGGGTCCTCGTGCTGCTGGACGACGCGCTCAGCGCGAGCCAGGTGCGGCCGCTCATCCCGGCGTCCACCGGCGCGGTCGTGCTGGTCACCAGCTGGCACTCCCTCGACGGCCTGGGCGGCGACCGGAACGCGTTGCTGGAGCTCGGCCGGATGCCCGAGGACGAGGCGCTGGCCCTGCTCGGGGCGCTGATCGATCAGGCCCGGGTGGCCGCGGAGCGCCCCGACGCGGTCGCGCTGACCAGCCTGTGCGAGTACCTGCCGCTGGCGGTGTCCGCGGCCGGCGCCCGCCTGGCGAGCCGTCCGCGCTGGCCGATCGCCCGCCTGGTGCACGCCGCGCGGCAGCCGCTCGACAGCCTCACCGTGGAGGGGGTCCCGGTGGTGCGCGCGATCTACGACGTGCTGTACCAGCAGCTGACCGCGCCGGTCGCCCGGCTGTACCGGCTGCTAGGCCACCATCCCGGCCCGGACGTGAGCGCCGAGTCGGCCGCCGCGCTCGCCGCGCTCCCGCCCGGCGAGGCCGAAGACCTGCTGCAGACGCTCGCCGAGGTGCACCTGATCGAGGAGCACGGCACCGGCTACCGGATGCACAGCCTGATCCTCGCCCACGCCCGCGAGGTCGCCACCCGGGACGAGCCACCGGGCGCCCTCGCCGACGCCGTGCGCCGGGTGGTCGAACACCGCCTGGACGACACCGTTCGCGCCGACGCCACCGTGTCGAACCGCTTCCGGGCCGGCCCGCGCTACGCCGGCCTCACCGCCTCGCCGGACGCCGCCGAACGTGCCGCCGCCATGGAACACCTCAGCGCCCAGGCCGCGAACCTGGCCGTGACGGTGACGGTCGCGTACGACCACGGCTGGCACGATCTGGTCTGGCAGCTCTGCGAGGCGCTGTGGAACCTGTATTTCCGCGGACGCGACTACCAGGCCTGGATCCGCACCCACGAGCTCGGCGTCCGCGCCGCGACCGAGTCCGGCGACCCGGTCGCGCAGTTGCGGATGCATCACCAGCTCGGCTGCGCGTACCTGGAGTCCGGCCGCGCCGAACCCGCTATCGCCGCGTTGACCCGCTCGCTCGGCATCGCCCGATCGCAGGGACACGGCCGCGGCACCGCCAGCGCCCTGGAGTGGCTCGGCCTCGCCGAACTGCACCGCGAGTCCTACGCGGCCGCGCTCGCCCACTTCGACGAGGCCGTACCGCTGACCGACCGCGACGGCTCCCCGCGTGGCCGCCTGCTGATCCGCATGCACCGGGCCCGCGCGCTGGCCGGCCTGTCCCGCTTCGACGAGGCGATCGCCGGCCTGGAGCCGCTGCCGGCGCGGCTGGCCGCGCTGCCGGACCGCTACAGCCAGGGCCGATGCCTGACCATCCTCGGCCAGACGCTGCTCGCCGCCGGCCGCACCACCGAGGCCGAGCCGCCGCTCCGGCAGGCCCGAGACCTCCTCGATGCCGACGGCGCCACCCTGCAGACCGCGCTCGTCGACCTACGGCTCGCCACGCTCGCCCACACGCAACGGCGGCCCACCGAGGCCGCCGCGGCGCTGCACGCCGCCCTGCCGATCCTCCGCATGCTCAACCACCCCGAACTCCCCACCGCCGAACGCCTGCTCACCGCGCTGGACCCCCCGACCGACGCGTGACTCGCGCATCCCTATGCCAGCTCGGGCGGGATCGGTCCCTCGAGGTCGTAGACGGGAATCCGCTGTTCGTCGTCGGGAGACCACACCGAGAGAATCCATTCTCCGTAAGCGAGATCGCTGTATATCTCGAAGGTGAAGCCGGCCGTGGTCCTCAGGCACAGAGTTCCCCGCGCGCACGCCCACCACACCCGACCGCCCGCCACACGAAGCCTCGGACAGTCCGGCCGAACGGGGCGATCCAACCACCAGCCACCTCGTGAGTGGTTCGGGGATCGGCGCTGAACCACTCGCGACGCCGAGTCACGTCGTCCGCGGCATCCCGTACCGAGTCGCAGAGTAGCGCCTTCCCATGTGGCCCGGGTGCCGACGATGTGCCTGCCAGCGTACAAAGATGGCGGCATCGGCATCTTGGCAGAGGCGTCACCCAATGTCCAAATGAGTCGCCCGAAGACGGATTCTGCCACTAAAGACATTCGATGTGCTGGACATTATTGATTGCCTGGCCCGTCACGCTGAATCAGGCGTGACCCACTCTCCCGCATCGTCGAATTCATCGCAGCCGTCATGCTCAAATCGGACCCTACCGTCAAAGGGTGATTGGGCGTTAGCGCAAACTCCATAGTCCGATCCCAATTCGCCGGCAAGCGGGAACCAAAACTTACATAACCCACACTGCTCGTCGTACCATTCATCGCGATAGTCGGCACTGGCAGTATCTCGGTTGCGACCGGCGACCCACCGTTTGTGGATCTCATTCAGGGCGTCGGGGCTGCTAGCTGCGTGTCCGCGAAGCAAGTTTCACTCACCTCCCAGGATTCGAGCGATGCCGTCTGCCGTAGTGACTCGCCGTTCAATGTTGACCGCCAATTCTCCGAATCCACCGTCCAACTGACGACCTCGGTCGCGAGCAATCACGCGGGCGCCGAGCTGCTCGGCAAGCTGATTTAGTTGCGGATCCTTACGGCTGTGATGGGTCTCGCGTCAGGGGGTGGGTGAGAGAGGCCGGATCAGCGGTATGAGGATTTCGTCGACGATGGCGGTGGTCTCGGTGTCCGGGACGGGGCCGGCGTCCATGTGGGAGGCCAGCACCAAGCGTGGGCCGAGCGCCGCGATCCGGGGGGTGACCGCGCCGGGACGGGCCTCGCCGCGGTCCACCGCGGTCCGGAGCACGCCGAGGATCATTTCCTGGCGGGGGCGGAAGACCAGGTCCCGGATGCGCTCGTACAGATGGGGGTGGCGGGCGCGCTGGGCCATCAGCGGGCGCAGTGCGCGGCCGTGCGGCTCGTCGAGTGCGTGGGCGAAGCCGCGCAGCAGGGTGAGCAGGTCGGTGCGGAGGCTGCCGGTGCGCGGGTCGGGGGTGTCCGGGAAGCCGCAGAGCGGGTCGGTCAGGGCGGCGAGGACGAGGTCGGCGGGGGAGGCCCAGCGGCGGTAGATGCCGCCCTTGCCGGTGCCGGCGCGCGCGGCGACCCGGTCGAAGCTGAGCTTGTCGAAGCTGGTCTCGGCGAGTTCGGCCAGCGTGGCCAGGTAGATCGCGCGGGTCAGCTCGTCGCCGCGGCGCCGGGTGGCGCGGGCCGGCGTGGTGGTCATGAGGTCCTGTATAGCGCCCGGCGGGCGGATGGCCTACATTAAGGAACAAATTCGTCTCTTAACGGGGAGCGCGCATGAGCGACAGGACCGCCCTCACCAACATCCGGGTCTTCGACGGCGAGCGCCTCACCGAGCCGCGCACCGTGGTCGTCGACGGCGGGCTGATCGGCGACGACCCGACCGGCGCCGCGCCCTACGACGGTGGCGGCGCGGTGCTGCTGCCGGGCCTGATCGACGCCCACGTGCACCTGCACGGGCGGGAGACGCTGGACCGGCTCGCGGCCCACGGCGTGACCACGGGGCTCGACATGGCGAGCTGGCCGGCCGGTCTGGCCGCGTCGCTGCGCGGCGTGCCCGGCACGGCGGACCTCCGCAGCGCGGGCCTGCCGGTGATCGGTCCGGCCGGGCCGCACTCGCACCTGGGAATGCCCGCGGAGGCGGTCCTGACGGACCCGGATCATGCCGAGCGGTACGTGGAGACGCGGCTCGCGGACGGCGCCGACTACATCAAGATCGTGCTGGAGGCGCCGGGTGAGGGCGGGCCCGACCCCGCCGCGGCCACGGCGGTGGTGTCCGCCGCGCACGCCCGTGGCCGGATCGTGGTGGCGCACGCCGCCTCGGCCGGCGCGTACGCGCTGGCCCTCGACATCGGCGCGGACGTCGTGACGCACGTGCCGCTCGGCCCGCCGCTGGACGGCGCGACGGCGGCCCGGGTGGCGGCGGACGGGCGCGTCGCGGTGCCGACGCTGACCATAATGGAGGAGCTCGCCCGCGCGCTGGGCCGGGCCGAGGCGTACGCGGGCGCGGCCCGCGGCGTCGGCGAGCTGCACCGGGCCGGCGTGCCGATCCTGGCCGGCACCGACGCGAACGCCGCACCCGGCAGCCCGTCACCGGTGCCGCACGGCGAGAGCATGCACCGCGAGCTGGAGCTACTCGTCGACGCCGGCCTCACGCCCGCCGAGGCGCTGCGCGCGGCCACGGTGCTGCCGGCCCGCCACTTCGGGCTCGCCGACCGCGGCGCCGTGCGCCCGGGCCTGCGCGCGGACCTGCTGCTGATCGACGGCGACCCGCTGGCCGACATCCGCGCCACCCGCGGGGTCGTCCGCGTCTGGTGCGGCGGCGTGCCGTTCGGCGGCTGACGGCCGTCACGGGCGCGGGGGGTTCTCCGCGACGACGACCCGGACCGTCGCGTACCGGCGGCGCAGCTCCTTGAGCGGCTGGTACTCCGGCGAGTGCCAGAAGCGCTCCGCGGCCTCCCGGTCCGGGAACTCGTACATGACCACGGTGGACGGCGTCCAGTCGCCCTCCAGGACCACGGGCTGCCGGTCGGAGACCAGCGGGCGGCCCCCGGCGCGCCGGATCATCGGGAGTACGGCCTCGGCGTACTCGCGGAATCCGGCCGAATCGGTGACATCGAGATCGATGATGACGTAGGCGGTCACTGCGCGGTCCTCCACGGGCGACGGGACTGATGCGTTCCCACCACTATGGACGATCGGGCGGTCAGCCCAGCGCGGCGGTGGCGACGCGCAGGTCGGCGAGGGCGGCCAGCGTGTAGCGGGACAGGTCGTCGTGAGCGGCGCGGTCGCCCTCGGACCACTCGGCGAAGCCGCGCTTGAAGGCGAGCGTGCCCAGCTCGCCCGCGAGCGCCGCGACCGGGTCGGGCACGCCGCGCGCGACCAGGGCGGCCGTCACCGCGGCCGCCAGCCCGACCGTCTTGAGCGCGGTGTGCTCCTGCAGCTCGGCGTTCGCGGCGACGGCGGCCCGCAGGCGCGGCGCCAGCTCGCGGTTGAGCGGGCCCATCGAGGCGGAGACGCGCTCCAGGCCGGCGGCGACGGCGTCGAGCGGGCCGGCGCCGGCCGGGGCCTCGGCGATCCCGGCGGCGAACGCGCGGCTCAGCGTCTCCTGGCCGGCCGCGAGCACGCTGCGCTTGTCCGGGAAGTGCCGGAAGAACGTGCTCTTGGTGACCCCGGCCCGCTCCGCGATCTGGACCACCGTCGTGGCGTCGTAGCCCTGCTCGTTGAACAGGTCGACGGCCGCGAGGACGAGGCGCTCGCGCGCGCCGGGCTCCCACCGTGCCATGCGGTCCATCATAGTGACGGGACTTTGGTCCCATCACTCTGCTACGGTGACGGGACAAGAGTCCCATCACTTGGGGAGAAGTCATGCACGTCTTCGTCACCGGCGGCACCGGCGCGATCGGGTCCGCGGTCGTCGCCGAGCTGCTCGGCAACGGCCACACCGTCCTCGCCCTCGCCCGCTCCGACGCGTCCGCCCGGGCCGCCGAGCGGGCCGGCGCCGAGCCGCTGCGCGGCGGCCTCGCCGACCTCGACGTCCTGCGCGCCGGCGCCGCGCGGGCCGAGGGCGTCATCCACCTGGCGTTCCACCACGACTTCAGCACCGCGGAGGCGCTGGCCGGCGCGGTCGCGGAGGAGAGCGCCGCGATCGCCGCCCTCGGTGAGGTCCTGATCGGCAGTGACCGGCCGTTCGTGACCGTGGCCGGCACGCCGGTCATGGCCGGCCGCGTGTCCACCGAGGACGACCCCGCGTCCACGGACGGGCCGGTCGGTGGCCGGGGTGTCGCGGTCACCGGCGCGCTGGCGCTGGCCGCGCGCGGGGTCCGCGCCTCCTCCGTCCGGCTGCCGCGCAGCGTGCACCACGGTGGGCCCGGCGGCTTCGCGGCCATGCTGGCCGCCGTCGCGCGGGAGAGTGGCGTGTCCGGCTACCCGGGCGACGGCGAGCAGCGCTGGCCCGCGGTGCACGTGCTCGACGCGGCCGTGCTCTTCCGGCTGGCGCTGGAGCGGTCACCGGCCGGCCGCGCCTGGCACGCCGTGGCCGACGAGGGGGACCGGGTGCGCGACCTCGCCACGGTCATCGGCCGCCGCCTGGGCCTGCCGGTCCGGCCGGTGCCCGCGGAGACGTACGGCCCGATCGGCGCGATCATGGCGATCGACCAGCCGTCGTCCGGCGTGCGTACCCGCGAGGAATTGGACTGGGTGCCGAAGCGGCCGAGCCTCCTCGACGACCTGGAGCGGATGGAGAGGTAGAACGTTCGGTCTTGACCGGGCGGTCCGCGCTCGATAGCGTTCCAGGTGGATAGAACGTTCGTTACACCTGAGCGAGGAGAGCCCCGTGCCCACCAAGATCACGCTGGTCATCGACAACCCCGCGGACCCGGACGAGTTCGAGAAGGCCTACGCGGAGGTGCGGGCCGCCGCGGCCACGCTCCCGCGGCTGCTGCGACTGGAGTCGGCCAAGGTGTGGCCGAAGGAGGACGGCACGCCCACGCCCGCGTACCGGACGCTGGACCTGTACTTCGACAGCTACGAGGACGCGTCCGCCGCGGTGGCCACCCCGGCGGCGGCCGAGGTCTTCGGCGGGCTGGCCGGCACGCGGGTGCCGTTCAAGGGGCTGTTCTCGGACATCGAGCGCTAGCGGATCGCCCGATCGGCGCCACGGGCCACCCGGCCCGTGGCGCCGATGCCGTTTCAGGTGGTCCGGCGGCCGGTGTGGATGCGGACCAGGCCCTCGACGCCGTGCAGGAACGTCTCGGCCACCAGCTTCGGGTCGAACAGGCAGCCGGCCGCCATGGCCCCGTCGCGGAGCATCACGTAGTGGCGCGCGGCCGGGTCCGCCGGCTCGTCCGTGGCGCGCGCGAGCAGCGCCGTGATGGTCTCCAGGAACCACTGCCGATGGGTGATGATCTCCCGGTGTACGGGGTGGTCGGCGGCGGGATACTCCGCGGCGGCGTTCAGGAAGGCGCACCCGCGGAAGCCGGGCGTCCGGATGCTCTCCGCGATCGCGTCCGCGATGCCGAGCAGTGCGTCGCCCGGTGACGCGTTGCCGGCGACGGCCGCGTCGAACCGGTCGCGCTCCAACTGGTGCACCGCGCGCAGGTACGCCAGCACCAGATCTTCCTTGCTCGGGAAGTGCCGGTAGAAGGTGGCCCGGGTCACCTTGGCCTCGGCCGTGATCCGGTCGACGCCGACCGCGTGGATGCCCTCGGCGTAGAAGATCCGGGTCGCCGTGGTGAGCAGCCGCAGCCGTGCCTCCGAGGGCCGGGTCGCGAGGTCGCCGTGCGTCATGTGCCGACTGTAGCGGACAGAACGTTCGTTCCGCACGGAGTTAGGTAGGTAGAACGTTCGGTCTTGACAGTGCGGCGGCGACGGTCCATGCTTCGGCGTGACAGAACGTTCGTTCTTGTTGGTGCCGGTCGAGCCGGTCGTTGGAAAGGATCCACTGTGACCACCACTGCATCACCCGGCGTCGCTGGGACCGCGTCGACCCTGCGGCGGTTGTACTTCGTCCGCTTCGCCTTCGCCATCGTCTGGGCGCTCGCGATGTTCACCACCGCGGCGAACCTCGGCCCGCTCGCGATCGCGCTGCTCGTGCTCTACCCGCTGTTCGACGTGGCCGCGGCCGTGGTCGACCTGCGGGCGTCGCGTACCACCGGGCGGCCGGTCCTGCTCTACGCGAACATCGCGATCAGCCTGCTCACCGCGGTCGGCGTGGCGATCGCCACCACCTCCGGCATCCCGGCCGTGCTGCGCGTCTGGGGCGCGTGGGCCGTCGTCGCCGGGCTGCTCCAGCTCATCGTGGGCGTCACCCGGCGCCGGATGGGCGGCCAGTGGCCGATGATCATCAGCGGCGCCATCTCCGTGCTCGCCGGTACGTCGTTCATCGCGTCGGCCGCCCAGGACGGGATCACGCTGACCAACGCGATCGGGTACGCCATCCCGGGCGGCGTCTTCTTCCTCATCTCGGCCCTGCGGCTGGGCCGCGCCGCCCGGGAGGCGTGACATGGACACCACCTACGACGTCGTCGTCATCGGCGCCGGGCCGGTCGGGGAGAACGTCGCCGACCGCGTCGTCAAGGGCGGCCTGACGGCCGCGATCGTGGAGCGCGAGCTGGTCGGCGGCGAGTGCTCGTACTGGGCCTGCATGCCCACCAAGGCGCTGCTGCGGAGCGCGTCCGCGCTGCGGGCGGCCCGTCGGCTGCCCGGCGCGCGGGAGGCGGCGACCGGGGATCTGGACGTGGCCGCGGTGCTCGGCCGGCGCGACGAGTTCGCCGCGCACTGGAAGGACGACGGCCAGGTCGCCTGGCTGGAGTCGGCCGGGATCGCGCTGCACCGCGGCCACGGCCGGATCGCCTCCGCCAAGGTCGTCGAGGTGACCGGCGACGACGGCGTCATCAGCACGCTGACCGCCCGGCACGCCGTGGTCGTCGCCACCGGCAGCGGCGCGCTGGTGCCGGACATCGACGGGCTGCGCGCGTCCGCGCCGTGGACCAGCCGGGAGGCGGCCGCCGCGAGCGCGGTGCCGGGCCGGCTCGCCGTGATCGGTGCCGGCGTGGTCGGGTCGGAGATGGCCACCGCGTTCGCGGCGCTCGGCAGCGCGGTGACGCTGCTGGCCCGGGGCGGCGTGCTGCCGGCGGCCGAGCCGTTCGCCGGAGAGCTGGTCGCCGAGGCGCTGCGGGAGGCCGGCGCGTCGGTGCGGACGGGCGCCGAGGCGACCGCGGTGCGCCGCGACGCGGACGGCACCGTACGCATCACGCTGGCCGGTGGCGAGGAGATCGAGGCCGACGAGGTCCTGGTCGCGGTCGGGCGCACGCCGAACACGTGGGACGTCGGCCTGGACCGGATCGGGCTGCGGCCCGGCTCCTGGCTGACGGTCGACGAGACGATGCGGGTGGTCGACGGCGGCGGCTGGCTGTACGCGGCCGGCGACGTGAACCGGCGCGTGCTCCTCACCCACCAGGGCAAGTACCAGGCCCGCGCGACCGGCGACGTGATCGTGGCGCGCGCGAAGGGCGAGCCCGTGGAGGACGGCCGCTGGGGCCGGCACGCCGCCACCGCGGACGTGAGCGCGGTGCCGCAGGTGGTGTTCACCGAGCCGGAGGTCGCGTCGGTGGGCCTGACCGCCGCCGCGGCGGACGAGGCCGGGCTGCGGACCCGGGTCGTGGACTACGACCTGGGCGCGGTCGCCGGCGCCTCGCTGCACGCGGACGGCTATCGGGGCCGCGCCCGGATGGTGGTGGACGAGGACCGGCACGTGATCGTCGGGTGCACGCTGGCCGGGCCGGACGTCGCGGAGCTGATTCACGCCGCGACGATCGCGGTGGCCGGTGAGGTGCCGCTGGACCGGCTCTGGCACGCGGTGCCGGCGTACCCCACGGTCAGCGAGATCTGGCTGCGGCTGCTGGAGACCTACGGCCGCTGACCGCGCGGACGGCCCGTCCCGCCACCTCCGTGGCCGGGCGGGCCGGTCGATGCCTAGATCCGGCGGTAGGCACCGACTGCCGACGCGGGGAAGCGGCCCCGGCGGTCACCGTGGTGCGGTGTACGGGATTCTGATTTTCGTCGACCTGACCTTGGCGGTGGTGGCGCTCGCGGTCGCGCCGGTCTACGGGTTCCGGCCGGGCCGGACCTGGGCCCGCGTGGTCGCCGCCGTGGTGGCGTCGCGGCTGGCGGTCGCCGTGGCGCTGATGACCGGCAGCGTGCTGCTGGCGGACTCGCGGCTGACCGTGCAGGTGCCGCTGGCGGTGCTGCCGGTCGCCTGGGCGCTGTGGCGGCCGGGCCGGACCGCGGCGCACGTGGCCACGGCCGGCGTGCTGCTGTCCGTCTGGTGGCTGCTGGTGCCGTTCGGCCCGCGGGACGTGACCGCGGTGCTGGCCGGTTCGGTCGCGGTGCTGGTGCTGGTCGCCGCGCTGTCCGTGCCGCTCACCCGCCGGCGGGCGGCCGGGTCGCGGCCGGCCGCGCTGCCGTGGCTGGCCACGGTCGCGCTGCTGGTGCCCGCCGTGACGCTGGTGGTGGCGGAGCGGGCGAACGCGGCCGCGGAGGGTGCGCACCGGCACGCGGGCGGGCAGCAGAGCGTCGACCGGCTCACCGGGCCGCGCGACCGGGCGGCGGACGTGCGGTTCACGCTCACGGCCGCGCGCGGCGCGATCACGCTGGCCTCCGGCCGTACCGTCGAGGGGATCACGGTGAACGGGGCCGCGCCGGGACCGCAGCTGCGTGCGCGAAAGGGCCAGCTGGTCGAGGTGACGCTGGTCAACACGGACGTCGCCGAGGGAGTCACGCTGCACTGGCACGGCGTGGACGTGCCGAACGCGGAGGACGGCGTGCCCGGCGTGACGCAGGACGCGGTGCCGCCGGGGCAGCGGCACGTCTACCGGTTCGTGCCGACCCGGGCCGGCACCTACTGGTACCACACGCACCGGGACGGCTCGCGGAACGTGGCGAAGGGACTGTTCGGCGCGCTGATCATCGACGAGGCCGCGCCGGTCGCGGCGCTGGAGCGGACGCTGTTCACGCACGTGTGGCCGGGCACGGAGGGGGCGGCGCTGGACGTGGCGGACCGGCCGGCGCGGCAGGACGCGGCGCCCGGCACGACCGTGCTGCTGCGCCTGGTCAACAGCTCCGAGGACCGGCAGACGATCCGGGTCGGCGGCGTGCCGTTCCGGGTCGCGGCGCTGGACGGCAACGCGATCCAGGGCGCCACCGAGCTGCGCGCGGGCACCGGGCTGCCGCTGGCCGCGGGCGGACGGTACGACGTGGCGTTCACCATGCCGGCCGAGGCGGTGATCGTCGCGGTGGACGGCAGCCCGGACGCCACGCTCACGCTGGCCTTGCCGGGGGCGCGTGACCCGGTCGCGCCGGCCGGCGGCGCGCTGTTCGACCCGCTGGCGTACGGCTCCGGCGCGGACCGGCCGGACGGCGCGTACCAGCGGACGTTCGACCTCCGGCTGGACGACGGCTTCGGGTTCAGCCAGGGCCGGTTCTCCTACGTGAGCAGCCTGATCAACGGGCGGCTGTACCCGGCCGTACCGACGCTGGACGTGTCGCTCGGCGACCGGGTGCGGGTGCGCATCGCCAGCCGCAGCGTGGCCGATCATCCGTTCCACCTGCACGGGCATCGGATCCGGGTGCTGTCCCGCAACGGCGTGCCGGTCTCCGGGAGTCCATGGTGGACCGACACGCTCAACGTCGGCACCGGCGAGGCGTACGAGGTGGAGTTCGTCGCGGACAACCCGGGCATCTGGATGGACCACTGCCACAACTTCTCGCACGGCGCCAACGGCATGATCATGCACCTCGCGTACGCCGGCGTCAGTTCGCCCTACTCGTCGGACCACTCGCCGGAATGATGCTGCCCCGCACGGTCGGCACCGTGCTCGAGACCGGGCCGGCGCGCACTGGCTCCTGGCCTTTCGCGACGATGTGTCGTAATCTTTGCGACAGGTTGTCGTTAAACCAGGAGAGGACGCCGTGCGATGAACGCGCTCACCGACCGCGCCGAGCTCATCGAGTTGCTGAGCCGATACGCCGACATAGCTGACCTGCGGGACTTCACCGACCTGCCCGGCCGGGTCTTCACCGATCCGATCGCGCTCGACTTCGAGTCCGTGGCCGGGGTGCCGCCGATGACGGTGCCGCTCTCCGACTACCTCGAGATCCTCCGTGGCGCGTTCGGCGTGTTCACCGCGACGCACCACGCCATCACCGGCCACGTCGTCGAGATCGACGGCGACCGCGCGACGATCCACGCGCACGTGCGCGCCGAGCACTGGGTGCCCGGCGAGGTGGCCGGTGACGGTCCGGACCGCTGGCTGGTGGTCGGCTTCTACGACGACGAGGCGGTCCGCACGCCGGACGGCTGGCGCCTCAGCCGGGTGCGGCTCACCGCGGCCCACCAGGAGAACGCGCACCTGGCGGCGGCGGCCGTTCCGGCGCCATGAGAAAGCGGTTCCGGGGGTACGCCGTACCCCCGGAACCGCTCGTGATCCGGTTCTCAGAACCCGGCGCTGACCTTGGTGAAGGCCCAGTCGGACTGGTCGATGCCGCTGCAGTGGGAGACGACGCCGCCGCCGGCGCAGCCGCGGTCGCGGTTGACCGCCCAGAACGTGAAGCGGGCGAGGTTGTTGGCCTTCGCGTAGTCGCGGATGCGGGTCCAGGTCTCGACCGTGGTCAGCTCCTGCTGGTCGGACAGGCCGTTCATGCCGGAGATGCCCATCCGTGAGTACGCCTGCGCGTCGGTCCAGCCGAACGTGGTCTTGAGCTGCTTCTTCAGGCCCTCGGAGGCGCCCACGGTGCTGGCGTACATGTCCGCGCCGCCGTTGAAGTCGAACGGCATCTGCGTGAAGATGTCGATGTTCGCGTCGAGCGCCCGGGCCTGGTTGATCAGGCGGATGCCGTGCACGTTGGGGCCGGTCGGCGTGGTGCCGAAGGTGAGGATCGTCTTCACCGACGGGTTGTTCCGCTTGATGATCTTCAGTGCGCCCAGGATGCGGTCCTGGACCGTGTAGTTCTCGAACTCGTCCGTGTTCTCGATGTCGATGTCGATCGCCTTGAGGCCGAACGCGTCGATCACCTTCTGGTACGCGCCGGCCAGCGCCTCCGGCGTGGCGCAGTTCGGGCCGAGCTTGTTGCCGCTCCAGCCGCCGATCGACGGTACGACGTCGCCACCGGCCGCCCGGATCGCCGCGATCGTGCTGGCGTGCACGCCGCCGGTCAGCCCGCTCTCCCCGTCCCACACCGGATTGCAGCCGTTGGCCAGCACGAACGCGATGGTGAACGCCTTGATCCCGGTCGCGTTCATCACGGTCGCCGGCGCCGGCGGGTTGCCCCAGCCGGGGTAGATGTACGGCGCGGACGCCATCTTGGTGCCGGTGGTGGGCGGCGGCGTGACCGGCGGGGTGGTCGGCGGGGTGGTGCCGCCGCACGCGCCGTTGTCGGCCCAGACGCCCCACTGGCCGCTGGCGGTCGGGACCTCGTTCTGCGTCCACCACTTCGCGGTGTAGTTGCGGGACGCGTACGAGACGGTGTTGTCCTTGACGTAGACGGCGGACGCGCTCCAGGCCGGGGCGCAGGCGACGGCGGCGGAGGCGCCGGGGGCGAGCGCCAGCGAGGCGCCCATCCCGGTTCCGGTGAGGGCCACGACCAGCGCGGCCGCGAACTTCCGGTTGAGCTTCATGGCGATCTTCTCCAGTGGGGGAGCCGGAGGTATTGGGGTTCGCCAATTATTAAGACTCTTAACAGATCGAAGCCAGAGGTCGCCGCCCTAAAGGTTCCCTAAGGTTCGCCGGCCCGGGGTTGGACGCTGGCCCCCCGCGCCGGCCCGCCCCTACCGTGGGCCCAGACCTGAGCGGGGGTGCGCATGGATCGCGAACTCGGCACCGGCCGGCGCGTGGTGGTGCTGGGCGGCACCGGCTCGATCGGCCGGCACGTCTGCGCGCGGCTGCGCCGGGACGGGTGGACCGTGCTGGCCGTGGCGCGGCACGCGACCGCGGTGCCGGACGCCGGCCGGTTCCTGCGGATGGACGTCGCCGCCGCGGACGTGCCACGGCTGACCGCGCTGCTGTGCGACGAGCGGATCGGCGCGGTGGTCAACGCCACGGACGGCGCCAACACCTCGGACGGCTGGGACCACCCGGCGGAGCACCTGATCGAGACGAACGTGCGCGCGGTGCGCCGGCTGGTCGACGCGATCGCCGCGGTGCCCTGGCGCCCGCGGCTGGTCCACCTCGGCACCATCCACGAGTACGGCCCGGTGCCGCCCGGCGTATCCGTGCACGAGGACGCCGCGCCGCGCCCGGCCGGCGACTACGCCCGCAGCAAGCTCGGCGGCTCCACCGCGGTGCTGGACGCGGCCCGGTCCGGCCGGATCGACGGCGTCGTGCTCCGGCTGACGAACGTGACCGGGCCGCATCCCTCCCCGGCCGGCCTGCCGGGCAAGCTGCTGGCGCGGGCCCGCGCCGCGGCCGGCGGCGAGCGCGTCGGCATGGGCGTGGCCGACGCGCGCCGCGACTTCGTGGACGTGCGGGACGTGGCCGCGGCGGTGAGCCGTGCGCTCGCCTCCACCGCCACCGGTCAGGCGTTCAACATCGGCAGCGGCGCCGCGGTGCCGATCGCGGACGTGATCCGCGCGCTGACCGAGGCGGCCGGGCTGCCCGAGGGCGCGCTCTACGACGACGGCAGCGCGGTGCGCAGCGTGGGCGGCGACTGGATCCAGGCGGACGTCCGGCGCGCCGCGGACGTGCTGGGCTGGACCCCGGAGCACGGCCTGGCGGAGTCGCTGCGCGCCATGTGGCGGGAACGCTGACGCACATATCGTGGGCATATCAAAAACCTCATACGTGCTGGCAACACCGTGCTCCCTTGACTGTCCGCCATGGGTTACAGCGAACCAGCACCAACGGCGGCCTCCCGCACCGGATCGCTGACGTCGTCGTCCGCCTCCGTCGCCGAGACGACGGGGATCACCATGTACGGATGCGGCCAGGACGAGGCCGTCTTGTTCCGTGAGCTGGCACCGCGCTTCGGCGTGCGGCCGACGATCACGGAGGCGGCGGTCTCCGAGGCCAACGTCGATCTGGCTGCCGGGAACCGGTGCATCAGCGTCGGGCACAAGACCCGGATCACCAACGACACGCTGCTGGCGCTGAGCCGGGCCGGTGTGGAGTACATCTCGACGCGCAGCATCGGGTACAACCACCTGGACGTGGCGTACGCGAAGAGCGTCGGCATCTCCGTCGGCAACGTCGCGTACTCGCCGGACAGCGTGGCCGACTTCACGCTCATGATGATGCTGATGGCCGTCCGCCACGCGAAGGCCATGGTTCGCCGCACCGACGCCCATGACTACCGGCTGAGCGACACGCGCGGGCGGGAGCTGCGCGACCTGACCGTCGGCGTGGTCGGCACCGGCCGGATCGGCTCGGCCGTGATCGACCGGTTGGCCGGCTTCCGCTGCCGCGTGCTGGCCTGCGACAGCCGGCGGGACGTCTCCGTCGCCCCCTACGTGCCGCTGGACGAATTGCTGCGGGAGAGCGACATCGTCACGCTGCACACGCCGCTCACCGCGGACACGCACCATCTCATCAACGCGCAGCGGATCGCGGGGATGAAGGACGGCGCGTTCATCATCAATACCGGGCGTGGCCCGCTGATCGACACCGAGGCGCTGCTCGCGGCGCTGGAGAGCGGGCGGCTCGGCGGCGCGGCGCTGGACGTCATCGAGGGCGAAGAGGGTATATTTTACACCGATCGGCGGAACAACCCGATCGAGAGCAAGGCGTTGCTGCGGCTGCAGGAAATGCCGAATGTGCTGATCAGCCCGCACACGGCCTATTACACCGATCACGCGCTCAGCGACACCGTCGAGAACAGCCTGATCAATTGTGTGAGCTTCGCCAGCGGCGAGCAGCGTGGCTAGGCTGCGCGCCGGAATCGTGCCGATGACCCTGCCGGGAGACGACCGATGAATGACGACTTCGCCTTCGTGGACGAACTCGTACCGGGAATTCGCTGGGACGCCAAGTACGCCACCTGGGACAACTTCACCGGCAAGCCGGTGGACGGGTACGAGGTGAATCGGATCGTCGGCACCAAGGCGCTGTGTGCCGCGCTGGCCCGCGCGCAGGAGAAGGCCGAGTCGCGCGGATTCGGCCTGCTGCTCTGGGACGGGTACCGGCCGCAGCGCGCGGTGGACTGCTTCCTGCGCTGGTCGGAGCAGCCGGAGGACGGCCGGCGCAAGCCGCGCCACTATCCGAACATCGACCGTCCGCAGATGTTCGAGCAGGGGTACGTGGCCGCGAAGTCCGGCCACAGCCGCGGCAGCACGGTCGACCTGACCATCTACGACCTCGCCACGAACGAGGTGGTCTGGATGGGCGGCGACTACGACCTGATGGACCCGGTCTCGCACCACGGCGCGGAGGGGATCACGCCGGACGAGACGAAGAACCGGGAACACCTCTGCTCCATCATGGAGGAGAGCGGATTCGTCCGGTACGACTGCGAGTGGTGGCACTACACGCTGCGGGACGAGCCCTACCCCGACACGTACTTCGACTTCCCCATCGCGAATCAGCGCTGAGGCGGGACGCGGCGGCGGGGGAGAGATCCCCCGCTAGCCGCGGTCGGCGGCCTCCTGGCCGATGTCGATCCGATAGCCGACGCCCGGTATCGTCGCGATGATCCGCGGCTCGCCGAGCCGCTTGCGCAGCGCGGAGACGGTGATCCGGACCGCGTTGGTGAACGGGTCGGCGTTGCCGTCCCAGGCGCGCTCCAGCAGCTCCTCCGCGCTGATCACGCCGCCCTCGCTGGCGACCAGCACCTCCAGCACGGCGAACTGCTTGCGGGTGAGCGCCACGTACCGCCCGTCCCGGTAGACCTCGCGGCGGAACGAGTCGAGCCGCAGGCCCGCTATCTCCCGCACCGGCGGCCGGCTGTGCGCGCGCCGGCGGTTGAGCGCCCGCAGCCGGAGTACCAGCTCGCGCAGCTCGAACGGCTTGGTGACGTAGTCGTCGGCGCCCAGCTCGAACCCGGTGGCCTTGTCGTCGATCCGGTCCGCCGCGGTGAGCATCAGGATGGGGATGCCGCTGCGCGAGGCGACGATCCGCTCGGCGATCTCGTCACCGGACGGGCCCGGGCCGGGGATGCCCCGGTCGAGGACCGCGATGTCGTAGGCGTTGACGCTGAGTAGTTCCAGCGCGGTGTCGCCGTCGCCGGCGATGTCGGCCGCGATCGCCTCCAGACGCAGCCCATCGCGGATCGCCTCCGCCAGGTAGGGTTCGTCCTCGACGACCAGCACACGCATGAGCCCAATGGTACGAGTCAGCGCAAATCGTCGACCTTCGACGCCGTCCGTGGGGTGGGGCTTTCCCCGGTGCGTTTCCGTGCGCTCCGGTGCACTGACACTCACGCAGCGTAATGTTGTCGACACGTATGCGGTTTTCGATAGGCCGACGATATGAGCCGACTCGTAGCATCGGAGCGTGCGTGTGTTGATCGTCGAGGACGAGCCCTATCTCGCGGAAGCGATCCGCGATGGGCTGCGCCTGGAAGCGATCGCGGCCGACATCGCCGGCGACGGCGACACCGCGCTCGAACTGCTCAGCATCAACGCCTACGACATCGCCGTCCTGGACCGCGACATCCCCGGGCCGTCCGGCGACGAGATCGCCAAGCGAATCGTCTCCTCCGGCAGCGGCATTCCCATTCTCATGCTCACCGCCGCCGATCGGATCGACGACAAGGCGACCGGATTCGAGCTGGGCGCGGACGACTACGTCACCAAGCCGTTTGAATTCCGCGAACTCGTGATCAGATTGCGGGCGCTCAACCGCCGGCGCGCCTACAACCGGCCGCCGGTGCGGGAGATAGCGGGCCTGCGGCTCGACCCGTTCCGCCGCGAGGTGCACCGGGACGGGCGGTACGTCCCGCTCACCCGCAAGCAGTTCGCCGTGCTGGAGGTGCTGGTCGCCGCGGAGGGGGGCGTGGTCAGCGCGAAGGAGTTGCTGGAGCGCGCCTGGGACGAGAACGCCGACCCGTTCACCAACGCGGTGCGGATCACCGTCTCCGCGCTGCGCAAGCGGCTCGGCGAACCATGGCTCATCGCCACCGTGGCCGGCGTAGGGTACCGCATCAGTGCCCAGCCGGAGGCCGCGCGTGGCGGAGGAGATCTTGGATAGAGCCCGCGGGGCGAGCGTCCGCCTCAAGCTGACCCTCAGCTACGCCGGGTTCCTGCTGCTGGCCGGGGGCCTGCTGCTGACCGCCGTGTGGGTGTTCCTGCTGCGCCACGTGCCCGGCCCGCCGCCCGGAGCGCTGCGCACGTTCGCGCCGCGAGCCGCCGGGGTGCTGCTGTTCCTGCTGGTCTTCGGGCTGGTGGGCGGCTGGATCGTGGCCGGCCGGATGCTCGCGCCGCTGACCCGGATCACGGACGCGGCGCGCACGGCCGCGGACGGCTCGCTCTCGCACCGCCTCCGGCTGCCCGGTCGCGGCGACGAGTTCCGCGAGCTGGCCGACGCCTTCGACCTGATGCTCGACCGCCTGGAGGCGCTGGTCGCGGAGCACCGGCGATTCGCCGCCAACGCCTCGCACGAGCTGCGCACACCGCTGGCGATCATGCAGACGCTGCTCGACGTGGCGCGCAAGGATCCGAACAGCGCCACCGGCGAGGTGGTCGACCGGCTCTACGCGGTCAACGCGCGGGCGATCGCGCTCACCGAGGCGCTGCTGCTGTTCAGCCGCGCGGAGCAGCGGTCCTTCGCCCGGGAGCGGGTGGACCTGTCGCTGGTCGCGGAGCAGGCCGCGGAGACGCTGCTGCCGCTGGCGGAGAAGTACGGCGCGACCATCGAGACCGCGGGCGACATCGCGCACACCGTCGGCTCGCCCACGCTGCTGCTCCAGCTCACCACGAACCTGGTGCAGAACGCGGTCGTGCACAACCTGCCGGAGCACGGCTACGTCTGGGTGACGACGAGCGACGGGCCGGAAAGCGTGACGCTGACGGTCGAGAACACCGGCAAGGAACTCACGCCCGCGCTCACCGCCACCCTGACCGAGCCGTTCCAGCGCGGCACCGAGCAGCGCATCCGCGCGGACCACGCCGGCGTCGGGCTGGGCCTGGCGATCGTCAACGCGATCGTGCACGCGCACGACGGCACGCTCGCGCTCAGCCCGCGGGCGGACGGCGGCCTGTGCGTCACCGTGCGGCTGCCCGCGGCGCCGCCGGACCGGTGAGGATCTCGATCCGCGCGCTGGAGCATCGCCCCAGCGCGCGACGACGAGATGCCTAGCCCTCGGCCCGTCCGGCCAGCGCCAGCGACACCAGCCGGTCGATGACCTCGCCCAGCGGCAGGCCCGCGGCGGCCATCATCCGCGGGTAGCGGCTGTACGACGTCAGGCCGGGCAGCGTGTTGACCTCGTTGAGCACGACGGAGCCGTCCTCCTTGAGGAACATGTCGACCCGGGCGAGCCCGCGGCAGCCCAGCGCGCGGTAGATCGCCTTCGCGGTCTGCTGGACGAGCGCGCGCGACTCCTCCGGGATGTCGGCCGGGACGATCGGCGTCGAGTTCTCCGACCGGACCTCCGGCTGGTCCTCCTGGTGAATCCGGAAGAAGCCGTGGGACAGCGCGATGTGGTCCACCTCGCCGGTGAACAGCTCCTCGTCGTTGCCCATGACGGCGCAGCCGATCTCGCTGGCGACGACCGCCTCCTCGATCAGCACCTTGGAGTCGTACTGCCGGGCGGTCTTGAGCGCGTCGCCCAGCTCCTCCTGGCGGGTGACCTTGCTGACGCCGAACGACGAACCCGAGCGGGCGGGCTTGACGAAGACCGGGTACGTCAGCTGGCCCGGGTCCACGTCCTGGTCCGAGTTGACGATCCAGAAGTTCGGCGTGGCGATGCCCGCGCTGCGCACCACCAGGTACGCCAGGGACTTGTCCATGCACAGCGCGGAGCTCTGGATGTCACAGCCCACGTACGGGATGCCGGACAGCTCCATCAGACCCTGCATCGCGCCGTCCTCGCCCTGCTTGCCGTGCAGCACCGGCAGCACGACGTCGAGCGGGAGCGTCTCGAACCGGCCGTCCTCGAGGATCAGCAGACCGCCGGTGGCGCGGTCCGGGGACAGCACGGCCGGGCGGGTGGTGCCGCTCTCCCACTCCGGGCTCGGGCCGTCGCAGAGCTTCCACGCGCCGTCCTTGGTGATCCCGATGTAGTACGGCTCGTACTTCTCGAGATCGAGGTTCTTGGCGACTTCTTGCGCGGACTTGATGGAGATGGGATGTTCCTCGGAGCGGCCCCCGAACAGAATTCCGACTTTCAGTCTACTCATGCTGCTCGCCTTCGAATCTCGGACATTGAGCGTGTAGGTCTAGAGGCCGATCGACACAGCCTCGTCCCGCCCGCATCCATGGATTATGGGTGCCGCCGTGGGGGCGCTGGAGGTGGGGGCCGTCATTCGCACGGGCTCGCCACGGAACACGCCGCCGGGCCGGCCGTGAAGCATGCGGCCCATTCAAGGCAGCGCGGTGTTGCGAGAAGGTATCCCGTTTTCGATACGCCGACGATATGTCTCCGCCGCGTTCCCGACGGCGCTGGTCACCGCCGCCGGCGCACGCGGTAAGCGCGATGACGGCCGCGTCCAAGCGTCAGAAATGAGCGCTTGGACCAGCTCGTAGACATCGATCCCGTTCAGCATCATGGGGATCTCGGTGGTCCGCGATCCGCGAGGCCGGCCAATCCTCGCCGATCGATGACGGAGGATGACGATGGATTCCGCAGCGCAGGCCGCGCCGACGGTGCCGGAACTGCTCGCCGTGCGGGCGGACCGGACGCCGGACGCGGTGGCCGTGGTCGACGGCGCCCGCACGCTGACGTACCGGGAGCTCGACGGGCTCGCCGGGCGGCTGGCCGCGCGCCTGGCCGGCCGGGGCGTGCGCCGCGGCGACCGCGTCGCGGTCATGCTGGAGCGCTCGGCGGACCTGCTGGTGGCGCTGCTCGCCGTCTGGAAGGCGGGCGCGGCGTACGTACCGGTGGACGCCGGCTACCCGGCGCCGCGGGTGGCGTTCATGGCGGCGGACGCGGGGACCTCGCTGATGCTGTGCTCGGCGGCCACGCGCGACCGCGTACCGACGGGGATCACGCCGATCGTGGTGGCGGACGACGGCACCGGCGACCCGCCCGCGCTCACCGTCCGGCCCGGCGACCTGGCGTACGTCATGTACACCTCCGGCTCGACCGGCACGCCGAAGGGCGTGGCCGTGCCGCACCGGAGCGTCGCGGAGCTGGTCGGCGCCGACGGCTGGGCCGTGGAGCCCGGCGACGCGGTCCTCATGCACGCGCCGTACGCGTTCGACGCCTCCCTGTACGAGATCTGGGTGCCGCTGGTGTCCGGAGCCCGCGTGGTGATCGCCGCGCCCGGCCCGGTGGACGCCCGGCGCCTGCGCGAGGCCGTCGCGGCCGGCGTGACCCGCGCGCACCTGACCGCGGGCAGCTTCCGCGCGGTGGCGGAGGAGTCGCCGGAGTCCTTCGCCGGGCTGCGCGAGGTGCTGACCGGCGGCGACGTGGTGCCGGTGCACGCGGTCGAGAAGGTGCGCGCGGCCCACCCCGGCGCGCGCGTCCGGCACCTGTACGGCCCGACCGAGACGACGCTGTGCGCGACCTGGCGGCTGCTCGCCCCGGGCGACGAGCTGGGCCCGGTGCTGCCGATCGGCCACCCGCTGCCGGGCCGCCGCGCCCAGGTGCTGGACGCGGCGCTGCGGCCGGTGCCGCCCGGCGTGACCGGCGACCTGTACCTGTCCGGCGCCGGCCTGGCCGACGGCTACCTGGGCCGGTCCGCGCTCACCGCGGAGCGGTTCGTGGCGGACCCGTCCGCGGCCGGCGAGCGGATGTACCGCACCGGCGACCTGGCGCGCCGCACGCCGGACGGCGAGCTGGTGTTCGCGGGCCGCGCCGACGACCAGGTGAAGATCCGCGGGTTCCGGGTCGAGCCGGGCGAGATCGAGGCCGCGCTGACCGCCGCGCCGGACGTGCACGAGGCCGTGGTGGTGCCGCTCGACGGGCGCCTGATCGCCTACGTGGTGGCGGACGCGGACCCGGACCGCATCCGGGAACGGCTCGGCGCGGTGCTGCCGGACCACCTGGTCCCGGCCGCGGTGATCGCGCTGGACGCGCTGCCGCTGACCGGCAACGGCAAGGTCGACCGCGCCGCGCTGCCCGCGCCCGTCTTCGCGGCCGGCGCCACCGGCCGGGAGCCCGGCACCGAGACGGAGCGGGTGCTGTGCGCGCTCTTCGCGGACGTGCTCGGCCGGGACCGGATCGGGGTCGACGACAGCCTGTTCGAGCTGGGTGGTGACTCCATCGCCGCGATGCGGCTGGCGGCGCGCGCCACCCGGGCCGGGCTGCTGGTGACGCCGTCCCAGGTCTTCGAGGAGGGCACCCCGGCACGGCTGGCGGCGGTGGCGCGCCCGGCGCCGGCCGACGGGCCCGCCGACCGCCCGCTGATCACGCTCACCGCGGAGGACCGGGGGGAGCTGGCGGCGGTCGTACCGGGGGCCGCGGAGGTCTGGCCGCTGGCGCCGCTGCAGGAGGGGCTGTTCTTCCAGTCGACGCTGGACGCCGAGGGTCCGGACATCTACCAGGGGCAGTGGATTCTGGGGCTGCACGGGCCGCTGGACGTGGACCGGCTGCGCGCGGCCTGGGAGTCGGTCTTCGCCCGGCACGCGGAGCTGCGGCTGAGCTTCCACCGCCTGGCGTCCGGGAAGACGGTGCAGGCGGTCGCGGAGCACGTCGTGCTGCCGTGGCGCGAGGTGGACCTGACCGGCGCCGGGGACGCCGACGCGGCCGTGCGGGAGCTGGCCGGGCGGGAACAGCAGCAGCGCTTCGACCTGGCCACGGCGCCGCTGTTCCGGCTGGTGCTGGCCCGGCTCGGCGAGGACCGGCACCGGCTGCTGGTCGTGCACCACCACGCGCTGATGGACGGCTGGTCGGTGTCGGTGATCCTGAGCGAGGTGTCCGAGGCGTACGCGGCCGGCGGGCGGCTGCCGGAGCGGGCGGGCACCGCGTCGTACCGGGACTATCTGGCCTGGCTGCAACGGCAGGACCGGGAGGCGGCGCGCGAGGCCTGGCGCGCGGAACTGGCCGGCCTGGACGAGCCCGCGCGGATCGGCGGCGCGGCGGCCGGCACCGGCTACGAGTACCGGGTGGCGTTCCTGGCGCCGGAGCGGTACGCCGCGCTGCTGGAGCTGACCCGCGACCACGGGCTGACGCTCAACACCGTGGTGCAGGGCGTGTGGGCGATGGTGCTGGCGCGCCTCGCGCGGCGGACCGACGTGGTGTTCGGCACCACGGTCGCCAGCCGTCCCGCGGAGCTGCCGGACGTCGAGTCGATGCCGGGCCTGATGATGAACACGGTGCCGGTCCGGGTGCCGCTGCACGGCGGCGAGCGGATCGTCGACATGCTCGCCGGCCTGCAACGGCGCCAGGCGGCCCTGATGCCGCACCAGCACCTGGGACTGTCGGAGATCCAGAAGGCGGCCGGGCCGGGCGTCACGTTCGACTCGCTGCTGGTGTTCGAGAGCTATCCGCGCGACTTCGGCCGGTTCACCTACCTGGGCACGATCGAGGGCACGCACTACCCGCTGACGCTCGGCATCATCCCGGGCGACCGCCTGCGCATCCAGCTCGCGTACCGGCACGGGCAGGTCGAGGAGACCGTCGCGGAGTCGGTGCTCGGGTGGTTCGCCGACGCGCTCGGCGCGCTCGCCGCGGACCCGTCCGGATCGGTGGGCGCGTTCGGCGTCGGCACGGCGCCGGCGAACCGGCCGGTCCCGGCGCTGGCGGCCGGGGACTCGCTGCCCGAACTGGTACGGCGCGCGGTGGCGGCCCGGCCGCGGGACGTGGCCGTGGTGGACGGCGACGGCGAACTGACCTACCGGGAGCTGTGGGACCGCGCGGCCGGCCTGGCCGCGGCGCTGACCGCGCGCGGGGCCGGGCGGGAGAGCCGGATCGGCGTGGTGGTCGGCAGGTCGGCGTGGTGGGTGGTCGGCATGCTGGGCGTGTCGCTGGCCGGCGGCGCCTTCGTGCCGGTGGACCCGGCCTACCCCGAGGAACGGGTCCGGCTGATCCTCGGCGAGGCGGACCCCGCGCTGGTGGTGTGCGTGGGCAAGACCCGGGAGGCGGTCCCCGCGGACTTCGCGGATCGGCTGCTGGTGCTCGAGGAGACCGACCTGATCGCGGGCGCGGCGGCCCGGCTGCCGCGGGTGCGGCCGGACGACGCCGCGTACGTCATCTACACGTCCGGGTCGACCGGCACCCCGAAGGGCGTCGTCGTCCCGCACGCGGGCCTGGGAAACCTGGCCGCCGCGCAGATCGCGCGCTTCGCGGTGTCGCCGTCGTCCCGGGTGCTGCAGTTCGCGGCGCTCGGCTTCGACGCGATGGTGTCCGAGGTGCTGATGGCGCTGCTGTCCGGCGCGCGGCTGGTGATGGCGCCGGAGCAGGACCTGCCGCCGCGGGTGTCGCTGGCCGAGGCCCTGGACCGGTGGGAGGTCACCCACGTGACCGTGCCACCGTCGGTGCTGGCCACCGCGGACGCGCTGCCGGACCGGCTGGAGACCGTGGTGGTGGCCGGCGAGGCCTGCCCGCCCAGCCTGGTGGACCGCTGGGCGGCGGGACGGCGGCTGGTCAACGCCTACGGGCCGACCGAGGCGACGGTGTGCGCGACCATGAGCGCGCCGCTGAGCTCCGGCCGGGGCATCGTCCCGATCGGTACGCCGATCGCGGGCGGCCGGTGCTACGTGCTGGACGCGTTCCTCCGGCCGCTGCCGCCGGGGCTCACCGGCGAGCTGTACGTCACCGGCATCGGGCTGGCCCGCGGCTACCTGGGCCGGTCCGCGCTGACCGCGGAGCGGTTCGTCGCCGACCCGTTCGTCCCCGGCGCGCGGATGTACCGCACGGGCGACCTGGCGTACCGGACCGGCGACGGCGAGTTGGTCTTCGCCGGGCGGGCCGACGAGCAGATCAAGGTCCGCGGCTTCCGGGTCGAGCCCGGCGAGATCGAGGCCGCGCTGTCCGCGTACCCCGGCGTCGCCCAGGCCGCGGTGACCGTCCGGGACGACCGGCTGATCGGCTACGTCTCGCCGGCCGGCGTCGACGCGCGGGCGGTCCGCGACGATCTCGCCTCCCGGCTGCCGCACCACCTGGTGCCCGCGGTGGTGGTGGCGCTGGAGGCGTTGCCGGCCACGCCGAACGGCAAGATCGACCGCGGTGCGCTGCCGGACCCCGACTTCGCGGCCGGGACCACCGGCCGCCGGCCGGCCACGGACGTCGAGCGGGCGCTGTGCGAGCTGTTCGCCGAGGTGCTGCGGCTGGACCGGGTCGGCGTGGACGACAGCTTCTTCGCCGTGGGCGGCGACTCCATCACCTCGATGCAACTGGTGGCCCGCGCCCGGCGCCGGGGGCTGACGTTCGCCGCGCACGACGTCTTCGAGGCGCGCACGCCGGAACGGCTCGCCCGCGTCGTGGCGCACGCGCCGCGGCCGGACCGGGACGGCGCCACCACGGCCGACGGCCCGGGCGAGGTCGCGTGGACGCCGGTGATGCGGCTGCTGGGCGACGCGGCGCTGGACGCGGGCTTCGCGCAGTGGACGGTGGTCGCCGTACCCCCGGGCCTGGACGAGCGGACGCTGGTGACCGCGCTGACCGCGGTGGTGGACACGCACGACATGCTGCGGCTGCGGGTGGACTCCGGCCGGCTGCTGACCGGCCCGCCCGGGTCGGTGGACGTCGCCGGCGCGGTGAGCCGGGTGGTGGCCGGCCCGGCCGCGGACCCGGACGACGTGGCGCAGGAGGCGGCGCGGGCCGCGGTGGCCCGGCTGGACCCGGCGGCGGGCGCGGTGACGCGGGCCGTGCTGGTCGACGCCGGTCCGGACCGGCCGGGGCGGCTGGTGCTGGTGGCGCACCACCTCGCGGTCGACGGCGTGTCCTGGCGGGTGCTGGTCCCGGACGTCCGGCAGGCGTACGAGGCGGTGGCGGCCGGCCGCGCACCCGCGCTGGACCCGGTGCCGGTGTCGTTCCGGCGGTGGGCGGACGCGCTGGTGCGGGACGCGGTCTCCGCGGAGCGGGTGGCGGAGCTGCCGTACTGGCGATCCGTGGCCGGCGCGGGCGAGCACCACGGCGGCGGGCCCGCGCCGGGCGCGGGCGGCGTGTGTTCGCGCTCCTGGGTGCTGCCGCCGGCCCGGGCGTCCGTGCTGGCCGGGCGGGCACCCGCGGTGTTCTTCTGCGGCGTGCACGAGGTGCTGCTCGCCGGGCTGGCGGGCGCGGTCGCGCGGTGGCGCGGCGGGGACGTGGTGCTGGTCGACGTGGAGGGCCACGGCCGTCACCCGGTCGGCGGGCTGGACGTGTCCCGCACGGTGGGCTGGTTCACCGGCGTGCACCCGGTGCGCCTGGACCTGGCCGGCCTCGACCTGACCGGCGTACCGGCCGGCGGCCCGGCGGCGGAACGGCTGCTGAAGGCCGTCAAGGAGCAGTCCCGGACGGTGCCGGGCGACGGGCTCGGCTACGGCCTGCTGCGGTTCCTCAACCCGGAGACGGGACCGGAACTGGCCGCGCTGCCGTCGCCGCGGATCGGCTTCAACTACATGGGCCGGCACGTCACCGAGGCACGGGAGTGGGAGCCGGTGGGCGGCGTCGGCGGCATGCTCGGCCCGGGCGCGGATCTGCCGCACGACCTGGACGCGGACGTGGTCCTCGAGGACGGGCCGGACGGTCCGCTGCTCAGGCTGGCACTGAGCTGGCCGGCCGGGCGGCTGGCCGACGGTGAGGCGGAGCGGCTGGGCCGCGAGTGGCTGGAGGTGCTGTCCGGGCTGGCCCGGCGCGCGGAGGACCCGTCGGCCGGCGGGCACACCGCGTCCGACTTCGACCTGCTCGACCTGGACCAGGACGAGATCGAGGGCTTCGAGGCGCTCGCAGCCGAACTCAATGGAGGCCAGACATCGTGAACACTCCGTCGACGTCCCCCGGATCGGCGCTCGCGGAGCTCTGGCCGCTGTCACCGATGCAGGAGGGGATGCTCTACCACGCCTCGATCGACGACGAGGCGCCGGACATCTACCTCATCCAGCAGACGCAGCTGATCGAGGGGCCGCTGGACACCGACCGGTTCCGCCGGTCCTGGGCGGCCGTCCTGGACCGGCACCCGGCGCTGCGCGCGTCCTTCCACCGGCGCAGGTCCGGCGAGACCGTGCAGCTGATCCCCCGCCGGGTGGAGCTGCCGTGGGCCGAGCACGACCTGTCCGGACTGTCCGCCGAGGACGCGTCGGCCGAGGTGAGCACGATCGCGGAGAAGGAGCGGGCCCGGCGGTTCGACCTGGCCAGGCCCCCGCTGCTGCGGCTGTCGCTGATCCGGCTCGGCCCGGAGCGGCACTGCCTGGTGACCACCAGCCACCACCTGCTGATGGACGGCTGGTCGCGCGCGATCGTCGAGGCCGACCTGCTCCGGGTGTACGAGGCCGGGGGCGTCGCCGCCGGGCCGCCGCCGGCCGGCTCGTACCGTGACTATCTGGCCTGGCTGGGACGGCAGGACCGGGAGGCCGCCCGGGCGGCGTGGCGGGCGGAGCTGTCCGGCGCCGACGGGTCCGCGCTCGGCCTGCCGGAGCGGCCCGGCCGGGCACCGGAGCTACCGGCCCGCGCGGTGGTCCGCCACTCCGCGGAGTTCACGTCCGCGCTCACCGGGTTCGCCCGCGAGCGCGGGCTGACGCTGAACACGCTGATCCAGGGCGCGTGGGCGCTGGTGCTGGCCCGGCTGGCGCGCCGCACCGACGTGGTCTTCGGTGCCACGGTCGCCGGGCGCCCGGCGGAACTGCCCGGCGTGGAGCGCGTCGCGGGCCTGTTCATCAACACCGTGCCGGTACGCGTGCGGCTGGACGGCAACCGGACCGTCCTGGAGACGCTGACCGAACTGCAGAGGCGGCAGTCCGCGCTGATCGCGCACCACCACCTGGGGCTGCCGGAGATCCAGAAGCTCGGCGCGGCGAGCTTCGACACGATCGTGGTGTTCGAGAACTACGTCGACCCGGGCGCGGCGCCGGACGCCCGGCGCGAGCTGCGGCTGAGCCCGCTGGAGGTCCGGCAGGCGTCGCCGTACGCGATCACGCTGGGCGTCATGCCGGGCGAGCGCCTGGAGACCGAGGTCCAGTACCGGCCGGAGACGCTCGACCCGGGCGTCGCCGAGGAGACGCTGCACGGGTTCACCCGCGTGCTGGAGCGGATGATCGCGGCACCGGACGCCGCCGTGGGCCGCCTGGACCCGCTCAGCGAGGCCGGCCGCGCGCTGACGGTCGAGCGGTGGAACAAGACGCCGCGGACCGTGGACGCGCCGACCGCGCTGCACCTGTTCGGCCGGCACGCGGCGCGCACACCCGGCGCGACCGCGATGACGGCCGGGGGACGGTCGTGGTCGTACGCGGAGCTCGACGCGTGGTCGGGCCGGCTGGCGCGGACGCTGGCCGGCCGGGGCGTGCGGCGCGGCGACCGCGTCGGGGTGATGCTGGAGCGTTCGGCCGAGGTGCCGGCGGCCTGGCTCGCGGTGTGGAAGGCCGGCGCCGCGTTCGTGCCGGTCGACCCGGGCTACCCGGCGGACCGGGTGGCGTTCATGCTGGCCGACGCCGGGGTCACGGCCGTGCTGTGCGGGGCGGGGACCGCGGGCGCGGTGCCGGCCGGTCATCGGCGGATCGACGTGGACGACCTGGCCGAGAGCGCGCTGCCGCCGGCCGGGATCGGGCCGGACGACCTGGCGTACGTGATGTACACGTCCGGATCGACCGGGATGCCGAAGGGCGTGGCGGTCCCGCACGGGGGCGTACCGGTGTTCGCCGGCGACCCCGGCTGGGGCGTGGGGGCGGGCGACGCCGTGTTGATGCACGCGCCGCACACGTTCGACGCGTCCGTGTTCGACGTGTGGGTGCCGCTCGCCCGCGGCGCGCAGGTGATGATCGCCGAGCCGGGCGTGGTGGACGCGCGGCGGCTCGCCGCGCACGTGGCGGACGGGCTCACCGCGGTGAACTTCACCGCCGGGCAGTTCCGCGCGCTGGCGCACGAGGCGGCGGAGTCCTTCGCGGGGCTGCGCGTGGTGGCGACCGGCGGCGACGTGGTGCCGCTGGACGCGGTGGAGCGGCTCCGGCGGGCGTGCCCCGACCTGCTGCTCTGGCACACGTACGGCCCGACCGAGACCACCATGTGCGTGACCCGGAAGCGGATCGACCCGGGCGACCGGCTGGGCCCGGTCCTGCCGATCGGCGGGCCGCAGCCCGGCCGCCGGATGTACGTGCTGGACGTCTTCCTCCGCCCGCTCCCGCCGGGCGTCGTGGGCGACCTCTACATCGCCGGCGCCGGCGTGGCCCACGGCTACCTGGGCCGGGCGGCGCTGACCGCGGAACGGTTCGTGGCCGACGCCTTCGTCCCGGGCGAGCGGATGTACCGCAGCGGTGACCTGGCGTACTGGACCGGTGACGGCGAACTGGTGTTCGCCGGGCGGGCCGACACGCAGGTCAAGATCCGCGGTTTCCGGGTGGAACCGGGTGAGGTCGAGACGGTGCTGGCCGCGCAGCCCGGCGTCCACCAGGCCGTGGTGCTGGCCCGGGACGGCCGGCTGATCGGCTACGTGACCGCGGACGGCGAGGCGGACCCGGAGTCGCTGCGCGAACGGCTCGCCGCGGTGCTGCCCGACTACATGGTGCCGGCCGCCGTGCTGGTGCTGGACGCGCTGCCGGTCACCCCGAACGGGAAGGTGGACCGGGACGCGCTGCCCGACCCCGACTTCAGCGCGCGGGTCTCCGGCCGGGAGCCGGCCACCGCGGCGGAACGGGCGCTGTGCGCGCTCTTCGCCGAGGTGCTCGGCCTGGATCGGGTCGGCGCCGACGACAGCTTCTTCGAACTGGGCGGCGACTCGATCACGTCGATGCAGCTCGCGGTGCGCGCCCGGCGCGACGGGATGAGCTTCGGCGCGCGCGAGGTGTTCGAGCGCCGGACGCCCGCGGGCCTCGCGGCCCTGTCCGCACCGCCGGCCGGCGGTGCGGACGAACCGGCACGGACGCCGGTGGAGCGCTTCGGCCTCGTCGACCTGGACCGCGCCGAGATCGCCGAACTCGAGGCCGAGCTCGGCGCGGACGTGTGAGCCACTTCCCAGCCTTCCGAAGAACGAGGGAGATATCCGTGACGCAGTCGCTGATCGAGGACATCTGGCCGCTGTCGCCGTTGCAGGAGGGCCTGCTGTTCCACGCCGTCTACGACGACCAGGGCCCGGACGTCTACGTCGGACACTGGATACTGGAACTGGACGGGCCGGTGGACGCGGCGCGGCTGCGTACGGCGTGGGAGGCGCTGCTGACCCGGCACGCCGCGCTGCGCGCCTGCTTCCGTCAGCGCCGCAGCGGCGAGACCGTGCAGGTCGTCGCCGCGCGGGTGGACCTGCCGTGGCGCGAGGCGGACCTCTCCGGCCTCGACGAGCCGGACGCGGCAGTACGCGAGCTGGCCGAGGAGGACCGGCTGCGCCCGTTCGACGTGGCGAAGGCGCCGTTGCTGCGGCTGACGCTGATCCGGCTCGCCGCGGACCGCCACCGCCTGGTGGTCACCTGCCACCACTCCATCATGGACGGCTGGTCGCTGCCGATCGTCTTCGACGAGCTGTCCACGCTGTACGCGGCCGGGGACGGCGCACCGGACCTGCCGGACGTGACGTCGTACGGGGAGTACCTGGCCTGGCTGCGCCGGCAGGACCGGGACCGCGCGCTGGCCGCGTGGACGGCGCAGCTGCGCGGCACCGACGAGCCGACGCTGGTGGCGCCCGCCGACCCGGGGCACGGGCCGGGCGTGCCGGAGAGCGTCACGGTCGAGCTGCCGCGGCCGCTCAGCCGCGCGCTGGAGGAACTCGCCCGCGGCCACGGACTGACCCTGAACACGGTGGTGCAGGGCGCGTGGGCGCTGGTGCTGGCCCGGCTCGCCGGCCGCACGGACGTCGTCTTCGGCGCCACGGTGTCGGCCCGCCCGGCGGACCTGCCCGGCGTGGAGCGGATGGTCGGCCTGTTCCTCAACACCGTGCCGGTCCGCGTGCGGCTGCGCGGCGCGACCCCGGTCGCCGAACTGCTGGCGGAGCTGCAGAAGCGGCAGTCGGCACTCATCCCCGAGCAGTTCGTGGGGCTTGCCGACATCCAGAAGGCGGCCGGCCCCGGCGCGGTCTTCGACACGCTGCTGGTCTTCGAGAACTTCCCCCGGGAGCTCGCCGCCCGGCGCTCCGCGGACGCGTTCGGCATCCGCGTGCACCAGGGCCGGGAGACCGCCCACTACCCGCTCACGCTCGTCGCCGTACCCGGTGAGTCGCTGCTCCTCAAGCTCGACTACCTGCCTGAGCACTTCGACGAGCGGGCCGCGCTGGCCGTCGTCGAGCGGTTCACCCGGGTGCTGCGCCAGCTGACCGGGACGCCCGGAATCACGGTCGGCGACGTCGAGGTGATCGGCGAGGCCGAGCGGGAGCTGGTGGTACGGGACTGGAGCGCGGCGTCCGGGGCGGCACCGGACCGGCACGCGCTGGAGCTGTTCGACCGCCAGGTGGCGGGCCGGCGCGACGAGGTGGCGGTGGCCGGCCGCGACGGCACCATGTCGTACGGGGAGCTGAACGCGTACGCGGAACGGCTCGCCGGCCACCTCGCCGGCCGGGGCGTCCGCCGCGGGGACCGGGTCGCGGTACTGATGGAACGCTCGTCCACGCTGATCGCCACGCTGCTCGGCGTGTGGCGGGCGGGCGCGGCGTTCGTGCCGGTCGACCCCGCCTACCCGGCCGAGCGCGTGCGGTTCATGCTGACCGACGCCGCGCCGGCCGCGGCGGTGTGCGCGGAGACGTTCCGCGCCACCGTGCGCGACGCCGGACTCGACCCGATCGTGCCGGACGACCCGCGGACCCGGCGGGCGATCGAGGACGCCACGCCGCTGACCGTGGCCACCGGCGCCGGCGACCTCGCCTACGTCATGTACACCTCGGGCTCGACCGGCACGCCGAAGGGCGTCGCGGTCACGCACGGCGACGTGGCGGCGCTGGCCGGCGAGCCCGGCTGGGGGATCGGGCCGGGCGACGCCGTGCTGATGCACGCCTCGCACGCGTTCGACATCTCGCTGTTCGAGATCTGGGTGCCGCTGCTGTCCGGCGCCCGGGTGACGATCGCCGGGCCGGGCGCGGTGGACGGGCCGGCGCTGGCCGGGTACGTGGCCGGCGGCGTCACGGCCGCGCACCTGACCGCGGGCGCGTTCCGCGTCCTGGCCGAGGAGTCGCCGGAGTCGGTCGCCGGGCTGCGCGAGGTGCTGACCGGCGGCGACGCGGTACCGCTCGCGGCCGTGGAGCGGGTCCGGCGCGCCTGCCCGGACGTGCGGGTGCGGCACCTCTACGGCCCGACCGAGGCCACGCTGTGCGCGACCTGGTGGCTGCTCGAGCCCGGCGACCGGACCGGCGCGGTGCTGCCGATCGGGCGCCCGCTCGCGGGCCGGCGCGCCTACGTGCTGGACGCGTTCCTGCGCCCGCTGCCCCCGGGCGTGGCGGGCGAGCTGTACGTGGCCGGCGCCGGCGTGGCGCGCGGTTACCTGGGCCGTCCGGCGCTGACGGCGGAGCGGTTCGTCGCCGACCCGTTCGTACCCGGCGGCCGGATGTACCGGACCGGTGACCTGGCCCGCTGGGCGGACGACGGCGCGCTGGTGTTCGCCGGCCGCGCGGACGACCAGGTCAAGATCCGCGGCTACCGGGTGGAGCCGGGTGAGGTCGAGGCGGTGCTCGGCCGGCTGCCGGGCGTGGCCCAGGCCGTGGTCTCCGTGCGCGGTGAGCACCTGATCGGCTACGTGGTGCCCGAGGCCGGCGCGGACACCGACCCGGCGTCGCTGCGGGCCCGGCTCGCCGAGACGATGCCCGAGTTCATGCTCCCGGCCGCGGTGCTGGTGCTGGACGCGCTGCCGCTGACCGTGAACGGCAAGGTGGACCGGCAGGCGCTGCCCGCACCGCGGTTCGCGCCGGCCGCCGCGGGCCGGGCGCCGGCCACCGCGGCCGAGCGCCTGCTCTGTGACGTGTTCGCGCAGGTTCTGGGCCTGGACCGGGTCGGGCCCGAGGACAGCTTCTTCGCGCTCGGCGGCGATTCGATCTCGTCGATGCAGGTCGCCGCCCGCGCGCGCCGGGAGGGCCTCCCGCTGACGCCGCGGCAGGTGTTCGAGCACCGGACGCCGGAGCGGCTGGCCGCGCTGGCCCGGGCCGCCGGCCCGGCGCGCCCGGCCCGGCCCGCGGCGGACCAGGCGATCGGCGAGGTGCCGTGGACGCCGGTGATGCGCGCGCTCGGCGACGACGCGGTACGCCCCGGCTTCGCGCAGGCCCGGGTGGTGGTCGCACCGGCCGGCCTGGACCCCGGCGCGCTGGCCACGGCGCTGCGGGCCGTGCTGGACACGCACGACCTGCTGCGCGCGCGGGTCGAGCCGGGCGGACGGCTGGTGGTGCCCGAGCGGGGCGCCGTGACCGCGACGGACCTGATCACCCGGGTGCCGGCCGCGGCCGGGGACCTGGACGCGCTCGCCGCGCGCGAGGCCGGCGCGGCGGCGGCCACGCTGGACCCGTCGGCCGGGAGCGTCGTGCGGGTGGTGTGGATCGACGCCGGGGACGCCGGGCCGGGCCGCCTGGCGCTGGTCGCGCACCACCTGGTGGTCGACGCGGTCTCGTGGGGCATCGTGCTGCCGGACCTGCGCGCGGCGTACGACGACGCGGTCGCCGGCCGGACCCCCGCGCTGGAGCCGGAGGCGACGCCGTACCGGGCGTGGGCGCGGCGGCTGACCGAGCGCGCGCTCAGCGAGAGCACCGTGGCCGAGCTGGACCACTGGGTCGCGGTGCTGGACGCGGCGGACCCGCCGGTGGGATCGCGCACCGGGCAGCCGCACTCGTGGTCGGCGACGCTGTCCGGGGACGCGGCGCGGAGCCTGCTCGGCCGGCTGCCGGGCGCGTTCCACTGCGGAGTCCCGGAGATCCTGCTCGCCGGCCTGGCCGGTGCGGTGGCACGCCGGCGGGGCGGTGACGGCGTGCTGGTGGACGTGGAGGGCCACGGCCGGCACGCCGCCGACGGCGAGGACCTGCTGCGGACCGTCGGCTGGTTCACCAGCGCGCACCCGGTCCGCCTGGACGTCTCCGGCGTCGACCTGGCGTCCGCCGCGGCCGGCGGCGCCGCCGCGGGCGCGCTGCTGAAGGCCGTGAAGGAGCAGGTCCGCGCGGTGCCCGGCGACGGGCTCGGCTACGGGCTGCTGCGCCACCTCAACCCGGCCACGGCGGACCGGCTGGCCGCGCTGCCCGCCCCGGAGATCGGGTTCAACTACCTCGGCCGGTCCGGCGCGGCCTCCGCGGCCACGCCGTGGGAGCTGCGCGAGGGCACGCTGGGCGCCGGCGAGGCCGGCCCGGATCTGGTGCTGGCGCACGCGCTGGAGGCCGCCGCGGACGTTCTGGACACCCCGGACGGCCCCCGGCTGCGGCTCACGCTGGACGGCCGCGACCTCGACCCCGGCACGGTGGACCGGCTCGGCGAGGCCTGGCTGGAGCTGCTGACCGGGCTGGCCGCGCACCCCGGGGGCGGGCACACGCCGTCCGACTTCGACCTGGTCCGGCTGGCACAGCGGGACGTCGAGGAGCTGGAGGCGGCGGCGCCGGGGCTGACCGACGTCTGGCCGCTGTCCGCGCTGCAGGAGGGCATGCTCTTCGAGCGCACGCTCGACGAGGCCGGCGTCGACGTCTACCAGAGCCAGCGCATCCTCGACCTGGACGGGCCGCTCGAGGCGGACCGGCTGCACGCGGCGTGGACCTCGCTGGTCGCCCGGCACGAATCGCTGCGGACCACGTTCCACCAGCTCCGCTCCGGCGAGACGGTGCAGGTCGTGGTGGCCGGCGCGGACATCCCGTGGCGGGTGGCGGACGTGTCGCACCTGGCCGGGGCGGACGCGGACGCGGAGGTCGGGCGCCTGCTCGCCGCGGACCAGGCGCGCCGCTTCGACATCGGCCGGGCGCCACTGCTGCGGCTGCTGCTGATCCGGCTCGGCGAGCACCGGCACCGCCTCGTGGTGACCTCCCACCACCTGGTGCTGGACGGCTGGTCGACGCCGATCATCCTGGGCGAGATGTCGGCAGCGTACGCCGGTGGCCAAGGCGCGGCGACGCCGCCGTCCTTCCGGGACTACCTGGCCTGGCTGAGCCGTCAGGACCGGGCGGCGACCCGGTCGGCGTGGCGCGCGGAGTTCGCCGGGGCGGACGAGCCGACCGTGGTGGACGCGGACGCGGGCAAGACCATGGTGATGCCGGACGAGCACTGCGAGTCGCTGTCCCTCCGGGACACTCGGCGGCTGACCGAGTTCGCCCGCGGGCACGGGCTGACGTTGAGCACGATCGTGCAGGGCGCCTGGGCGCTGGTGCTGGCGCGGCTCGCGGGCCGTACCGACGTGGTGTTCGGCACGGTGGTGTCCGGACGCCCCGCCGAGGTCCCGGACGTCGAGCGGATGGTGGGGATGTTCATCAACACCGTCCCGGTGCGGGTACGCCTCGACGGCGGCCGGCCGGTGCTGGACCTGCTCCACGACCTGCAGGCACGCCAGGTGGCGCTGACCGAGCACCAGTACATGGGGCTGCGGGAGATCCAGAAGGTGACCGGGCCGGGCGCGGTCTTCGACACCATCATGATGGTCGAGAACTTCCCGATGGACGCCGCCGGCCTCGGCGCCGACGGTGCCGTCCGCATCAGCTCGGCGGTCACCCGGACCGGCACCAGCTACCCGCTGACCATGAGCGCCAGCCCCGGCGAGCGCCTCCAGATCCGCGTGTCGTACCGGCCGGACCGCATCGTCCGGGAGACGGCCGTGGAGGTCGCCCGGCAGGTCGTGCGGGTGATGGAACGACTGGTCGCGGACCCCTCGCTGCTCACCGGCCGGCTGGCCGTGACGGCAGGGCCGGCGCGCGGGCACGCGACCGGGGAGGCGGCCGGCGGCGCGACCGTGGTGGAGGCGTTCCGGCGGCGGGTGGCCGGCTCGCCGGACGCGGTGGCGGTCACCGACCGGGACCGCACGCTGTCCTACGCGGACCTCGACCGCGAGTCGGACCGGCTCGCCGGGCACCTGGCCGGCGCGGGGGTGCGGCGCGGCGACCACGTCGGCGTGGTGCTGGAGCGCGGCGCCGGCCTGTTCGTGGCGCTGCTCGCGATCTGGAAGGCGGGGGCCGGGTACGTACCGGTGAACGTGAAGGACCCCGGGGAGCGGATCGCGCGGATGCTGACCGGCGCCGGCGTGTCCGTGGCGGTCTGCGCGGAGGCGACCCGGCACCTGCTGCCGGCCGGGATCGCGCCGGTGCTCCCGGGCGCGCCCGCGACCGGCCCGGCGCCGTCGTTCACGGCCGGCGCGCACGACGTGGCGTACGTGATGTACACGTCCGGGTCCACCGGCGTGCCGAAGGGCGTGGCGGTGCCGCACGGCGGCGTGGCGGCGCTGGCCGGCGACCCGGGCTGGGCGCTCGGGGCGGACGACCACGTGCTGATGCACGCCTCGCACGCGTTCGACGCGTCGCTGCTGGAGATCTGGGCGCCGCTGGTCGCCGGCGCCCGCGTGCTGGTCGCGGAGCCGGGCACGGTCGACGCGCAACGGCTGCGGGACGCGATCGCGCGCGGGGTGACCACGGTCCACCTGACCGCCGGGGCGTTCCGGGCGCTGGCGGACGAGGCGGCGGACGCGTTCCGCGGGCTGCGCGAGGTGCTGACCGGCGGCGACGCCGTCCCGCCGGCCTCCGTCGCCCGGGTGCGCGCGGCCTGCCCGGACGTGCGCGTCCGGCACCTCTACGGCCCGACCGAGACCACGCTCTGCGCCACCTGGCATGTGATCGAGCCGGGCGCCGCGCCCGGTGACGCGCTGCCGATCGGCCGTCCGCTGGCCGGCCGTCGGGTGTACGTGCTCGACGCGTTCCTCCAGCCGGTCGGCCCGGGCGTGACCGGCGAGCTGTACCTCGCGGGCGCCGGCCTGGCCCGCGGCTATCTGGGCGCCGCCGCCGCGACCGCGGAGCGGTTCGTCGCCGACCCGTTCGCCGCCGGCGAGCGGATGTACCGCACCGGTGACCTGGCCCGCTGGACGGACCGGGACGAACTGCTGTTCGCCGGCCGCGCCGACGCCCAGGTGAAGATCCGCGGGTACCGGGTCGAGCCGGCCGAGATCGAGGCGGCGCTGACCGCGGAGCCCGGCGTGGCGCAGGCGGTGGTGGTGGCGCGCGAGGACCGGCCGGGGGAGAAGCGGCTGATCGCCTACGTGACGGCGGCGGGCGACGCGGCCGCGGACCCCGGCACCGTACGCGAGAACCTGGCGGCCCGGCTGCCGGAATTCATGGTGCCGGCCGCGGTGGTGGTGCTGGACGGCTTCCCGCTGACGGTCAACGGCAAGATCGACCGCGCCGCGCTGCCCGACCCCGAGTTCGCCGGGAGGCCGGCCGGCCGCGAGCCGCGCACCGAGACCGAACGGGTGCTGTGCGCGCTGTTCGCCGAGATCCTCGGCGTGGACCGGGTCGGCGCCGACGACAGCTTCTTCGAGCTGGGCGGCGACTCGATCCTGTCGATGCAGCTCGCCTCGCGCGCCCGGCGGGAGAACGTGGTCTTCGGCGCCACCGACGTCTTCGACCACCGGACGCCGGCCGGCCTGGCCGCGATCGCGGAGCGCGGCGGTGAGCGGCCGGCCGGTGCCGACGACGGCGCCGGCGAGGTCCCCTGGACGCCGGTGCTGCGGGCGCTGCTCGACCGCGATCCCGGCGCGCTGACCCGGGGCGCGCTGGCGCAGTGGACGACCGTGGGCGCGCCCGCCGGGCTGACGGTGGACACGCTCGCGGCCGGGCTGGGCGCGCTGATCGACGCGCACGACCTCCTGCGCGCCCGGGTCGTCGGGACCGGGGGAGCGGAGCCCCGCCTGGTCGTGGCCGAGCGCGGCACGGTGGACGCGGCGCGCCTGGTCGACCGCGTGGCGGCCGGCGACGCCGACCTCGACGCGCTCGCGGACCGCTCCGCCGCGGAGACCGCGGCGCGGCTGGACCCGGCCGCCGGCGTGCTGATCCGCGCGGTGTGGGTGGACGCCGGGCCCGGGCGCACCGGCCGGCTCGCGCTGGTCGCGCACCACCTCGTGGCCGACGCGGTGTCCTGGCGCATCCTGCTGCCGGAGCTGCGCGCCGCGTGCGAGGCGGTGGCCGAGGGCCGGGAGCCCGCGCCCGATCCGGTGGACGTCTCGTTCCGGCGCTGGGCGCGGACGCTGGCCGAGCAGGCGGCGGCGCGTACCGCGGAGCTGCCGGTATGGACCGCGATCCTCGGCGACGGCGCGCCCCGGCTGGGCGCGCCGGACCCGGCGCGGGACACCGTCTCGACCGCGGGCCGCAGGTCGTGGACCGTGCCGCCGGACCGGGCGGCCGCGCTGGTGGAGCGGGTCACCTCGGCCTTCCACTGTGGAGTTCAGGAGGTGCTGCTGGCCACGCTGGCGGGCGCGGTGGCCGGATGGCGCGGCGGCACCGCGGTCGTGGTGGACGTCGAAGGGCACGGCCGCCGGCCGATCGGCGGGCTGGACCCGTCCCGGACGGTCGGCTGGTTCACCGACGTGCACCCGGTCCGGCTGGACCTGACCGGGATCGACCCGGCCGAGGCGAGGTCGGGCGGCGACGCGGCCGGTGACCTGCTGAAGGCCGTCAAGGAGAGCGTGCGCGCGGTGCCGGACGGCGGGCTCGGCTACGGGATGCTGCGTCACCTCAACGCCGAGACCGGGCCGGTCCTGGCCGCGTTGCCGGCGCCGGAGATCGGGTTCAACTACCTGGGCCGGTTCGCCGCCGCGCCCGGCGGGGACGCCGAGCCCTGGCAGCCGGTCGGGACCATCGGCGGCACGGCCGACCCGGACGCGCCGCTGCGGCACGCCCTGGAGATCGACGCGGCCGTGCTGGACGCCGCGGACGGCCCCCGGCTGGACCTGACCGTGACCTGGGCCGGCCGGCTCCTCGACGACGCCGCGGCGGAGTCGCTCGGCACGGCCTGGCTGGACATGCTGACCGGCCTGGCCGCGCACGCGGGCGACGTCCGCGCGGGCGGGCACACGCCGTCGGACTTCCCGCTCGCCGCGCTGTCGCAGCGGGACGTGGCGGAGATCGAGACGGCCGTACCGGGCCTGCTCGACATCTGGCCGCTCTCCCCGCTGCAGGAGGGGCTGCTGTTCCACGCGGTCGACGAGCGGGGCCCGGACGTCTACGCGGGCCTGCGCACGCTCGCCATCGACGGGCCGCTGGACGCCGCCCGGCTGCGCGCGTCCTGGCAGGCCGTGCTGGACCGGCACGCCGCGCTGCGCGCGAGCTTCCACCAGCTCGAGTCCGGCACGGCCGTGCAGGTGATCGCCCGCGAGCTGACGCTGCCCTGGCGGGAGACCGACCTGTCGCACCTGCCGGAGGACGAGGCGCTGGCCGAGTTCGACCGGCTGGTGGCGGAGCTGCGCGACGACCGGTTCGACGTGACCCGGGCGCCGCTGCTGCGCCTGCACCTGGTCCGCCTCGGCGAGCGCCGGCACCGGCTGATGCTGGCGTCGCACCACATCTCGTGCGACGGATGGTCGCTGCCGATCCTCTCCGTGGACGTGATGGCCGCGTACGAGGCCGGCGGGGACGGCGGCGCGCTGCCGGCCCCGACCTCCTACCGCGACTACCTGGCCTGGCTGGCGCGCCAGGACAAGGAGGCCGCCCGGGAGGCCTGGCGGTCCGAGCTGGCCGGGCTGGACGAGCCGACCCATGTGGTGCCGCCGGACAGCATCAGCGCGCCGGTCGCGCCGGAGCGGGTGCGGTTCACGCTCGACGACGCGCTGAGCCGGCGCCTGGCGGAGTTCACCCGCGGGCACGGCGTCACGATGAACACGCTGTTCCAGGGCGTCTGGGCGCTGCTGCTGGCCCGGCTGACCGGACGCGACGACGTGGTCTTCGGCTCCGCCGTGGCCGGCCGTCCGCCGGAGATCCCCGGCGTCGGCTCCGTGGTCGGCCTGTTCATGAACACGCTGCCGGTCCGGGCGCGGCTGGACGGCGCCACGCCGTTCGTGGACATGCTCACGGATCTGCAACGCCGCCAGGTCGCGATGATGGCGCACCAGCACGTCGGGCTGAGCGAGATCAACCAGTTCGCCGGGCCGGGCGCGGCCTTCGACACGCTCGTGGTGTTCGAGAACTACCCGCGCCCGCCGCGCCCGTCCGAGAGCCCGGACGCGCTGGTCATGCGCCCGGCCGGAATCCCGGACGACAGCGGGCACTACCCGGTGTCGATGCGCGCGTCGGAGGACGGCGGCGTCCACGGCGAGTTCATCTACCGGCCGGACGTGATCGACCGGACCCGGGCCGAGGAGATGCTCGCGGCGATCGTCCACGCGCTGGAGCAGGTGGTGGCCGCGCCGCGGACGCCGGTGGGCCGGATCGGCCTGCTCGACGCCGCACGCCGCGAGCTGGTGGTGGAGCAGTGGAACGACACCGCCGCACCGCTGACCGCGGAGCCGCTGCCGGTGCTGTTCCGCCGCCAGGTGGAACGCTCGCGGGACGCGGTGGCGGTCCGGACCGCGGCGCGCGACCTGACGTTCGGCGAGCTGCTGGCCGAGGCGGAGACGCTGGCGCGGCGGCTGGCCGCGTCGGGCGTGCGCCGGGAGACCCGGGTGGCCGTGCTGGTGGAGCGGTCGGCCGAGCTGGTGGTGACGCTGCTCGGGGTGTCGCTGGCCGGCGGCGTGTTCGTCCCGGTCGACCCGGACTACCCCGGCGAGCGGATCGCGCTGATGCTGGCCGACGCGGCGCCGGACGTGCTGGTCTGCTCGGCCGCGACCCGGGCGGCCGTGCCGGACGGCTTCACCGGCACCGTGCTGGTGCCGGGCGAGCCGTCCGCGGCCGATCCGGGGACCGCGCTGCCGCGCGTGCTCGCGGCCGACGGCGCGTACGTGATCTACACGTCCGGATCGACCGGCGTGCCCAAGGGCGTGCTGGTCACCCACGCCGGGCTGGGCAACCTGGCGCGCGCCCAGATCGCGCGCTTCGCGGTGACGCCCGCGTCGCGGGTGCTCCAGTTCGCCTCGCTCGGCTTCGACGCCGCGGTCTCCGAGGTGTGCATGGCGCTGCTGTCCGGCGGGTCCATCGTGCTGGCCGGCCCGGAGAGCATGCCGCCCCGGGTGACGCTGGGCGAGGCGGTACGCCGGTGGGACGTCACCCATGTGACGGTGCCGCCGAGCGTGCTGGCCGTCGAGGACGACCTGCCGGCGAGCCTGGAGACGCTGATCGTGGCCGGCGAGGCCTGCCCGCCCGCGCTGGTGGACCGGTGGGCGCCGGGGCACCGGATGGTCAACGCCTACGGGCCGACCGAGACGACCGTGTGCGCGACGATGAGCGCGCCGCTGACCCCCGGGCGGGACGCGGTCCCGATCGGCCGTCCGATCACGAACACGCGGGCGTACCTGCTCGACGCGTTCCTCCAGCCGGTGCCGGTGGGCGTGGCCGGGGAGCTCTACGTGGCCGGTGCCGGGCTCGCCCGCGGATACCTGGGACGGCCGGGCCTGACCGCGGAGCGGTTCGTCGCGGACCCGTTCATGCCGGGCGGCCGGATGTACCGCACCGGCGACCGGGCGCGCTGGACCCGGGACGGCGAGCTGGTCTTCGCCGGCCGGGCCGACGCGCAGGTCAAGGTGCGCGGGTACCGGATCGAGCCGGGGGAGATCGAGGCCGTGCTGGCGGGCCGTCCGGGCGTCGCCCAGGTGGCGGTGGTCGCCCGCGAGGACGGGCCGGGGGAGAAGCAGCTGGTGGCGTACGTCGTCCCGGCGGCCGGTCCGGCGGACGACACGCTGATCACCGCGCTCCGGGAGGCCGCGGTCGCGCGCCTGCCCCAGCACATGGTGCCGGCCGCGTTCGTACCGCTGGAGACCATGCCCCTGACCCCCAACGGCAAGGTCGATCACCGGGCGCTGCGCGCCCCCGACTTCGCCGGTACGTCGTCCGGGCGGGACCCGCGCACCGCCATGGAGGAGCGGCTGTGCGCGCTCTTCGCGGAGGTGCTGGGCCTGGACCGGGTGGCCGCCGACGACAGCTTCTTCGAGCTCGGCGGCGACTCGATCACCTCCATGCAGCTGTCCACCCGGGCCCGCCGGGAAGGGCTGGAACTGACCCCGTGGCAGGTGTTCGACGAGAAGACGCCGGAACGGCTGGCGGCGCTCGTCAAGGAACTCCCCGCCGACGACGGGGACGCCGCGGCGCCGGAGTCCCCCGCGGGCCCGCTGGTGGCCCTCTCGCCCGAACAGATGGACCGACTCGAGGCCGGACCGGCCGGCGAATAAGGAGTAGACCGTGACCATCGACGACACTCGTGCGAAGCCCCGTTCCACCGTGGAAGACGTCTGGCCGCTGTCGCCGCTCCAGGAGGGGATGCTCTACCACACCGCGCTCGACGCGGACGGGCCGGACACGTACACCGTGCAGTCCGTCTACGGCATCGACGGGCCGCTGGACGCGGCGCGGCTGCGGGCGTCCTGGCAGGCGCTCGTGGACCGGCACGCCGCGCTGCGCGCCTGCTTCCGCTACGTCAGCGGCGCGCAGATGGTGCAGGTGATCCAGCGGGACGTGGAGATCCCGTGGCGCGAGACCGACCTGACCGGGCTGCCGGACGACCTGGCCGACGGCGAGGTGAGCCGGGTGGCCGAGGAGGAGATGGCCGAGCGGCTCCGCCTGGAGACCGCGCCGCTGATGAAGCTGCACCTGATCCGGCTCGGCCCGGACCGGCACCTGCTGGTGCACACGCTGCACCACGTGCTGGTGGACGGCTGGTCCATGCCGATCCTGCACCGCGAGCTGGCCGCGATCTACGCGGCGGACGGCGACGCGTCCGGGCTGCCGCCCGCGGTGTCCTACCGCGACTACCTCGCCTGGCTGGGCCGGCAGGACAAGGACGCGGCGCGGGCGGCGTGGCGCAACGCGCTCGCCGGGCTGGACACGCCCACCGCGGTCGCGCCCGCCGATCCGGCGCGGGTGCCGGACATCGACACGGTGATGATCGAGCTGCCCGCGGAGCTGACCGACGGCCTGACCCGGCTGGCGCGCGCCCGCGACCTGACCATGAACACCGTGGTGCAGGGCGCGTGGGCGATCGTGCTGGCGCAGCTGGCCGGCCGTACCGACGTGGTGTTCGGCTCCACCTCCTCGGGGCGGCCCGCCGCGCTCGCCCGGGTGGAGTCGATGGTCGGCATGCTGCTCACCACGCTGCCGGTGCGCGCCCGGCTGGACGGCGGGCAGCGCGTCGTCGACCTGCTCGCCGGGCTCCAGCGCACCCAGTCGGCGCTCGGCGCCCACCAGCACCTCGGCCTGCAGGAGGTGCAGGCCGTCGCCGGCCCCGGCGCGGTCTTCGACACGCTCGTCATCTACGAGAACTTCCCGCGCACCGGGCTCGACCGGCCGGCCGGCGACGGCCTGCACATGCGACCGGTGCGGAAGGGACGGGACGCCTCGCACTACCCGTTCACGCTGGTCTCCGGCCCGGGCGAGCGCATGCCGGTGATCCTGAACTACGACCGGGGCCTGTTCGGCCGCGAGGTCGCCGAGTCGGTCGCCGGCGCGATCGCCCGCGTGCTGGAGCGGCTGGTCGCCGACCCGGACGTGCCGGTCGGCCGGCTGACGCTGCTCGGCGAGGCCGAGCGCGCCACGGTGGTGGACGAGTGGAACGCGACCGCGGGGCCGGTGCCCGGCGCGTCCGTGCCGGAGCTGTTCGCCCGGCGGGTGGCCGCGGCACCGGACGCGGTGGCGATCGCCGGCCCGGACGGCGCGGAACTCACCTACGCGCAGGCCGACGCGGCGTCGAACCGGCTGGCGTCCTACCTGATCGAACGCGGCGTCCGGCGCGGCGACCGGGTGGGCGTGGCCATGGAGCGGTCCGCGGACCTGCCGATCGTGTTCCTGGCGATCTGGAAGGCCGGTGCCGCGTACGTGCCGGTGGACATCGCGCACCCGGCCGAGCGGATCGCGTTCGTGCTGGACGGCGCCGGCGTCTCGGCGGTCGTCTGCACGGCGGCCACCGGCGAGGCGCTGCCCGGCCGTACCCTCGTGGTCCTGGACGCTCCGGAGACGCGCGCGGCCGTGGACCGCTGCGCCGCCACGGCGCCGGCCGCCCGGATCGGCGCCGACGACCTGGCGTACGTCATGTACACGTCCGGCTCCACCGGTGAGCCGAAGGGCGTGGCCGTCCCGCACGGCGCGGTGGCCGGCCTGGCGGGCGACGCCGGCTGGCGGATCGGCCCCGGCGACGGTGTCCTGATGCACGCCACGCACGTCTTCGACCCCTCGCTGTACGAGATGTGGGTGCCGCTCGTCACGGGCGGCCGGGTCCTGGTCGCCGAGCCGGGCGTGGTCGACGCGGGCGGCATCCGCGAGGCCGTGGCCCGGGGCGCGACCGCGGTGCACCTGACCGCCGGCACGTTCCGCGCGCTGGCGGAGTCCTCCCCGGACTGCTTCACCGGCCTGCGCGAGGTCGGGACCGGCGGCGACGTGGTGCCCGCCCACACGGTGGAGCAGCTGCGGCGGGCCCGGCCCGGCCTGGTGGTGCGCAACACGTACGGGCCGACCGAGACCACGCTGTGCGCCACCTGGAAGCCGATCGAGCCGGGCGAGGCGGTCGGGCCGGAGCTGCCGATCGGCCGCCCGATGACCAACCGCAGGATCTACCTGCTCGACGCCTTCCTGCGCCCGGTTCCGCCGGGCGTGACCGGCGAGCTGTACATCGCGGGCACCGGCCTGGCGCGCGGCTACCTGGCCCGGCCGGACCTGACCGCCGAACGATTCGTGGCCTGCCCGTTCCTCGACGGCGAACGCATGTACCGCACCGGCGACCTGGCACGCTGGAACCGCGACGGCGAGGTGGTGTTCCTCGGCCGCGCCGACGACCAGGTGAAGATCCGCGGGTTCCGGGTGGAGCTGGCCGAGGTGGAGGCCGTGCTGGCGGCCCAGCCGGGCGTCCGCGAGGCGGTCGTGGTGGCGCGCGAGGACCAGCCGGGTGAGCGGCGGCTGGTCGGCTACGTCGTCTCCGACGCCGGCGAGGTGGACACCGAGGAGATCCGGCGGCGGATGGGCCTGGTGCTGCCCGCCTACATGGTGCCCGTGGCGATCGTCGGGCTGGTCAGCCTGCCCGTCACCGCCAACAGCAAGGTCGACCGCCGGGCGCTGCCCGCCCCGGACCTGGCCGGCGGCGCGTCCGCGAAGGCGCCGGAGAGCGAGACGGAGAAGGTGCTGTGCGCGCTCTACGCCGAGATCCTCGGCGTCGAGCGGGCCGGCGTCGACGACGCCTTCCACGAACTGGGCGGCAGCTCGGCGCTGGCCATGCGGCTGATCGCGCGCATCCGCGAGGAGCTCGGCGCGGATCTGCCCATCCGGCAGCTGTTCTCCTCGCCCACGCCGGCCGGCGTGGCCCGCGCGCTGGCCGCGAAGTCCCGCCCGGCGCTGGAGCCGGTCACCCGGCCGGAGCGGGTGCCGCTCACCGCCCGGCAGCTGCGGGCCTGGCTGCTGGCCGGCCCGTCGGAGGAGACCCGCGGGCTGCACGTGTCGGTGGCGCTGCGCCTGCGCGGCCGCCTGGACGTGCCCGCGCTGGAGGCGGCGATCGGCGACGTGGCCGTCCGCCACGAGATCCTGCGCACCACGTTCCCCGGCGGCGCCGAGGACGTGCACCAGCACGTTCACGAGACCGCGGCGGTACGGCTGACGCCGGTCCCGGCCGCGGAGGAGGACCTTCCCGGGCTGCTGGCCGAGCGGCGCGAGCGGCCGTTCGACCTCACCCGGGACCTGCCGTGGCGCTGCGACCTGTTCGCGCTCGGCGAGCGTGAGCACGTGCTGAGCGTGACAATGCACCGGATCGTCGCGGACGACGAGTCGATGGACGTGTTCTTCCGGGACCTCGCGGCCGCGTACGGCGCGCGCCGTGCCGGCCGCGCCCCGGAGCGCGCGCCGCTGGTCCTCCAGTTCGCCGACTACGCGATCTGGGAGGGACGGCTGCTCGACGGCGCGCGCGAGCAGGACAGCCTGATGAGCGACCAGGTGGGCTTCTGGCGCAACCACCTGGCCGGGATCGACGGGGAGACGGTGCTGCCGGTCGACCGCCCCCGGGCGGCCATCCCGTCCCGGCGGGCCGGCACGGTCCCGGTGCGGCTCGGCGCCGGCGCGCACGCCCGGCTGGCGAGGACGGTGGAGGCGGCCGGCGCCGACACGCTCCAGACGGTGCACGCCGCGCTCGCCATGCTGCTGGTCGCGTACGGTGCGGGCGAGGACCTGGTGATCGGCACGACGCTGCCGCGCGACGAGGACCTGATCGACCTGGAGCCGATGATCGGGCCGTTCGCCAGGCCGTTCCCGGTGCGTACGGACCTCTCCGCCGATCCGACGTTCCTGGAGGTCGTCGCGCGCGTGCAGGAGGCGGTCCGGGAGGCGCGCCAGCACCTGGACGTGCCGTTCGAGCGGATTCCGGAGCTGCTCGGCCTGCCCGCCTCGCTCTCCCGGCACCCGGTGTTCCAAGTCGGGCTGCGGGTGAGCGAGGAGGACAGCGTCGCCTGGGACGCCGCGGACCTGCCCGCGCTGCGGACCACCGCGGAGCCCGCCGGGGTGGAGGCGATCGAGCTGGACCTGGCGTTCGCGCTCACCGAGCGCCGCGACGACGAGGACGACGAGGCCGGCATCGACGGCATCCTGCACTACGCCGCGGACCTGTTCGACGAGGACACCGCCGAGACGCTGGCCCGGCGGCTGGTCCGCGTGCTGGAGCAGGTCGCGGAGGACCCCGGCCGGCGGATCAGCGAGCTGGACGTGCTGCTGGACGACGCCCGGCGCGACGATCCGGTGATCGCGCCGGTCCGCTGGTCCGGTGCCGTGCCGGAGGCGGTCGCGGACCTGGCCGGCCCGCTCGGCGCGCTGTTGCTCGACGACCGGCGGCGCCCGGTCGCGCCCGGCGCCGTCGGTGAGCTGTACGTGACCGGCCCCGCGGTGGACGCGGGCGAGCCCTGCCCGTTCGGGCCGGCCGGGCGGCGGATGGTGCGTACCGGCCTGCTCGCCCGCGAGAACTCCGCCGGGGAACTGCACGTGGTGGGGGAGCGCCGCGGTTCGGGCGCCTCGGTGAAGACCGGCGACTACGAGGTGCTGCTGCCGCTGCGCGCGACCGGCGACCGCCCGCCGCTCTTCTGCGTCCACGCGAGCGGCGGCCTCAGCTGGAACTACGGGCCGTTGCTGCGGCACCTGCCGGCGAACCAGCCGGTCTACGGCGTGCAGGCGCGCGGCCTGGCCCGCACGGAGGCGCTCCCCGGCAGCGTCGAGGAGATGGCCGCCGACTACGTCGCGCAGATCCGCACCGTGCAGCCGTCCGGGCCGTACCACCTGCTGGGCTGGTCCCTCGGCGGGCGGATCGCGCAGGCGATGACCGTGCTGCTGGAGGCGGCCGGCGAGCGGGTCGGCCTGCTGGCGCTGCTCGACGCGTACCCGGTCTACATGGGACGGAACGCGAAGGGCACGCCGACCGAGGAGGCCGCGCGCGACGAGGAGGCGCTCGAGAAGCGGAAGCAGCAGGAGCTGGAGCTGGCCGGCCAACTGGTCCAGGGCGGCGGCGCCCGGGCCCGCCTGGAGGCGGTGATGCGGAACCTCTGGACCGTCGGCCCGGATCACACGGCCGCGCCGTTCAGCAGCGACGTGCTGCTGTTCGTGGCCACGGTGGACCGTCCCGCGCACCTGCCCGTGGCCGAGGCGATCGCCAGCTGGCAGGACCTGACCGGCGGGGCGATCGAGCCGCACGAGATCGAGGTCAACCACTACGAGATGGTGCAGCCCGCGGCGCTGGCCCGGATCGGGGCGGTCGTCGCCGAGAAGCTCCGGCGCCCGGGAGCGGCGGCGTGAAGGCGCTGATACCGGCGGGAGGTGCGGGGACCCGGCTGCGGCCGATCACCCACACCTCCGCCAAACAGCTCATCCCGATCGCGAACAAGCCGGTCATCTTCTACGTGCTGGAGTCGATCGCCGAGGCCGGCATCACCGAGGTCGGCATCGTGGTGGGCGACACGGCGGAGGAGGTCCGGCGGGCCATCGGCGACGGGTCGGACTGGGGCCTGCGGGTGACCTACCTGCCGCAGGCGGCCCCGCTCGGCCTGGCGCACACGGTGCTCATCGCCCGCGAGTTCCTGGGCGACGACGACTTCGTGATGTACCTCGGCGACAACTTCCTGATCGGGGGCATCACCGGGCTGGTCGAGCAGTTCCGCGCCGACCGGCCCGCCGCGCAGATCATGCTGACCAAGGTCGCCGATCCGCGCGCGTTCGGGGTGGCGGAGCTGGACGTCGAGGGGCGGCTGATCGGGCTGGAGGAGAAGCCCCGGCACCCCAAGAGCGATCTGGCGCTGGTCGGCGTCTTCCTCTTCACCGCCGCGGTGCACCCGATCGTGGCCGGCCTGACGCCCTCGGCCCGGGGCGAACTGGAGATCAGCCACGCGATCTCCGGGCTGATGCACGCCGGCCATCCGGTGGTGACGACGATAACCGAGGGCTACTGGAAGGACACCGGCAACGTCGCCGACATCCTGGAGGTCAACCGGCTGGTCCTGGAGGGGCTGGAACCGGAGATCGCCGGCGTGGTGGACGACGCCTCGGAGCTGATCGGCCGGGTGACGGTGGGTCCGGGCGCGGTGGTGCGCGGCTCCCGCATCGTGGGGCCGGTGATCATCGGGGCCGGCTCCGTGGTGGAGAACTCCTACGTGGGGCCGTTCACCTCGGTCGCGGAGGACTGCCGGATCATCGAGAGCGAGCTGGAGTACTCCGTGGTGCTCGGCAGCTCGGTGATCCGCGGCGTGGGGCGGATCGAGGCGTCGCTGATCGGCCGCGAGGTGGAGGTCATCCCGGCGCCGCGCACGCCCCGGGCACACCGGCTGCTGCTCGGCGACCACAGCCGGGTCCAGGTGTGCGCATACCTGTGAACGGGCCGGCGGAGGCGCTCGACCGCGGGTCGGGCACCTCCGCCGGCCGCGTCACCGGCCGGGCCGGATCGCGAGCGCGGCCTCGTAGCTGGGCAGCAGCCCGCGGGCCAGCGCCTCGCTCAGCGTGACCGCCCGCCGGTCCCGGTCGGACAGCACCGGGGTGAGGTCGCGCGGGATCGGCAGCTCCAGCGCGGGGTCCAGGGCGGCGACCGCGAGTTCGTTCTCCGGCCGGTACTCGGTGGAGAGCAGGTAGGTCATCACGGTCTCGTCCTCCAGGGCGACGAACGCGTGCCCCACCCCGACCGGGAGGTAGACGGCCGGGAAGTCCGGGCCGGCCAGCTCCACCGCGTCGTGGACGCCGAACGTGGGGCTGCCCACCCGCAGGTCGACCACGATGTCGAGCACCCGGCCGCGCGGGCAGTAGACGTACTTGGCGCAGCCGGGCGGGGTGGCGGTGTAGTGCACGCCCCGCACCACCCCGCGCCGGGACACGCTGTAGCTGCACTGGGCCACCGGGAACAGCGGATGGCCGAGCGCCTCGACGAAGACCGCGCGCTGGTACGGCGACAGGAAGACGCCGCGGTCGTCCGGGAAGGCGGGCGTGGTGAACGCGTACGCTCCGCCGACCGCGAGCTGACGTGCTCGTTCCGACATGCCGGGCTCCGTCCTCAGCTGACGTGCACGTCGGGCACGTACCGGATCCACTTCCCGCCCGCCGCGCGGAACCCCTGCTCCTTCGCCATGATCTCGTCGGCGTGGTTCCACGCGAACAGCAGCGCGTAGCCGGGGTACGGGTCGGCGAACGCCTCCGCGGGCCGTACCGGGATGTGCATGCCCGGCGTGAGCCGGCCCTGCTTGGCCGGCGTCGTGTCGCACACGAACTCGACCAGCTCCGGCCCGATGCCGGCGTAGTTGGTGACGGTCGCGCTCTTGGCGGTGGCGCCGTAGCCGACCACCCGGTGGCCCTCGTCGCGCAGCCGCCGCAGCAGCGCCCGCAGGTCGTCCCGGATGCGCGCGGTGCCGGCCGCGAAGCGGCGCAGCGTCGCCGGGTCGGCCAGGCCCCGGGCCCGCTCCTCGGCGATCAGCGTGGCGACCGCGTCCGACGGCGTGCGCGCCCCGGCGTGGGCGACGGTGTAGCGCACCTCGCCGCCGTGCACCGGCAGCCGCCGCACGTCGACCAGTTCCAGGCCGAACGGGGCGACCATGGCCTGCACCGAGCGGGCGGTGAAGAAGTAGAAGTGCTCGTCGTAGATCTGGTCGAAGGACGTCTTCGCCACGATGTCACCGAAGTAGGGGTCCTCGAAGACGAAGACGCCGTCCGGCGCGAGCAGCGTGCGGATGCCCTCCAGCACCGAGCGCATGTACGGGATGTGGCAGATCGTGTTGGCCGAGAAGATGACGTCCGCGGCCCCCTCCTCGCGCCGCGCGTCGGCCGCGGTGCCGGCGTCGAAGAACTCGTTGCGCACGTGGACCCCGTACTCCATCGAGGCCGCCGCGACCTTGCCGGACGGCTCGAAGCCGAGGTGCCGCGCGCCCGCGTCGTGCACGGTCCGCAGCAGCACGCCGTCGTTGCTGCCGATCTCCACCACGAACGGGTCCGGGCCGGCCGCGGCCAGCAGCGTGCGCGCGGTGCGCTGGAAGTGTTCGCGCATCACCGAGGAGCCGGAGGAGTAGTACGGGTAGTCCGTGTGGAACATCTTCTCGCGCGGAACCTGCTCGACGAGCTGCACCATCGTGCACGCCGGGCAGGCGCCGACCGCGAGCCGGTACATGAACTCGTCCGGCAGATCGCGCTCGGTCAGGAAGGCGTCGGCGAGCGGCTGCCGGCCGAGGTCCAGGAACTCCTCGAGCGCGCCGCCGCAGATCTGGCAGGTGTGGGGCATGGTGGCTCCTTCCGGGGTCGGGCATCCGCCCGACCTGGACTAAACCATCACGCATCGATGAGGGCGAGAGCGCCGGCAAGACAGTCGATTCCGTCCAAGTGTCCGAAGCGGTCGGTTGGACCGGTCGTGGACACCGTCATTGTTCAGCAGAATCGGCGCTGATGGCGAAAGTCGCCGATTCATCCATCCGATAAGGATTTGTCAGCGCGTTGACGACCGCCGTGGTGCCCTCCGGTGACGACCCGGTCGATTCCGGCGCCGCACGACCCCATTCCGCGTACGCCGGCGGAATGGGGCGATCGGTCGATGCCGAGAACCCGCGGAATAGGAGAATGCGCGATGCGTGTGCTGTTGTCCACGTCCGGCAGCCGGGGCGACGTCGAACCGATGGTGGCGCTGGCGGTGCGGCTGCGGGAGCTCGGCGCCGAGGTGCGGATGTGCGCGTCCCCGGACTCGGCGGACCGGCTGGCCGAGGCCGGCGTGCCGCTGGTGCCGGTGGGCCGGTCGGCCCGGAGCGTGATGAACGGCGCGCGGCCCCGGCCCGAGGACGCGCCGCGGCTCGCGGCCGAGGCGATGGCCGAGCAGTTCGAGACCGTCCCGGCGGCGGCCGAGGGGTGCGACGCGGTGGTGGCGACCGGCGTGCTGGCCGCCGCGGTCGCGGTCCGGTCGGTGGCCGAGGCGCAGGGCATCCCGTACTTCTACGGCTTCTACTGCCCGATCTTCGTGCCGTCGCCGCACTACCCGCCACCGCCGCCGCTCGGCGAGCCGTCCGCGGCGGACGGAGCCGGCAACCGGGAGCTGTGGGACCGGAACAACCGGCACGCGCTCCGCCGGTTCGGCGATCCGCTCAACCGCCGCCGGGCGGAGCTCGGCCTGCCGCCGGTGGAGGACGTCTTCGGGTACGGCTTCACCGACCGCCCGCTGCTGGCCGCGGACCCGGTCCTGGCGCCGCTGCGGCCGACGGATCTCGCGGTCGTGCAGACCGGCGCCTGGATCACGCCCGACGACCGGCCGCTGCCCGCGGACCTGACCGCGTTCCTGGAGGCCGGTCCGCCTCCGGTGTACGTCGGATTCGGTAGCATGCGCGCGCCCGCGGACGCCGCCAGGGTGGCGGTCGACGCGATCCGCGCCCAGGGCTGCCGGGTGATCCTCTCCCGCGGCTGGGCCGGCCTGGCGCTGCCCGAGGACCACGCCGACTGCATCGCCGTCGGCGAGGTGAACCACCAGGCGCTGTTCCGCCGGGTGGCCGCGGTCGTCCACCACGGCGGCGTCGGCACCACCACCGCGGCCGCCCGGGCCGGCGCTCCGCAGGTCGTCGTGCCGCAGCTGGTGGACCAGCCGTACCTCGCGGGCCGGGTGGCGGCGCTGGGCATCGGCGCGGCGCACGACGGCCCGACCCCGACCGTCGAGTCGCTGTCGGCCGCGCTCGCGACGGCACTGAGCCCGCGGACCCGCGAGCGTGCCGCCGCCGTGGCCGGCACGATCCGCGCCGACGGGGCCACGGTGGCCGCGCGGCTGCTGCTCGACGTGGCCGAGTCCGCCGTCCCCGCCTGAGCCGTCCGCGCCGGAGGGCGCGGGAACGCGCCGGGCCCCGTTGAAGAGGAGGTACGAGATGCGTGTGCTGCTGACCACCTGCGGAAGCCGCGGCGACGTGGAACCGCTGGTGGCGCTGGGCGTGCGGCTGCGAGAGCTGGGCGCGGAGGTGCTGATGTGCGCGCCGCCGCTGGCCGCCGAGCGGCTGGCCGAGGTGGACGTGCCGCTGGTGCCGATCGGCCGGGCGATGCGCATGATGCTGCGCCGGCGGCCGACGCCCGAGGAGGAGCGGCGGATGGCGTACGAGGCCGTCGCCATGCAGTTCGACCAGGTACCGCCGGCGGCCGAGGGCTGCGACGCGGTGGTGACGACCGGGGAGCTGTCCGCCGCGGTCGCGGTGCGGTCGGTCGCCGAGCGGCTCGGCATTCCGTACTTCTACGCCACCCACGCACCGGTCTACCTGCCGTCGCCGCACCACCCGCCGCCGCTGGACGAGCGGCGTACCCCCGGCGTGACCGACAACCGGGTGCTGTGGGAGCAGCGCGCGCAGCGGTTCCGCGACCGGTTCGCCGGCCCGGTCAACGATCGGCGGGCCGCGATCGGGCTGCCGCCGGTGGCGGACATCTTCGGGTACGGCCACACCGACCGGCCCTGGATGGCGGCCGATCCGGTCCTGGCACCGCTGCGGCCCGGCCAGGACGCGGTGCAGACCGGCGCCTGGATACTGCCGGACGACCGGCCGCTCTCGGCGGAGCTGGAGGCGTTCCTCGCGGCCGGCCCGCCCGCGGTGTACGTGGGGTTCGGCAGCCAGTCCGGCACCGACGACGCCGCCACCGTGGCGATCGAGGCGATCCGGGCCCGCGGCCTGCGGGTGATCCTGTCCCGCGGCTGGGCCGACCTCGCCGCGCCCGACGACGGCGCCGACTGCCTGGTCGTCGAGGAGACCAACCTGCAGGTGCTGTTCGGCCGGGTGGCCGCGGTCGTCCACCACGGCAGCGCGGGCACGACCACCGTGGCCACCCGCGCCGGCAGCCCGCAGATCGTGATCCCCCGGGACACGGACCAGCCGTACTTCGCCGAGCGGGTGGCCGCGCTGGGCGCCGGCGTGGCCCACGACGGCCCGGACCCCACCCGCGAGTCACTGTCGGCCGCGCTCACCACGGCGCTGGCGCCCGGGACACGGGCGCGGGCGGCCGCGGTCGCGGCCACGATCCGCGACGACGCCGCCGCGACGGTCGCGCGCCAGTTGCTCGACACGGTCAGCCGGGAGAGGCCCGCCGCCGCCGTGTGAGGTCAGACCGCCCTTCGACGATCGGGAGCCAGCCCAGTGACCACTCGTGTATGGGATTACCTGCCGGAGTACGCCAAGGAGAAGGACGACATCCTCGACGCGGTGCAGACGGTTTTCGGCTCCGGGCAGTTGGTGCTCGGCGAGAGCGTCCGCGGGTTCGAGGCGGAGTTCGCCGCGTACCACGGGCTCGGCCACGCCACCGGCGTGGACAACGGGACCAACGCGGTGAAGCTCGGCCTCGAGGCGCTGGGCGTCGGGCCCGGCGACGAGGTGATCACCGTGTCGAACACGGCGGCGCCGACCGTGGTGGCGATCGCCGGAGCCGGGGCGACGCCGGTCTTCGTGGACGTGCGCGCCGAGGACTTCCTGATGGACGTCGACCGGGTCGCCGCCGCGATCACGCCACGGACCAGGGCCGTCGTCCCGGTGCATCTCTACGGTCAGTGCGTCGACATGGCGCCGCTGACCGCGCTGGCCGAGCGGCACGGGCTCAAGATCCTGGAGGACTGCGCGCAGGCGCACGGCGCGCGCCGGCACGGGCGGCTGGCCGGGACCATGGGCGACGCCGCGGCGTTCTCGTTCTATCCGACCAAGGTGCTCGGCGCGTACGGCGACGGCGGTGCGGTCCTGACCGCGGACGAGCGGGTGGACCGCGACCTCAAGCAACTGCGCTACTACGGCATGGACAAGGTCTACTACGTCGTGCGCACGCCGGGTCACAACGCCCGGCTGGACGAGGTCCAGGCCGAGATCCTGCGGCGGAAGCTGCGCCGGCTGGACGAGTACATCGCCGGGCGCAACGCGGTCGCCCGCCGGTACGAGGAACGCCTCGGCGACCTCGTCGCGCCGGACGGGCTCCGGCTGCCGGCCACCGCCCCCGGCAACACCCACGTCTACTACGTGTACGTGGTCCGCCACCCCCGCCGCGACGAGATCCTCGAGGCGCTCACGCGTCACGACATCGCGCTGAACATCAGCTACCCGTGGCCGGTGCACACGATGAGCGGCTTCGCCCACCTCGGCTACCGGCCGGGCTCGCTGCCGGTCACCGAGGCGCTGGCCGGCGAGATCTTCTCGCTGCCGATGTACCCGTCGCTGCCCGAGTCCGTGCAGGACCGGGTCATCGACGCGCTCCGTACCGTCCTGGAGACGCTGTGACGGCGGTGAACTCGCGCCCGGCCGTGCTGACCGCGCCCGCCGGCCTGCGCCCCCGCGTCGACGACGCGCTGCCGCACCGGCTGCGGCGCTCGGCGGAGCAGACCGGGCACGGCCACATGATGCGGACCGAGGACTTCCCGCCGTGGTTCGCCGACCGGGCCCGGGCGCACCGGTTCCGGGTCGACCGGATACCGTTCGCCGACCTGGACGGCTGGTCGTTCGCGCCGGGTACGGGCGACCTGGTGCACCGCACCGGCCGATTCTTCAGCGTCGAGGGGCTGTCCGTCACGCTCGGCGAGGGCCTGATCCGCAACTGGGAGCAGCCGATCATCCGCCAGCCGGAGGTCGGCATCCTGGGCATCCTGGTGAAGGAGTTCGACGGCGTCCTGCACTTCCTGCTCCAGGCCAAGATGGAGCCGGGCAACCCGAACCGGCTCCAGCTCTCGCCGACCGTGCAGGCCACCCGCAGCAACTACACCGGCGTGCACCGCGGCGCCGGCGTGCGCTACCTGGAGCACTTCGCCGGCGCGGGCCGCGGCCGGGTGCTCACCGACGTGCTCCAGTCCGAGCACGGCTCCTGGTTCTACCGCAAGTCCAACCGCAACATGCTGGTCGAGGCGGTCGGCGAGGTGGTGCCGCACGAGGACTTCTGCTGGCTCACGCTCGGCCAGATCGGCGAGCTGCTGCGGCTGGACAACGTGGTCAACATGGACGCGCGCACGGTCATCGCCTGCCTGCCGATGGCCGTCCCGGAGTCGGGCGCGCTGCACACCGACGCGGAGCTGCGATCCTGGTTCACCGTCGAGCGGTCCCGGTGGAACGCGGTGGCCGAGCGCCGGCCGCTGGCCGGGATCGCGGGCTGGGAGCGCGGCGCGTGGTCGATCCACCGGCCGGACGGCCGCTACTTCCGGGTGGTGGCGGTCGCGGTGGAGGCGAGCAGCCGGGAGGTGCCGAGCTGGTCGCAGCCGCTGATCGAGCCGACCGGCAAGGGGGTCACCGCGTTCCTGGTCCGGAACATCGGCGGCGTACCGCATCTGCTGGTCCAGGCGAAGCCGGAGGCCGGGTTCCTGGACACGGTGGAGCTGGCCCCGACCGTGCAGTGCGACCCGGCCAACTGGCTGCACCTGCCCGCGCAACACCGCCCACCGTTCCTGGACCTGGTGCTGGCGGCGCCGCCCGAGCGGATTCGCTACGCGGCGACGCACTCCGAGGAGGGCGGTCGGTTCCTCAACGCGGAGAACCGGTACCTGTTGGTCGACGTCACCGCGGACGAGGTCGGGGCGCAACCGCCGCCCGGCTTCCAGTGGGCCACCGCCGGCCAGCTCGGCGACCTGGCCGGCCACGGCCACTACCTCAACGTCCAGGCGCGCACGCTGCTGTCCTGCGTGAACGCCGGCGCCGTGCGGCTGTCCTAGGACCGCCGTCCAGCCGCGCAATGCGGCCGGTTGGACACGCCACCGCCCCGAGGAGAGAGATGCGAGTCCTGTTCTGGTCGCGCGGGCCGCGCGGCGACGTCGAACCGCTGGTGGCGCTGGCCGCGCGGCTGCGGGCACTCGGGGCGGACGCGCGGATGTGCGCGCCGTCGAACTTCGCGGAGCGGCTGGCCGAGACCGGGGTGCCGCTCGTGCTGGCCGACCGCTCGATGCTGGACGGGCCGCGCGAGGCCGGCCGGGGACCGGAGCCCGAGCTGGTGGCCGCGCGGCTCGCCGAGCGGTTCGACACGGTGCCGGCGGTGGCCGAGGGCTGCGACGCGATCGTGGCCAGCGGCCTGCCGTCCGGCGCGGCAGCGGTCCGGTCGGTGGCCGAGAAGCTGGGCATCCGGTACTTCTACGCGATCGCCTCGCCGTACCTGCTGCCCACGCCGGAGCAGCGCGAGTCGTACAACCGGGGTGCCGACCGGATGTTCGGCGGCCCGCTCAACGAGCGGCGCGCGTCGATCGGCCTGCCGCCGGTGCGGAACGTCTACGACTACTACTGCACCGACCGGCCGTGGCTGGCCGCGGACCCGGTGCTGGCGCCGCCGCGGCCGGGCGCCGGCGCGGCGCCGACCGGTGCGTGGATGCTGCCCGACGAGCGGCCGCTGGCGCCCGCGCTGGAGGCGTTCCTGCGGGCCGGTCCGCCCCCGGTGTACCTCGGTTTCGGCAGCGGGCCGGCGCCCGCCGAAGTGACGCGGGTGGCCGTGGCGGCGGTCCGGGCGCGGGGCGGGCGGCTGATCATCTCCCGCGGGTGGGCCGGCCTGACGCAGCCCGGCGACGGGGACGACTGCCTCGCGATCGGCGAGGTGAACCTGCGGGCGCTGTTCGGCCGGGTGGCGGTCGCCGTCCACCACGGCGGCACGGGCACGACGCACGTGGCCACGCTGGCCGGCGTACCCCAGATCGTGGTGCCCCAGATCGCGGATCAGCCGCGGTACGCCGAGCGGGTCGCCGAACTCGGGATCGGCGTGGCGCACCCGGGCCCGGTCCCCACCGTCGAGTCGCTGTCCGGCGCGCTCGACGCGGTGGCCGCGCCGGAGGTCCGCGCCCGGGCGGCCGCGGTGGCCGGCACCGTCCGCACCGACGGTACGGACGTGGCCGCGCGCCGGCTGTGCGAGGCGATCGGCCGGAACGCGCCGGAAATGGTGGCGTGAACCCACTCGTGGACATCGGCCCGGCTCAGCATGATGTAGATCAATGACTTCGCGAATCCCGTGATAGGGGAACTTTCGTGTCACAGGTAGTGATGCAATTCGGCGGGGAACCCCATCGAAGCGATGATGATCCGGACCCCTGGCAGACCTCGGTCCGCCCGGGAACGGTGCGCAGAGTGCTCGGCTATTTTCGCCCGCACATCGGCAAGGTGGCGATATTCGCCGTCGTCGCGACGCTGGATTCGCTCATCGTGGTCGCCATTCCGCTGCTGCTGATGCAATTGGTCGACGACGGCATTCTGAAGAACGACCTCGGGCTCGTGGCGAGGACCGCCGGCCTGGCCGCCGGGCTCGCCGTGGTCGGCGCCGCGCTGCAACTGGTGTCCGCGTACATCTCCGGGCGGATCGGCGAGGGGGTCACCTACGACCTGCGCATCCAGGCGCTCGACCACGTCCGGCGGATGCCGGTGGCGTTCTTCACCCGAACCCAGACCGGCGTGCTGGTCGGCCGCGTCCACACCGAACTGATCATGGCGCAGCAGGAGTTCGGCTACCTGCTGATGGCGGCCACCAGCGCGCTCACGGTGCTGCTGGTGCTGGCCGAGATGTTCTACCTGTCGTGGTTCGTCGCCGTCATCACGCTGGTGATCATCCCGATCTTCATCGTGCCGTGGATCTACGTGGGAAAGGTGATCCAGCGGCGCACCGGCCGGCAGATGGAGGCGAACGCCGGCCTGGGCGGGCAGCTCCAGGAGCGGCTCAACGTGCAGGGCGCGATGCTCGCCAAGCTGTTCGGCCGCCCGGACGAGGAGATGGCCGAGTACACCCGGCGGGCCGAGCACATCCGCCGGATCGGTGTCAGCATCGCGGTGTGGGGCCGGCTCGCCTTCGTCATGATGGGCCTGATGGCCTCGCTGGCCACCGCGCTGGTCTACGGCATCGGCGGCGCGCTGGTGCTCGACGGCGCGATCGCACTCGGCGCGCTGGTCGCCATCGCCACGCTGCTCGGGCGGCTGTTCGGCCCGATCGTCCAGCTCTCCGGACTGCAGAAGACCGCGCAGACCGTGGTGGTGAGCTTCTCCCGCACGTTCGAGCTGCTCGACCTCGAGCCGCTGATCAAGGAGCGCCCGGGCGCGGTCGCGCTGCCCAGGAACGTGGTGCCGGACGTCGAGTTCGAGAACGTCTCGTTCCGCTACCCCACCGCGGACGAGGTCTCGCTGCCGTCGCTGGAGCACGTGCGGGCCGGGCGTGAGCGCGCGGAATCGATGCAGGACGTGCTGCGCGGGGTGACCCTGCACGTACCGGCCGGCAGCATGACCGCGCTCGTCGGCCCGTCCGGAGCCGGGAAGAGCACGCTCACCCACCTGGTGTCCCGGCTGTACGACCCGAACTCCGGCACCGTCCGCGTCGGCGGGCACGACCTGCGCGACCTCACGTTCGACTCGCTGCGCGAGACCGTGGGCGTGGTCAGCCAGGACGCGTACCTCTTCCACGACACGATCCGGGAGAACCTGCTCTACGCCCGGCCGACCGCCACCGAGGACGACCTGATCGAGGCGTGCCGGGCGGCCCAGATCTGGGACCTGATCAGGTCGCTGCCGAACGGGCTCGACACCGTCACCGGCGATCGCGGCTACCGCATGTCGGGCGGCGAGAAGCAGCGCCTGGCCATCGCGCGGCTGCTGCTGAAGGCGCCCACGGTGGTCGTGCTGGACGAGGCCACCGCGCACCTGGACTCCGAGTCGGAGGCCGCGGTCCAGCGCGCGCTCAAGACCGCGCTGCACAACCGCACCTCACTGGTGATCGCCCACCGGCTGTCCACCATCCGCGAGGCGGACCAGATCCTGGTCATCGACGAGGGACGGGTGCGGGAGCGCGGCACGCACGAGGAACTGCTCGCCCGGAACGGTCTCTACGCGGTGCTCTACCACACGCAGTTCGCGCGGCCGGGCGGCACCGCCGAGCCCGAGGCCCCGGCGGCGGACGCGGCGGAACTCTACGACGACGAGCCCGAGCCGGTGCACTACGTGGTGCGCGGCGGAGGCGGATGACGCGGCCCGGCCGCACCGACATGCCGAGAAGCTCCGGCCCGGCCGGAGCGGGAGAGGACCCACGATGACCAATCCGTTCGACAACGAAGACGGCTCCTTCCTCGTCCTGGTCAACGACGAGGGCCAGCACTCCCTCTGGCCCGCGTTCGCGGAGGTGCCGGCCGGCTGGACCCGCGTGTACGGCGAGGCCACCCGGCGGGAGTGCCTGGCCTACGTCGAGGAGAACTGGACGGACCTGCGGCCCAAGAGCCTGATCGAGCAGGTCGGCGCCTGAGTGACGGTGTCCAGCCGCCCGATGCGGACGGTTGGACGAGCGAAAGGACCCGTGGCGTGTTCGAGAAGATCAACGTCAGCCGCGCCTCGGAGCTGCACCGGCGGGACGGCTTCGACCCGGTGCCGCAGCTCCGCGAGCTGATGGCCGAGGGCCCGCTGACCGTGCTGGGCGCGGAGGAGCAGCCGGGTGGCCGGACCGCGTGGCTCGCCACCGGGTACGACGAGGTCCGCCGCGTGCTCGGCGGCGCCGAATTCAGCGCCCGGCTGCTCTACGGCGGTACCGCGGCCGGCCTGGCCTGGCCCGGCTTCCTGACCCACTACGACCCGCCGGAGCATACGCGGCTGCGCCGGATGGTCGCGCCGGCGTTCGCGGTCCGGCGCATGCAGAGGTTCCAGCCGCAGGTGGAGCGGATCGTCGAGGACAGCCTGGACGCGATCGAGGCGATCGGCGGGCCGGTGGACTTCGTACCGCGCTTCGGCTGGGCGGTGGCGACCACCGCGACCTGCGACTTCCTCGGCATCCCCCGGGACGACCAGGCCGATCTGGCGCGCTGCCTGCACGCCAGCCGGACCGACCGGTCGGACAAGCGGCGGGTCGCGGCCGGGAACAAGTACATGACCTACATGAACAAGGTGGCGGCGCGCGCCCGCCGCGATCCCGGCGACGACATGTTCGGCGTCGTGGTCCGCGAGTACGGCGACGAGATCACCGACGCGGAGCTGACCGGCGTGGCCGCGTTCGTGATGGGCGCGGGCGCGGACCAGGTGGCCCGGTTCCTGGCCGCGGGCGCGTGGCTGATGGCGCTGCACCCCGGGCAGTTCACGCTGCTGCGGGAGAAGCCGGAGGCCGTGCCGGACTGGCTGGACGAGCTGATCCGGTACCTCACCACGGACGAGAAGACCCATCCGCGCGTCGCGATGTCGGACGTGCGGATCGGCGACCACCTCATCAGGGCCGGCGACGCCGTCACCTGCTCGCTGCTGGCCGCGAACCGCCGCGACTTCCCGGACCCGGCGGACGACTTCGACCTGACCCGGGACCGGGTGGAGCATGTCGCGTTCGGGCACGGCATCCATCACTGCCTCGGCCGCTCCATGGCCGAGCTGGTGTTCCGGACCGCGATCCCGGCGCTGGCACACCGCTTTCCCACGCTGCGGCTGGCCGAGCCGGACCGCGAGATCAGGCTGGGGCCGCCGCCGTTCGACGTGGAAGCCCTGCTGCTCGACTGGTGACGCGCACGCATAGGAGATCCGATGGCACTTCCCCTGCCGCATCAGCGCATCCGGCTCGACCCGGTGCCGGAGTTCGACGAGCTGTGTAAGGACGGGCCGATCCACGAGTACGACAGTGAGCCGGGGATGGGCGACCGCAAGCAGTGGCTGGTGACCGGCTACGACGAGGTCCGTGAGATCCTCGCCGACCATCAGCGGTTCAGCTCCGCGCGGCCGGTCGACGACGAGGCGGACCGGGCCCGGCTGCCCGGCATCCTCCAGGCCTACGACCCGCCCGACCACACCCGGCTGCGCAGGACGGTGGCGCCGGCGTACTCGGTCCGGCGGATGGAGCGGCTGCGGTCCCGGATCGAGGAGATCGTCGAGGAGGGCCTGGACGACTTCGAGAGCGTGGGGTCCCCGGCCGACTTCGTCCGGTACGCCGCCTGGCCGATCCCCGCGTTCATCGCCTGCGAGTTCCTCGGCGTGCCCCGCGACGACCAGGGCGAGCTGTCGCGCATGATCCGGGAGACCCGGGAGAGCCGGGTCGCCCGGCAGCGCGTGGCGTCCGGCATGGGCGTCGTCGCCTACACCGAGAAGCTCGCCGCTCGCAAGCGCCGCGACCCCGGCGAGGGGATGCTCGGCGCCCTGATCCGCGAGCACGGTGACGCCGTCACCGACGAGGAACTGGCCGGGCTGGCCGAGGCGAGCCTGACCATGGCGACCGAGCAGATCGCGGCGCAGCTGGCGGTGGCGGTGCTGCTGCTGGTGACCCATCCGGAGCAGTTCACGCTGCTGCGCGAGCGACCCGAGCTGCTGGACGGCGCGATCGAGGAGGTGCTCCGCTTCGGGTCGGTCGTCGAGGCGCCCTCGCCCCGGGTGGCGCGCACCGACGTGCGGGTGGCGGGCCGGGACGTCCACGCCGGCGACGTGGTGACCTGCTCGATCATGGCGATCAACCGGGCGCCGGGGGACCGGTTCGACATCACCCGGCCGGACGTCACCCATCTGGCGTTCGGGCACGGCATCCACCACTGCATCGGTGCGCCGCTGGTCCGGCTGGAACTTCAGGTGATCCTGCCCGCGCTGGTCCGCCGGTTCCCGTCGCTGCGGCTGGCCGTCCCGGAGGAGGAACTGCGCTTCAAGCCGGGCCGGCCGGCGCCCTTCGCGGTGGAGGAGCTTCCCGTTGAGTGGTGAGCACACGCCTCCGCTGCACACGCTCCGGCAGGGCTTCGACCCGGCGGACGAGCTGCGCGCCGCCGGCGGCCTGACCAGGATCACCATCGGGTCCGGCGCGGACGCGGAGTCCACCTGGCTCGCCGCGGACCACGCCGTCGTACGGCAGGTGCTCGGCGACCACCGCCGGTTCAGCACCCGGCGCCGCTTCGACCGGCGGGACGACGGCGGCGGGCCGGGCCTCTTCCGGCCGCGTGAGCTGGTCGGCAACCTGATGGACTACGACCCGCCCGAGCACACCCGGCTCCGGTCGCTGCTGATGCCGGCCTTCACCCAGCGCCGCATGCGCCGCCTGGCACCGCTGATCGACGAGATCGTGGCGGAGCGGCTGGACGCGGTGGAGCGGGCCGGGCCTCCGGCGGACCTGATCGAGCTGGTCGCCGACGTGGTGCCCGGCGCCGTGCTGTGCGAGCTGATCGGGGTGCCGCGGGACGACCGCGCCATGTTCCTGCAGCTGTGCCACCGGCACCTGGACGCGTCGCTGAGCGCCCGGCGGCGCGCGGCCGCGGGCGAGGCGTTCTCCCGCTACCTGGTGACGATGATGGCCAGGGAGCGGAAGGACCCGGGGGAGGGGCTGATCGGGGCGATCGTCGCCGAGCACGGCGACCAGATCACGGACGAGGAGCTGCGGGGCTTCTGCGTGCAGGTCATGCTGGCCGGCGACGACAACATCTCGGGCATGATCGGGCTGGGCGTGCTCGCGCTGCTGCGCCACCCGGAGCAGCTCGCGGCGCTGCGCGGCGACGACAGGTCGGCGGACCGGGCGGTCGACGAGCTGATCCGGTACCTGACCGTGCCGTACGCGCCCACGCCGCGGACCGCGATGGAGGACGTCGCCGTCGGGGACCAGGTGATCAGGAAGGGCGAGACGGTCCTCTGCTCGCTCCCCGCCGCCAACCGCGACCCCGGGCTGTTGCCGGACCCGGACCGCCTCGACGTCACGCGCGACCCGGTCCCGCACGTCGCGTTCGGGCACGGCGTCCACCACTGTCTCGGCTCCGCGCTGGCCCGCCTGGAGCTGCGCGCCGTCTACACCGCGCTGTGGCGGCGCTTCCCGGGCCTGCGGCAGGCCGACCCGGACCTGCCGCCCGCGTTCCGGACGAGCACCCCGGCGTACGGACTGACCAGCCTGACGGTCGCGTGGTGACCGTCATCCGCCCGGACCGGCACGAACAGAAGGAGCACGATGACCCGGATCTCCTGGATCGCCAGCTACCCCAAGTCCGGCAACACCTGGCTGCGCAGCATGCTGACGGCCTACATCGGTGGTGCTCCGGCCGAGAGTCTCCGAGGTCTGCAACAGCTGATCCCCGACATCCATCCGATGATCGCGGAGGGCGGCGTGCCGCCGTGGGACGACGACGGTTCGTACCTCGTCAAGACCCACTTCCTGCCCGACGTCCCCCTGCTGCGCCTCTACCGTGACCTGTCGCGCAAGGCGGTCTACATCGTCCGGAACCCGCGGGACGTGCTGCTCAGCAGCCTGCGGATGATGCACATCTCCCGGGACGACACGGCGGCGTGCCGGCGGATCGCCGAGGGCTTTATCGCGCACGAGAGTTTCTTCGCCGATCGCGGCCGCATCGGAATCGGATCGTGGACCGAGAATCTGAAGGCGTGGAGCTCGCCCGACATCGTCCGGCGGAGTTTTCCGGACATCGAGATTCTGACGGTACGGTACGAGGACATGCGCGGCGATCCGGTCGGCGAGTTCACCGAGATCGTCAAATTTTTGGAGCTCGGCCGGCCCGTCCGGGATCGGGACATCCAGCTCGCGGTGGACGGCAGCACGATCGACCGCATGCGCGAGATGGAGAAGAAGGACAAGGCGGGCCGGAAACCGCCGCCGGTGACGAGATGGGCCGGGAAAGAGCCGGGGAACGCATTCTCGTTCATCGGCGAGGGGAAGCAGGGCCAGTCGCTCGCCTTCATGGGTCAGGACATCGAGGACGCCTACCGGGAACGGTTGCGGGACGGGTCCGAATTCGCGGCGCTGGCCGCCCGGTTCGGTTATGACCATTGATTCGCCAGTGTCTATCTGAATTGCTTCACGACGACGCGATGCGACGAGAGAATCAACCACAGTAGATCAGTCACTCGATCGAGAGACGGTGCGACATGCCAGTGGAAGAGTTCGACGTGGTGGTGGCCGGCGGCGGGCCGGCGGGTTCGACGCTGGCGGCGTTGGTGGCCATGCAGGGCCATCGGGTGCTGCTGCTGGAGAAGGAGGTCTTCCCCCGGTACCAGATCGGCGAGTCGCTGCTGCCCTCCACCGTCCACGGGGTGTGCCGGATGCTCGGCGTCACCGAGGAACTGGCCGAGGCGGGCTTCCCGATCAAGCGGGGCGGCACCTTCCGGTGGGGCGCCCGCCCGGAGCCGTGGACGTTCTCGTTCGCGGTCTCGCCGAAGATGACCGGCCCGACGTCGTTCGCCTACCAGGTCGAGCGGGCGCGGTTCGACGAGATCCTGCTGCGCAACGCGCGGCGCAAGGGCGTCGAGGTGCGCGAGGGCCGCGCGGTCACCGGCGTGATCGAGGGTGACGAGCGGGTGACCGGCCTGCGCTACACCGACCCGGACGGCGCGGAGCGCGAGGTGTACGCCCGGTTCGTGGTCGACGCGTCCGGCAACAAGAGCCGGCTCTACAACAGCGTCGGCGGCACCCGGAACTACTCGGAGTTCTTCCGCAGCCTGGCGCTGTTCGGCTACTTCGAGAACGGCAAGCGGCTGCCCGCGCCGTACTCGGGCAACATCCTCAGCGTCGCGTTCGACAGCGGCTGGTTCTGGTACATCCCGCTCAGCGACACGATGACCAGCGTCGGCGCGGTGGTGCGCCGGGAGGACGCGGACAAGATCCAGGGCGACCGGGAGCAGGCGCTGAAGGCGCTGATCGCGGAGTGCCCGCTGATCTCCGAGTACCTGGCGGACGCGCGCCGGATCACCACCGGGCGGTACGGCGAACTGCGCGTGCGCAAGGACTACTCGTACCACCAGACGAGCTTCTGGCGGCCCGGCATGATCCTGGTCGGCGACGCCGCGTGCTTCGTGGACCCGGTGTTCTCCTCCGGCGTGCACCTGGCGACGTACAGCGCGCTGCTGGCCGCCCGCTCGATCAACAGCGTGCTCGCGGACGACCTGGACGAGAAGACCGCGCTGACCGAGTTCGAGGCGCGGTACCGCCGCGAGTACGGGGTGTTCTACGAGTTCCTCGTGTCGTTCTACGAGATGAACGTGAACGAGGAGTCGTACTTCTGGCAGGCCAAGAAGGTCACCAACAACAAGCGCACCGAGCTGGAGTCGTTCGTGGAGTTGATCGGCGGCGTCTCCTCCGGCGAGGCCGCGCTGGCCGCGTCCGGCCGGATCGCCGAGCGCAGCGCCGAGTTCGCCGCGGCCGTGGACCAGATGGCCTCCAGCGACGACGGCAACATGGTGCCGATGTTCAAGTCGCACGTGGTCAAGCAGGTGATGCAGGAGGGCGGCCAGGTGCAGATGAAGGCCGTGCTGGGCGCGGACGCCGAACCCGAGCTGCCGATCTTCCCCGGCGGGCTGGTGGTCTCGCCCGACGGGATGAAGTGGCTGCCCTACCGTCCCGCGTGAGCCGGCCCGCCATGGAACCCGACGTCGACGAGGCCGCGCCGCTGGTGGAGCCGTCCGCGAAGTACATGCGGCGGACCGGCTGCGACCCGCACGAGGACATGTTCGCCCTCCGGGCGCACGGTCCGCTGATCCGGATCACCGGCGGCGCGATCACCCAGACCGGCAGGGACTACGTCTGGCAGGCGATGGGCTACGACGTCGTACGGCGGATCATCGGCGACCACGAGAACTTCTCGACGCGGCCGCGGGTGTCCGACGCGGAACCGGCCGGCGGCGAGGGCGTGCCCGTTCCGCCGGAGGTGGTCGGGCAGATCGGCGCCTACGATCCGCCGGAACACACCCGCCTGCGGCGGATGCTGACCCCGGAGTTCACGGTACGGCGCATCCGCCGCCTGGAGCCCGCGATCCAGGCGCTGATCGACGAGTGCCTCGACGAGGTGGAGGCCGAGGGCCCGCCCGCGGACGTGCAGGTGCTGTTCGCCGACCCGGTCGGCGGCGGCACCCTGTGCGAGCTGCTCGGCATCCCGCGCGACGACCGGACCGAGTTCATCCGGCGGGTCCGGCAGAACGTCGATCTCAGCCGCGGGTACAAGGCCCGGGCGGCGGACAGCGCGGCGTTCAACCGGTACCTGAACAAGCTCATCACCGCGCAGCGGAAGGACCCGGACGAGGGGTTCATCGGCATGCTGGTGCGCGAGCACGGTGCGGACGTCACCGACGAGGAGCTGAAGGGCGTGTGCACCGCGCTCGTCCTCGGCGGCGTCGAGAGCGTCGCGGGGATGCTCGGCTACGGCATCCTGGCGCTGCTGGAGAATCCCGGCCAGCGGCGACTGCTCTTCGCCGGCCGCGAGGAGGCGGACCGGCTGGTCAACGAGTTGCTGCGGTACCTGTCCGCGATCCAGCAGCCGACGCCGCGGATGGCCGTCCGGGACGTGGTCGTGGACGGGCAGCTGATCAGGGCCGGGGACATGGTCCTCTGCTCGATCCTGATGGCGAACCGGGACGAGGCGCTCACGCCGGAGCCGAACACGCTGGACGCGAGCCGTGCCGCGGCCCCGCACCTGGCGTTCGGGCACGGCATCCACCACTGCATCGGTGCGGCGGTGGCGCGCGCGGTGCTGCGCATGGCTTACCAGAGCCTGTGGCGGCGGTTCCCCGGGCTGAGCCTGGCCGTGCCCGCCGACTCGGTACGGCTCCGGCGGGCGTTCATCGACAGCCCGGACCGGTTGCCGGTCACCTGGTAGCGGGCGGCGGACGGGGATGGTGGAGATGCCGGTGGAGGAGTTCGACGTGGTGGTGGCCGGCGGCGGGCCGGCCGGCGCGACGGTGGCGACGCTGGTGGCCATGGACGGCCATCGGGTGCTGCTGCTGGAGAAGGAGGTCTTCCCCCGGTACCGGCTCGGCGAGACGCTGCCGCCGGCCACCGTGCACGGCGTGTGCCGGATGCTCGGCCTCACCGGCGAGCTGGCGGCGTCCGACTTCACGGTGAGCCGGGGCGGCGCCTTCCGCTGGGGCACCGATCCGGAGCCGTGGACGTACTCGTTCGCCGACTCGCCGCGGCTGACCGCGCAGACGTCGTTCGGGTACCAGGTCCAGCGGGCACGGTTCGACGAGATGCTGCTGCGCAACGCGCGGCGGCGGGGCGTCGAGGTGCGTGAGGGGTGCACGGCCACCGGCGTGACCGAGGGCGACGGCCGGGCATCCGGCCTGCGCTACACCGGCCCGGACGGTGCCGGCCGCGCGGTGCGTGCGCGGTTCGTGGTGGATGCCACGGGCGGGGAGGGCCCGCTGGACGCCGGCGTCGGCGCGGTCCGGCCGCACCCCGGCCTGCCGCGCGGAACGGCGGTGTCCGGCTACTTCGGACGGTGCCCGGAGCCGGCGCCGTACGAGGGGAACCTGATCGCGGCCTTCGGCGGCGGCTGGTTCTGGTACACCCAGATCATCGGCGGGCTGTGCAGCGTCGGCGCGGTGCTGCCGCCCGGGTCGGCGGTGCCGGCCGAGGGCGATCGGGAGGCGTTCTTCGCGGCGCTGATCGCCGAGTGCCCGGTCGTCGCGCGGCTGCTGGCCGAGGCGTCGCGGGTGCGGGCCGGCGGGTACGGGAGGCTGCGGGTCACCGAGGTCTCCTCCTACGAGCGCACGTCGTTCTGGCGGCCCGGGGTGATCCTGGCCGGCGACGCCGCGTGCGCCGTCGACCCGGTGCTCTCCTCCGGCGTGCACCTGGCGACCTACGGCGCGGTGCTCGCGGCGCGGTCGGTCGGCGGCGTGCTCGCGGGCGGCGTGGACGAGAAGACCGCGCTGACCGAGTTCGAGACGCGGTACCGCCGCGAGTACGCGGCCGTCACCGGCGTCCTGGCGTCCTTCCACGGGACGGACGCGCCCGCGGATTCGTACTTCCAGCGGGCCAGGGAGGTCACGAACAGCGAGCACGCCGCGGCGGAGTCGTTCGTGGACCTGATCGCCGGCGTGTCCTCCGGTGCGGACAGCCCACTATTCGATCACAAGGAGTGAGAATGAGCGACGAGCACGTGTTCCTCCGGCCCAACACCATCATCGAGCCGCTGGTCGACCGGTTCTACGCCTCGATGTACGCGACGGCGCCGGTCATGGCCACCATGACGCTGGCCAACCGGCTGATCCCGATGATGGAGTCCTACCTCCAGGCGCCGGAGTGGCACTTCCGGGGCAGCCGCGACCCGAAGTTCCGCGGCGGGTTCTTCATCAACGTCGACGACAAGCGCGCCGACGAGGTGGCGGCGCTGCTCGCCACCATCCGGCGGGACCGCGCCGACATGATCCGGTTCGCCGAGGCGATCGCGGAGGCGGAGAAGCTGGTGCTGGCGGAGGCGACCGGGTACGACCTCCGGCCGCTCTACCCCAAGCTGCCCGCGGAGCTGGCCGGCCTGGTGGAGGTCACCTACGACACCAACAACGCGCCCTCGATGCACTTCCAGGAGCCGCTGGTCTACAAGAGCAAGGCGTACACCGAGGACCGTCAGTCGGTGCAGATCTCGGTGGAGACCGGGATCGAGCGGCCGTTCGTGATGAGCACGCCGCGGCTGCCCTCGCCGGACGTGCTGGAGCTCTCCATCCCGTTCCACCACCCCGGCCTGGAGGCGCTGTTCCGGTCCCGGGTCCGGCCCACCACGCCGGGCGCGCTCCGCGAGGCGCTGGAGCTCGACGACGCGCAGGCGGCGCAGCTCTCCCGCCTGCTGGTGCCGGAGTCCGCGCTGGCCTCGGACCGGCACGTCGCGGCCGGTGCCCGAATCCGCTACTGGGGCCACGCCTGCCTGCTGATGCAGACGCCCGACGTGACCATCATGACGGACCCGTTCATCAGCGCGGACACCGGCGCGACCGGCCGGTACACCTACAACGACCTGCCGGACTTCATCGACTACGTGCTGATCACGCACGGCCACTCCGACCACCTGGTGCCGGAGACGCTGCTCCAGCTGCGCGGCCGGGTGGGCACGTTCATCGTGCCGCGCAGCTCCCGCGGCAACCTGCCGGACCCCTCGCTGGCGCTGTACCTGCGCAGCTACGGGCTGCCCGCGATCGAGGTGAACGACTTCGACGAGGTGGAGTTCCCCGGCGGCAAGATCGTCGCCACGCCGTTCTTCGGTGAGCACGCCGACCTGGACATCCGCGCCAAGTCGACGTACTTCGTCCGCCTCGGCGGGAAGTCGATCTTCGTGGGCGCGGACTCCTCCGGCGTCGACCCGGTGCTCTACCGCTACGTCCGCGCCCACCTCGGCCGGGTGGACATCGCGTTCATCGGCATGGAGTGCGACGGTGCGCCGCTGAGCTGGCAGTACCAGCCGTACCTGACCAAGGCGCTGCCCAAGAAGATGGCCGAGACCCGCAAGATGTCCGGCTCCGACGCGGCGCAGGCCGCGGAGATCGTCACCGAACTGGGTGCGGAGGAGGCGTACATCTACGCGATGGGGGAGGAGAGCTGGCTCGGCCACGTCATGGCCACCAGCTACAACGAGGACTCGTACCAGCTGCAGCAGATCGCGAAGTTCGAGACCTGGTGCGCGAACAAGGGCGTGAAGTTCGCCCATCTGCTCGACCAGCACGAATGGAACTGGTCGCAGCCCTGATCGCACGGTCAGGGGTGTGCTCCTCGGGCGGCGGCCTTCGTGGAGTGTCGGTCTCCGGGCAGGTGGGAGAACCGGTGCACCACGAGGGTCGCCGCTGCCGTGTGCGGCGGCGTGCCGCGAATCCAGGAAGACCGAGCGCAACCCGTGAGGGTGAGAAGAGGAGAGACTTGTCATGGTCGTCGTGATGGCGCCGGGTGCTACCCCGGCGGACGTGGACGCGGTCGTCGGTTCGGTGCGGTCGGCCGGCGGGCAGGCGTTCGTCAGTCGCGGCCTGTCCCGGACCATCGTCGGGCTGGTCGGCGACGTGGCCGACTTCGAGGCGCTCAACCTGGGCAGCCTGCCCGGGGTGCTCCAGGTGATCCGGGTGTCCGTGCCGTTCAAGCTCGTCAGCCGGGAGCATCACGCGGACCGGTCGGTGATCCGGGTCGGCGGCGTGCCGATCGGCCCGGGCACGCTGACCGTGATCGCCGGTCCGTGCGCGGTGGAGTCGCCGGAGCAGACGCTCAAGGCGGCGCGGCTGGCACGGTCCGCCGGCGCCTCCCTGCTGCGCGGTGGCGCGTTCAAGCCGCGCACATCGCCGTACTCGTACCAGGGGCTCGGCGAGGCCGGTCTGCGCATCCTGGCCGAGGTGCGCGCGGAGACCGGTCTGCCGGTCGTCACCGAGGTCATCGATCCCGGCAGCGTGGACATGGTGGCGTCCTACGCGGACATGCTCCAGGTCGGCGCCCGCAACATGCAGAACTTCGCACTCCTCCAGGCGGTCGGCTCGGCCGGGAAGCCGGTGCTGCTCAAGCGCGGCTTCAGCGCCACCATCGAGGAGTGGCTGAGCGCCGCGGAGTACATCGCGCAGCGCGGAAACCTGGACATCGTGCTCTGCGAGCGCGGTATCCGGACGTTCGAGACCGCCACCCGCAACACCCTGGACATCAGCGCGGTGCCGGTGGCCCAGCGGCTGTCGCACCTGCCGGTGATCGTGGACCCGTCGCACTCCGGCGGGCGCCGCGATCTGGTGGTGCCGCTGACCCGGGCCGCGATCGCGGTGGGCGCGGACGGTCTGCTCATCGACGTCCACCCGGAGCCGAAGATGGCGCTCTGCGACGGCGACCAGGCACTGCCCGAGTCCGATATCCGGGAAATCGCGGACATTGTGGCGACACTGCCGCCCGTCGTGGGACGCGAGCTGGCGCTGCCGGCCGGTGCCTTCACGCAGGTCCCCGCCGGTGTGTGACCCCGGCCGGCACCCCGGGGTAGGGGTTAGGGGTGCCGCTACGGGGAGTGGAACAGGGGTTACCCATCGCAACAAGTGGATGTAATTTGGGGCCGTCGGGGCAAGCGCCACACAATGCCCGCGAACACGGCAGGTCATAGCCGCCACACACACGGGGAGAAGAGTCCATGATCGAAGACTGAGTTCCGCCGCGCGTTCCGTCCCGTTGACAGCGCGACGCCGACGTGCCCGGACCGGTCACTGTGGACCGGTCGTGGCCACACGATCGCGCGCGGAACGCCTCCGCGACGCGCCGACTGCGGCGTGCCCATCCCATCCGGTGGATCGCCCCACGCGTGCCTCCGCGCCCCCTGCACGGAAGTGCGCGCCGTCAGCCACGGATCCGCCGAATCGGTCATCGGCCACCCCATGCCCGAAACCGCCCGGAAACCCCCTGTTCCGGCGCGGCGCTCCGGCATGGGCTCAGGCCGGAGGCACGGCCGTACCGAGCCGTCGTGTGCCTGGCCTCGTTCGAGGCCCGCCCTGACTTCACCCGCGCGCCGGTCCCCCTCGAGCGCGCGCGATGTCACGAGCTTAGGAGCTGCTTTGACACCAGAGGAAGAGGACATCAACCGGCAGCCGGTCATCGACATGGAGATCAGCTCGCTCGTGCTGAGCGGATCGCCCCGGCAGGCCGGGGCCGACCTGATCCACGTGGAGGCGATGGCCGCGGTGCAGCAGGAGCTGCCGCCGATCGTGGTGCACCGCCCCACCATGCGTGTCATCGACGGCACCCACCGGATCCAGGCCGCGATCCGGCGCGGTGAGAACACCATCACCGGTCGCTTCTTCGACGGTACCGAGGACGAGGCGTTCGTACTGTCGGTGTGGCTCAACGTTTCCCACGGCCTGCCGCTGGCGCTGGCCGACCGCAAGCGCGCGGCCGAGCGCATCGCGCTGTCGCATCCACAGTGGTCGGACCGGCGGGTCGCGGCGGTGACCGGCATCTCGCCGGGCACGGTCGCGGACATCCGGCGGCGGATGACCGGCGGCTCGGCGCCGGCGTCCAGCCGGATCGGGCAGGACGGCCGGGTGCGCCCGCTGGACTGCAGCGCGGGCCGGCTGCTCGCCGGCCAGCTGATGACGGAGAACCCCAACCTGTCGCTGCGCCAGGTCGCCAAGGCCGCGGCGATCTCCCCGGAGACCGCGCGCGACGTGCGCAACCGGCTGCTCAGCGGCGCGGAGCTGGTGCCGTCACGGCGCGGGCGGGACGCCGCGCAACCGGCGGCGAAGGGCAGGGGCCGGGACCGGCACACGCTGAACCTGGTACGTACCGGTGAGCGGCACGAGCCGATGATCGACCGCGCCGTCGTCATCAAGCGGCTGATGGGGGATCCGGCGCTGCGGTACACCGACACCGGCCGGAACCTGTTGCGGCTGCTGTCGCTGCACGCCCACTGGGCGAAGGAGTGGGAGACGATGGTCGACAACGTGCCGCCGCACTGCACCGACGTGGTGGCCGACCTGGCGCGTCAGTTCGCCGACCTGTGGGCGGACTTCGCGACCCGGGTGCCGGGGCATCGGGTGGCCAGCTGACCCGGCGCCGCCGGCGCGAGAGGGGCCGGACCGCCGCATCCGGTGGTCCGGCCCCCGGCCGTCCGCGTCTACCAGCGCCACTCGCGGCGGCCGGCGAGACGCTCGGCGGTGATGCCGTTGCCGGAGCACCAGCCGAGGAACTCCTCGATCTGCTTGAGCTGGAACGTGTCGTCGGCGTCCGGCGCGGCCATGACGTGGCTCTGCCAGCTCTCCCGGCCCATCGCGTAGATGTAGCCCTCGTCCGCGCCGAGCTCCGTCATGATCGCCATGGCCTGCGCGGCCGTGGCGCGCGACAGCGTGCGCGACTCGCTCATCGGCGCGCTCACCGGCCGGGTCAGCAGCCCGTGGTAGAGCCGGTCGAGCGGCGCGCCCTCGCACTCCATGCCGAGGAACGCCAGGTCGATCTGGCCGATCCGGTCGCGGACGTAGCGGTACGCCACCGGGTCGGCGCCCGACGACTCCGCGCCCACGTAGACGGTCGCGTCCGCGATCCGTACCACGAACGTGGACTTGGCGCGGATGTCCAGGTCGCCGTGCTCACCGAGGAACGGCGTCGCCACCACCCCGCCGCCCGGGATCGGGACCTCGTCGAAGTCGTCCACCTCGAGGACCTCGAAGCCCAGCGCGCGCAGGAACAGCCCGATCGACGGGTCGCACAGGTTGCCGCGCGAGGAGCGGGGCACCACCACCGCGCCGATCCGGGTGCGGAGCGGCAGCAGCGTCTCCAGCACCAGGTGGTCCGGGTGGCCGTGCGTGATGAGTACCAGGTCGATGCGGTCCGGCAGGTCGGCGAGCGTGTACCGATCATCGTGGCCGTCGCCGGCGCTGATGAACGGGTCGGTGACGATCGTGGTCCCGGCCGACTGGATCACCAGGCACGCGTGCCCGAAGTAGCGAATCCGCCCGCCCTTCTCGATGTGCCGGTCCGGTGACAGCCGCGGCGCGTCGGTGAGCAACCGCCGCAGCCGCGCGGTCCCGACGTCGTCCAGGCCGAGCACCTCGCGCAGCCGGTCCGTCGTGGTGGGCGCGATCCGCGCCGCGAACAGCGCGTCGATGCCCGGGTGGGTGAACGGGACGTGCAGGTCCAGCGCGTCCGGCCGGGACAGCCGCGGCGTGTCCAGGATGGACGGCCTCGCCGCGCCGGTGTCCAGGGAGACCTGGACCGACTGGCGTCTGGCGTCGTAGTACCGGCTCGCGTACAGCAGCGGCTCGCGCAGGCGCAGCGACGCCTGGTTGCCGGTGTCGTAGGCCGGCTCGGCCAGCCCGTGCAGCGCCGGCGGCAGCTTCGGGTACAGGTGCGTCAGCTCGAAACCGGTGGCGCTGCGCCGGATCAGGTCGTCGGCCTCGGTGATCGCGCCGGCCAGCGCCAGCATGTCCGCGCGGTCGGTCCGGATCGAGTCCAGCAGCGCCTCGACCTCCGCGCCGCGCGACGGGCCGGCGACGCCGTCGCGCGGGTACGACTCCAGCAGGGGGATCTGCGCCTTCGCCAGGTTCATCGCCGCCGTGGCCGGCGACACGACGTGCAGCCACGCGTAGAACCGGTCGACCAGCGGCTCGATGATCGCGTTGGGCCTGAGGAACACCGGTTCGGCACTGACATTCATGAACCCTCCCACCGGGAATTGTCGGCGGAGTCACTATCGCAGCGTTGTCAGGGCGGCTGTCAACCGTACCGAAGTGTCCGACCGCGCATTTCTGGAATGCAGTTTGTTAGCCTATCCTTGCCGGGTGCCGGCAATCGGCGGGAGGGAACATGATCGGATTATCAGCGCCCGAGCGCCCTCTTCTCAGATTGTCACTCCGACGCCTGGAGAGAATAGCTCCGCGAATGACGAGAATGGTCGTCACCGGACCCGCCATAGCGCATGTCACGCCGGGCCCGTTCACGGACACGTACGTGCGGCTGGTCATTCCGCGGCCCGGCGTGACGCTTCCGGAGAACCTGGACCTGCGCCGCATGCACGCGGAGCTGCCGCGGTCGGCGTGGCCGCGCATCCGGACCTACACGGTGCGCTCGCTGGACCCGGCCGCGGCCGAACTGGCGATCGACATCTACGACCACGGCCGTGCCGGGCTGACCCGGTCCTGGCTGTCCGGACTGCGCATCGGCGACCCGGTGCTCATGGGTGACCTGCGCGGACTGTACCGTCCCGGTCCCGAGGCCGACTGGCATCTGCTGGCCGGCGACGCGGTCGCGCTACCGGCGATCGCGGTGACGCTGGCGGCGATGACGCCGGGCACCCGGGCGAAGGCGGTCATCGAGGTGGCCGACGCCGCGGACGAGCAGCCGCTGCCGACCGCCGCCGACTGCGCGGTCCGGTGGGTGCACCGCAGCCGCGGCGAGAGCCTGGTCGAGGCGGTCCGGGCGCTGCCCTTCGACCCCGGCGTGGTGCAGGCATTCGTGCACGGCGAGGGCGGCGCCATGCGCGAGCTGCGCCGTTTCCTGCTGCGTGAGCGCGGGATGCGCAAGGAGCTGCTCTCCATTTCCGGGTATTGGCGCCGGGGCCTCACCGACGAGCAGTGGCGGCGTGCCAAGGCGATGTCGGCGGAACGCTGAACGATGCCATTCCGCGCTGTCCAACCGGCACCGGATCGACGGTTGGACACGGATGGGGAAATGCCGGAACCCCATACCCTTTCCTCGATCGCCATGCGTTGAGCGGAGGAGCCGAATGGTCGTGCAGGTGCTGCCACGGGGACTCGGCGCCGACCGGGTCCGCCTCGCGGAGATCGCGGCGGACACGGAGCGGCTGCTGGCCGCGCTGCCACCGCCCGGCGCGCGGACGCCACGGCAGCGGGCCGAGGCGGCGTCCGCGCACGACACCGCCCGCCGCCGGCGGACCGGCTTCCTGAACGCGTACGCCGATCAGGTCTACGACGAGCTCACCGAGGGCCGCGCCCGGCCGTTGCGGGTGGCCGAGCTCGTCGAGGGCGCCGCGTACACGTTCCCGGGACTGGTGCCCACGCCCGAGCAACTGACCGAGGAGCGCGCCCGGCCGCAGGCGGACCAGGAGGGACGCGAGATCGACCAGGGCATCTTCCTGCGCGCGGTGCTGCGGTCCGAGCGCGCCGGCCGGCACCTGATGGACGCGATGCTGCGGCCCACGCCGCGCGCGCTGGAGCTGCTGCCGGAGTTCCGGCGCACCGGCGTGCTGGAGACCCCGGCGGTGCGGCTGGAGCGGCGCGACGGCGTGGCCCGGCTGACCATGTGCCGGGACGACTGCCTGAACGCGGAGGACGAACAGCAGGTCGACGACATGGAGACCGCCGTCGACCTGGCCCTGCTCGACCCGGACGTGCGGGTCGGGCTGGTCCGCGGCGGCGTGATGAGCCACCCGCGGTACCGCGGCCGCCGGGTGTTCAGCGCCGGGATCAACCTGAAGGCGATCAGCGCGGGCCGGATCTCGCTGACCGGCTTCCTGCTCCGGCGCGAGCTGGGCTACCTGCACAAGCTGGTGCGCGGCCTGTCCGACGACGACCCGGACCGGTGGGCGCCGCCGGTGGAGAAGCCGTGGGTGGCCGCGGTCGACACGTTCGCGATCGGCGGCGGCTGCCAGCTCCTGCTGGTGTTCGACCACGTGGTGGCCGCCTCGGACGCGTACCTCAGCCTGCCCGCGGCCACCGAGGGCATCGTCCCGGGCGCGGCCAACCTGCGGCTCGGCCGGATCGCCGGGGCCCGGCTGGCGCGGCAGGTCATCCTGGGCGGACGCCGGATCATGGCGGCCGAGCCGGACGCGCGGCTGCTGGTGGACGAGGTGGTGCCGCCGGAGGAGATGGACGGCGCGGTGGACCGGGCGGTGGCCCGGCTCGCCGGCGACGCGGTGGTGGCCAACCGGCGCATGCTCAACCTGGTCGAGGAGCCGCTCGACGGGCTGCGCGCCTACCTGGCCGAGTTCGCGCTGGCACAGGCGCTGCGCATCCACGCCGACGACGTCATCACCAAGGTCGGCCGCTTCGCGGAGCGCCCGGCGTGAACCTGACCCGGGTGCGCTACCTGAAGCGGGACCACGTGGCCCGGGTGACGCTGGACCGGCCGGACGTGCTCAACGCCATGGACCTGCGCATGCACGAGGAACTGGCCCGGGTGTGGGACGACGCCGAGGCCGACGGCGAGATCCGGGTCGTGGTACTGACCGGCGCCGGCGACCGGGCGTTCTCCGTGGGTCAGGACCTGAAGGAGCGGGCCCGGCGGGACGCGGCGGGCACGCCGCCGTCCACCTTCGGCAGCCGGGGACAGCCGGGCTGGCCGCGGCTCACCGAGCGGTTCGGGTTCAGCAAGCCGGTGGTCGCCAGGATCGACGGGTACGCGCTGGGCGGCGGCTTCGAGCTGGCCCTCGCCTGCGACCTGGCCGTCGCCTCCGACCGGTCGGTGTTCGGGCTGCCGGAGGTGCGGCTCGGGCTCGTACCGGGGGCCGGGGGTGTGTTCCGGTTGATCCGCCAGCTCCCGCAGCGGGTGGCGATGGCGCACCTGCTCACCGGCCGGCGGATGGACGCGGCCACCGCGCACGCCTACGGCCTGGTCAACGACGTGGTGCCGGCCGACCGGCTGGACGAGTGCGTGGACGGCTGGGTCGCTGACCTGGTCGAGGCGGCACCGCTGGCGGTCCGGGCGATCAAGGAGGCCGCGCTGTGCTCGGTCGATCTGCCGCTGCCGGAGGCGTTCACCGCCACGTACGCCTGGGAGGAGCGCCGCCGGGGGAGCGCCGACGCCGTGGAGGGCCCGCGCGCGTTCGCGGAGAAGCGCCCGCCGCGCTGGTCGGGGCGGTGACGCGGGGGGCCGGTGCGCCGGCCCGGCCCGCGTCTCCGGCGGTCAGGCGACCGTCCAACCGGCGGTGATGGACGCTTGGACGGCGGGCGGTGCGGCGCGGCCCGCGGACACCGACGGGGTCCGCGTGGTGCGCAGCCGCCGGGCGGCGGCGATGTCCTCGCACCCGGCCAGGCCCATGGCGTCGCGCAGCTCGGTGGCGAGCAGTTCCAGCACCCGGGCCGCGCCGCGCTCGCCGCCGACGGCCAGCCCCCAGATCAGCGGCCGTCCGATCAGGACGCCCGAGGCGCCGAGCGCCAGCGCGCGCAGCACGTCCGTGCCGGTGCGGATGCCGCTGTCGAGCAGGATCTCGCAGCCGCCGCGCACCACGTCGACGATCTCCGGGAGCGCGTCGATGCTGGGGACCGCGCCGTCGAGCTGGCGCCCGCCGTGGTTGGAGACCACGATCGCGTCCACGCCGTACTCGATCGCCTGCACCGCGTCCTCCGGGGCCAGCAACCCCTTCAGCACCAGTGGCAGCCGGGTCGCCTGGCGGATCCGGTCGACCACCGACCAGGTCAACGCGGGGGTGAACTCCTGGCTGGTGTGCGCGGCGACCGCGGAGCCGTGCCCGTTGCGCTCGTGCGCGGCGTCGGTGGTCGTGATGTTGGCGGCGCGGATGTGCGCGGGCAGCGCGAACCGGTTGCGGATGTCGCGCAGGCGGCGGCCCATCCACGGCACGTCCACGGTGAGCACGATGGCGTCGCAGCCGGTCCGCTCCGCGCGCCGGACCAGGCCGAGCGTGGCGTCGTCGTCGCGCAGCCAGTACAGCTGGAACCATACCCGCCCGCCGGCCTCGATGACCTGTTCGAGCGGGACGCTGCTGAGCGTGCTGGCGACGAACGGCACCCCCGCCGCGGCCGCGGCCCGCGCGGTGGCCGCCTCACCGTCCGGATGCACCAGGCGCTGATAGGCCACCGGTGCGGTGGCGACCGGCAGATCGACCGGCCGGCCCAGCAGCGTCGACCGGGTGGTGCAGGCGGAGACGTCACGCAGCACGCGGGGGCGCAGGAAGACGCTGTCCAAAGCGGTGCGATTCGCCGCGAGCGTGGTCTCGGCACCGCTGCCGCCGGCGATGAAGTCCCAGATCTCGGCGGGAAGGATTCCGGCGGCGGCGCGCGCGAAATCGTCCGCGGTGACCGGGTCGGCATTGCGGTCCACGATCACCCGTCCTCTCCCGCTCGTGCGGGCCTTCGACATGAAAGTTCCAGGTAGTCGGTCGGCATCGGGTCCCCTGGTTCGTTCTCTCGATTATCCGGCATTGACACTCCCGTATCGACGGAGCCGGGAGTCGCAGAAATCTTATGGCTCGCATAGCGTATTCGGCCAAAGTGTTACTGGACACGATGAGGTGCATTTCCGAGTTCATATTCCCATTCGAGCGGTTCGCCGTGATCCGTGTCCCGCCCACGAGCGGGCCCGGGGCGGCCGGCGGTCCTCCCCGGGTGCACCGGGTGCCGGCTCGGTCGCTGGGATTCGCGTGTACGGCGAGCGCTGCGTGCGGGATTCGGCTGGTCATCACATGTGCACTGAGCTGGGCCCCGTTGTCCGGGCCGGCTGTCCGATCGCCGACATCGATCTAGGTGATGGCGCGCGGATAGCCGCTGAGCTGCGGTGGATCGTATGCGATATCGCCGCGACCGATGTCTCGATCATTGAGGTTTTATCCTCCTTCGAGGAAACTTTGAGATTCCCGTACCGTATGAGAGAGTCCAAGAGGCCCGCCGTGAAGCGCGGGAGTCCGAAGTGGATGAAGGGTTTCTCAGCTGGCGGAGCGGCGGTAAGGTGAAACCCCAGGTCGCAATGAGAATTGCTGAGTACGGGGGACCTGTGACGCTGAGTGAGCAGAATTCGAGATTGCTTCTGTTCGATGACGTTTACGCGGCGGCCACCCGGGGGAAGGGCGCTGTGCTGCTGATCAGCGGCCCGGTGGGCGCCGGCAAGACGGCGCTCGCGCAGGAGATGACCGCGCACGCGCGGCGCCTGGGCGGCCTGTGCTTCATGGTCACCGCCTCGGCGGGAGAACGGGGACGCCCGTTCGGCGTGCTGGACCGGCTCGTCGAGTCGATGCGCGCGGCCGGCATGCCCGGCCCCTTCCCGGACGCGGCGTGGTTCGGCGGATGCGACGAGCACCGGGCGATGGATGAGATCGGGGCCGCGATCCATCGCTTCATCGGCGGCCGGCCGGTCGTCATCGGCATCGACGACGTGCATTTCGCCGACGAGCAGTCGCTGCGCTTCCTCGGCTACGTGGTCCGGCGGATCGAGCACTCCGAGCTGGTCATCGTGCTCAACGAGTGCACGTCCTACGAGCGGGACACGGCCGGTCTGCGGGCCGAGATGCTGCACCTGCCCTACTGTCACCGGATCCAGCTGGCGCCGCTCACCCCGGCGGAGGTCGCCGAGCAGGTGATCGAGCGGCTCGGCGGTGCGGCGGACGCGGAGTCCATCCGGTTCTGCATCGAGGTCAGCGGCGGCAACCCGCTGCTGGTGCACGCGCTCCTCGACGACCGCACCGCGCTGCCGGGGCCGGCGTCCGGCGAGCCCGGCGTCAACTTCCGGCAGGCCGTGCTGCGCATCCTGCACCGGTCCTCGCCCGCCACGGCCGAGGTGGCGCGGCTGATGGCGGTGCTCGGCGAATACGCCACCCCGGCGCTGGTCGCCGAGCTCGGCGGCGCGGACGTCGTGCTGGTGCGCGAGTGCATGCGGGACCTGTACGAGATCGGCCTGGCCGGCGCGGAGAGCGCGGACGGGGCCGAGGGCTTCCGGCACGGCCACACCCGCTCGGCGGTGCTGGCCAGCATCCCGCTGGGCAGCCTGGCCACCCTGCACGGCCGCGCGGCCGAGCTGCTGCACGCCAGTGGCGCGCCGGCGAGCGCGGTGGCGGAGCACCTGGTCACCGCGCAGGACGGCGGCAAGGGCACCTGGCGGGTGGACATCCTGGGCGAGGCGGCGCGGGAGGCGATGACGGCCGGCGACGTCGACAGCGCGGTGAACAGCCTGCGCTACGCGGTCGGCGCCAGCTCCGGCCAGGAGCAGCGCGCCCAGGCCGCGGTGCTGGCCGCGGACGCGCAGTGGCACGCCGATCCGAGCCGCGCCGCGCGGTGGCTGCACGGCCTCGCACGCGACGCGCGGGGCGGGCTGCTCACCCCGTCCGGCGTGCTGATCGTGGTCGGGCATCTGCTGTGGTGGGGCGAGTTCGGCGAGGCCGACGAACTGATGCGGCTGGCCGGGATGCCGGACGAGGGATCGAGCCTGGCCCAGCTCTGGCAGCTGTACCGGCGCGCCGGGCTGGGCGTGGAGCGCAGCGCGGAGACCGGCCCGCCCGTCGAGCCGTCGCTGGCCGGATCGGGCCCGATGGCCGCGGTCACCTACCTCACGTCCGCGGCCACGTCCGCGTACGACGACCTGGCGACCGAGCAGGCCGATCAGATGCTGGACGGGATCCGCGCCGGCACCTCGCTCACACCCGCGCTCTACGCGCTCGTCATGCTGGTGCGGACCGGCCGGCCGGACGAGGTGGCCACCTGGTGCAACGCGCTGCTGAAGGAGGACTGGGTCGCGCGGGTGCCGATGCGCCGGGCGCTGATCGGCATGATCAAGGCGGTGGCGGCGCTGCGCGCCGGGGACGGCGGGACGGCGCTGGGCGAGATCCGCGAGGTGCTCGACCTCGTCCCGCCGCCGGCCTGGGGCATCGTGGCCGGCCTGCCGCTGTCGGTCGCGGTCCGCGCGGCCACCGACCTGGTCGACCCGGAGGCGGCGCGGACGTACCTCGCGGTGCCGGTGCCGGCGGCCATGTTCGACACCCCGTTCGTGCTGCCGTACCTGCACGCGCTCGGGCTCTACCACGAGGCCATGGGGCACCCGCAGAGCGCGCTGACGCACTTCCGGTCGGCCGCCGAGCTGATGGCCCGGTGGGGGGCGGACGCGGCCGAGGTCGCGTCCACCACGGCCGGGCACGCGGCCGAGCCGGCCCGGGCCGAGCGGCCGGCCGAGGCGGCGGACGGCGGCAAGCTCACCGACGCCGAGCAGCGCGTCGCCGCGCTCGCCGCCGCCGGGAACACCAACCGGCAGATCGCCGGGCACCTGCGCATCACGGTCAGCACGGTCGAGCAGCACCTCACCAAGATCTACCGAAAACTCAACGTGCACAGCCGGTCGGGATTGCGCCATCACCGGCGCTGAATGCGCATTACCGGAAACAGAATCGAACGGTTGGACGCGCGTTTGACGCGAATGAATGGTCCTCTCTAGGTTCGTCGTGGCAGTTATCCGCGGCATTCCAGGAGAGGTGCGTAATGTCCACGTGGTCGGTCAAGAAGCTGGTCTGCAGTAAGCGCCGCATGTGGGGGTGGATGTACCGATGACGGTCACCCTCGAACGTCCCGCCGGAACGCTGGCGCCGGCGATTTCCCGAATGGTCGGAGTGGGCACCGCGACGACCGGCACGCCGATCTCCCAGACCGAGCTGCTCGACGTGCTCGGCATCGACGACCCGAAGGTGCGGTCCGTCTATCTGAACAGCGCCATCGCCGCCCGCCACCTCACGCTGCCGGAGCCGGACGCGGACGGGCGCCGCCGGCCGGAGCCGCAGGGCGAGCTGCTGGCCAAGCACGAGCGCCTGGCGATCGAGATGGGCGGCCAGGCGCTGCAGAACTGCCTGAAGGACGTCGGCGCCTCGCTGTCCGACCTGCGGCACCTGTGCTGCGTCACGTCGACCGGCTTCCTCACCCCCGGGCTGAGCGCGCGGATCATCAAGGACCTCGGCATCGACCCGCACTGCAGCCGCGCCGACATCGTGGGCATGGGCTGCAACGCCGGTCTCAACGCGCTCAACGTGGTCGCCGGATGGTCCGCGGCGCACCCGGGTGAGCTGGGCGTCGTGCTCTGCACCGAGGCGTGCTCGGCCGCCTACGCGCTGGACGGCAGCATGCGTACCGCCGTGGTCAACAGCCTGTTCGGCGACGGCGCCGCGGCCGTGGCGCTGATCAGCGACGGCGCCGGCGAGCCCCGGCCGGGACCGCGCATCCTCAAGTTCGCCAGCTTCCTGATCACCGAGGCGATCGAGGCGATGCGCTACGACTGGGACAGCGACCTCGGCCGGTTCAGCTTCTTCCTCGACCCGCAGATCCCGTACGTGGTGGGCGCGAACGCGGAGACCGTGATCGACCGCCTGCTCGCCGGCACGGGCCTGCGCCGCAGCGACATCGCGCACTGGCTGGTGCACTCCGGCGGCAAGAAGGTGATCGACGCGGTCGTGGTGAACCTGGGCCTGAGCCGGCACGACGTGCGGCACACCGTCGGCGTCCTGCGCGACCACGGCAACCTCTCCAGCGGCTCGTTCCTGTTCTCCTACGAGCGGCTGGCCGAGGAGGGCGTCACCGAGCCCGGCGACTACGGCGTGCTGATGACCATGGGCCCGGGCTCCACCATCGAGATGGCGCTGGTCCAGTGGTGACCGCGGCGGGCGTCGACGACCTGGTGCTGCGCGTGGACGGGAGCCGGCCGCCGTCGGCCGCCGAGGTCGAGGCGGTGCAGCGGCTGTGCGACCGCGCCGAGGACGATTTCGGCGCGGGAGTCCTGGTGGTGTACGCGTCCGGGGCTCCGCTGCCCGGGTGGACGCGTACGCTCGATGTCGGGCTGGTGACCAAATGGGAGCGGACGGTTCGCCGGCTGGAGCGGCTCGGCCTGACGACCGTCGCGGTTGCCGCGGGCGACTGCGGCGGCATCGCGCTGGACGTGCTGCTCGCCGCCGACGTGCGGATCGCGGCCGCGGGCGCGCGCCTGGTCGTGCCGGTCGGTGGTGACGCGACCTGGCCGGGCATGGCGCTGTACCGGCTGGCCCGGCAGGGCGGTGCCCGCGGGCTGCGCCGTGCGGCGCTGCTCGGCACGCCGATCGAGGCCGAGGCGGCCGCGTCCGCGGGCCTGATCGATGTGGTCACCGAGGAGCCGGGCGGCGCGCTGGCCGAGGTCGCGGCCGCCGCCGCGGCGATGCCGGGCAGCGAAGTGGCGATCCGGCGTCAGCTGATGCTCGAGGCCGGCCAGCAGAGCTTCGACGAGGCACTCGGCGCCCACCTGGCCGCCTGCGACCGCACCCTGCGGCGGGCGGCCGCGTCGTAATCCGTCCCTCTCGTGACCGGAGCGTGCCCGCCGCGGGGCGGGCACGCTCCATGACCCTCCACTGTGGATGTCCGCCGGCCGGTTGATCGGTTGGACGGGCGGGCCGGCGGTCCGGACCCGGTGGAGGGCCGGCAGGTGCCCGATCTATCCGAGGAGAGCCGTCCGATGACGTTCACCGCGCCGCCCCCGTCGCTCGGCGGCCATCAGTTGCTCGTGTTCCTGGTCGCCGTGGTGACGCTGTTGCTGGTCGCCCGGCTCCTCGCCAGCCTCGCGGAACGGGTCGGCATGCCGGCCATCGTGGGCGAGCTGGCCACCGGCGTCATCCTGGGGCCGTCGCTGCTCGGCCACCTGCTGCCCGGCCTGACCGGCTGGATCTTCCCGTCCGCCGCGCAGCAGATGAACCTGCTGGACGCGGTCGGCCAGCTCGGCATCCTGCTGCTGGTCGGGCTCACCGGCACCCACCTGGACGTCGCGATGGTACGGCGGCGCAAGGCCACCGCCGCGCGGATCAGCCTGGGCGGCCTGCTCATCCCGCTGGTGCTCGGCCTCGGCGTCGGCTATCTGCTGGCCGACTGGATCAGCGGCGCACCGGTGGCGGACCGGACGCTGTTCGCCGGCTTCATCGCCGTGGCGATGTGCGTGACGGCCATCCCGGTGATCGCCAAGACGCTCTCCGACATGCGGCTGCTGCACCGCGACATCGGCCAGCTGACCATGGCGGCCGGCACGATCGACGACGCGGTCGGCTGGTTCCTGCTGTCGGTGGTGTCGATGGCCGCCACGGTCGGGCTGGCCGCCGGGCACGTGTTCCAGGCGATCGGCTACCTGCTCGGCTTCGTCGCCCTCGCCGTGCTGGCCGGCCGGCCGCTGGTGCGCCGGGCGATGCGGCTGGCCGACCGCGCCGAGGGACCCGGCCCCAGCATCGTCACCGCGGTCGTCATCGTCCTGACCGGCGCCGCGATGACCCAGGCGCTGCACATGGAGCCGGTCTTCGGCGCGTTCGTGGCCGGCATCCTGGTCGGGCTGCCGCGGGCGGCGAACCAGGCGAAGCTGGCCGCGCTGCGCACCGTCGTGCTCACCGTGCTGGCGCCGCTGTTCCTGGCCACGGCCGGGTTCCGGATGGACCTGACCGCGCTGGCCGAGCCCCGGGTGGCGCTCGCCGCGGTGGTGGTGCTGGCGGTGGCGATCCTCGGCAAGTTCGCCGGGGCGTACGCGGGCGCCCGCCTCAGCCGGCTCAGCCGCTGGGAGGGCCTGGCGATCGGCGCGGGCATGAACTCCCGGGGCGTGGTGGAGGTGGTGGTGGCGCTCACCGGCCTGCGGCTGGGCATCCTGAACACCGCCGGCTACACGATCGTCGTGCTGGTCGCGATCGTCACGTCGGTGATGGCGCCGCCGCTGCTGCGCTACACCTGCGCGCGCATCACGGAGAACGAGGACGAGCGGCTGCGGAAGATCGACCACGACACGTGGGCCGGCGTCCCCGCCCGGCCGTCCCCGTCCAGCGCCGGAGAACCGGCCTGACAGTCGGTTGGACGCATTGTTCACCGATGCCACGCGTGCGATTGTCGAACCGAGTGACAAGCGCTGAGGAATCGACCGGGAGAATTGTGGTGGGATCATCCGTGCTACGTAAGTCGGAATTGCATTCCAGCGTTTCCGACCCGGTTCTGGACACGATGAACTTCCTCAACGAGGTGACCCTGCGCTATCCCGAGGCGATCTCATTCGCGCCGGGCCGCCCGTACGACGGATTCTTCGAGACCGAAGAGGTGCTCACCCACCTCCGCCGCTATCTCGACCACCTCGCGGAACGGGGCGCCTCGCCCGAGCAGGTGCGCACGGCGGTCTACCAGTACGGCCCGACCGCCGGCCAGATCCGCGAGATCATCGCCGACTCGCTGCGCCGGGACGAGGGCATCGACGTGCGGCCCGAGTCCATCGTGGTCACGGTCGGCGCGCAGGAGGCGATGATGCTCGCCGTCCGCGCGCTGATCCGGGACCCGGACGACGTGCTGCTCGTCTCCAGCCCCTGCTACGTGGGCATCACCGGGATCGCCCGGCTGCTGGACGTCACGCTCTGCCCGGTGCCGGAGTCGGCGGCGGGGTTCTCGCTGTCCATCCTGGAGGCGGCGATCCGGGATCAGCGGGCCGCCGGGCGCCGGCCGCGCGCGTTCTACCTGGTGCCCGACCACGCCAACCCGTCCGGGTCCACGCTGTCGCTCGCGGACCGCGCCGCGCTGCTGGACCTGGCCGCGCGCGAGGACCTGCTGATCCTGGAGGACTCGCCGTACCGGCTGGTCAGCCCGGGCGCGCCGGTGCCGACGCTGAAGGCGCTGGACCGGCACCGCGCGGTGGTGCACCTCGGGTCGTACTCGAAGACGCTGTTCCCCGGCGCGCGGGTGGGCTTCGCCGTGGCCGACCAGACCGTGGTGGGCGACGACGGCCGGACCGGGCTGCTGGCCGACGAGCTGTCGAAGATCAAAAGCATGGTGACGGTCAACACCTCGTCGCTGAGCCAGGCCGTGGTGGCCGGCGCGCTGCTCGCGGCCGGTGGCCGGGTCTCCGAGCTGAACGCCAAGGCGGCCGGCCACTACGGCGACGCCATGCGGTGGGTGCTCGACCGGCTCGCCGACCGGCTGCCCCCGCAGCGCCGCGCCGAGCTGGGCGTGCGGTGGAACGAGCCGACCGGCGGCTTCTTCCTCGGCGTGACGGTCGGGTTCGAGGCGGACGAGGCGGCGCTCACCCGGTCCGCGGAGGAGTACGGCGTGATCTGGACGCCGATGCGCTACTTCCACCCGGACGACGGCGGACGCCGGGCCATCCGGCTCTCGGTCAGCTACCTGTCGCCCGAGGAGATCGACGAGGGCATCACCCGCCTGGTCGCGTTCATCGACGCGGAGACCCGACGAGAGGCGCACGCATGACACACCCCGACTCTTCGGCCGGATGGCACCGATGACGGTGCACGCCATCCGGGGAGCCGTCCAGGTGTCCGCCGACGACCGGTCCCGGATCATGGAGGCCACCGTCGAGCTGGTCACCGAGATCATGACCCGCAACGAGCTGACCAGCACCGACGTGGTCAGCGTGCTGTTCACCACGACGCCGGACCTGACCGCCGAGTTCCCGGCCAAGGCCGCACGCAAGGCCGGGCTCGACGACGTGCCGCTGCTGTGCGCGAGCGAGATCGCCGTACCGGGCGCGATGCCCCGGGTGGTGCGCCTGCTCGCGCACGTCGAC